>JAURDW010000004.1 GCA_030827745.1 Candidatus Poseidonia sp.
TTCTCCCATTGAGATGAAGACATCGGTGTAAACCACGTGTGCGTCCCGGACTGCTTCAACGGGGTCGGTCGTTCGAACGACCCTGCTTCCGTTGGCCTCGGCAAGAGCTTCGGTTCGCTCAACAACATCTGCAGCCGGCTCATACCCTTCCGGAACAGCATACCGGATATCAATGCCGAGCATGGCGCAAGCCAGCATCAAATCGTGGAGGACGTTGTTTCCGTCGCCCACCCAAGCAACCGTCAGGTCATCAGTATCGCCGTGATGCTCCATGACGGTCATCAAGTCGGCAGCAGCTTGGCAAGGGTGGTGTTTTGCTGAGAGTGCGTTGATCACGGGAACTTCAGCGTGTTCGGCCAGTGCCTCCACGTCTTCGTGGGCAAAGCATCGGTAGGTGATGGCTCCCAAAAAGCGAGACAGAACTTGGGCGGTATCTCCAATGGATTCAGAGGTCCCGAGTTGGATGTCGTTTTTCAATAGGGTCAACGCACTTCCTCCAAGTCGCTGGATGCCTACCTCAAACGATACTCGGGTTCGCGTTGAGGGCTTTTCGTAAATCGATCCGATGGCAAGCGTATCAAGGGGTAGAAAATTGAGCGCCACTTCATCGCCTTGTTTCCACAACCGTTTGAACTCAATTGCCCACTTCAAAATGCCCTCAAAATCTTCCTGAACATCATCAATCGCAAGCAAATGGTTGACCATGCCGGTACGATGATGAGGCGGCTTCTAAGCGTTGTGCGCTCAATTCTTCTCGTGCTCAATGTCAGCCGCAAAACCATCTCGAGCGTCGCTCATGCCTCCAAACAATGCCTGTGCAAAGGTGAGGATGTCAGCGAGCCCTTCTTCCAGCTCTGAAGAGAGAGGTGTCAGCCCGGGCGCTTGGGAAAACTCTTGCATCATCCGAAGTTGGTTGATGGCAAACTCGGTTCGCTGCCCCCCAGCTTCGTCGTAAAGCGCCAGTTCAAGAATTTCAAGCCGCTCGGACCATTCCAAGATTTGCGCCAAGTCATCGGGGTCAAGTAAATCCGATTTTGAGAGGAAATTCTTGGTCGGGAGCCCGAGTCGGAACTCAACGATGGAGGAAAGGAGCATCTGAGATACGAATCCTGAGGGCGACCTTGAGAGCATGGGGTCAAAGAGGTAGATAATGGCGGATTGTTCTCGGCCCAACGTCTCAATCAGGTGGTTGCTGGCTTCACGGAAGGCGAACAATTCAACTTGACCCGGGGTGTCGACAATCATGATTTCTCCGGAGAGCGTATGGAGTTGGTCCGCCACTTGTCCTGCCTGAGCAGCGAGAAGGTCAGCAGCGAGGATTTGGGCGCCGTTGGGGCCCAAGTCGTATTCGTCCATCACTTCGGTGAGCGAAATCAAGTCACGAACGTCAAATTCTGCATCGTAATGGACCCGTTCAGCACCGGGGTCAAGATTGACAGCGATGACTTCGGTTTCTAAAAATCGAGACCAGCGTTGAAACGCCGTCACCAAGGAAGATTTTCCCGCTCCAGCGGTGCCCACAACAAAGAGAACGGGAGGGGAACTGTTGTCCATGCCGACCATGGTGGGGCCTTTGGACGACCCTACATCAACCCTCCTTCTTTGAGGCCCCCATTCCGCCCCGAAACGTGTTTCCCAAAATCATCCGTGGAGAATGGTTATGTGCTCATCATGCGTCCAAGACCATGTCGCACCCGTGCGAAAGTGAGGAATTGACATGACCGACGAGAAACCCCCCATGCCACCTGGACTGCCACCAATGCCGCCCATGCCACCCGGTGAAGCCCCTCCGGCACCGCCCGGGCTTCCACCCATGCCTCCGATGCCTGACGCACCTCCCGCTCCACCCGAGGCCCCGCCCATGCCGCCCATGCCTGACGCACCTGCAGCCGACCCGCTGATGGACCCGCTCGCAGCACCCCCGGCTCCGCCCGCTTCCGACATGCTCCTTGTTGACCCCCTTGCTGCTCCACCGGCACCGCCTGCCCCGGACATGCTTGTCGACCCGCTGGCGCCTGCACCTGCATCAGACCCTCCGCTCCCGGACCTTGCACCGTCGGATTTGACCGGCGTGCAAGCAGGGGCTACCATTCGGAGCCTATCAGACGTTGAATCGGTGCTCGGAGACAAACTCGAAGGCACCCTCCACGAAATTGAAAGCACCACGCTGAACGCCGAAGGCGCCATCATCAAGCAGTCGGTGAAGGGGACCTTGACGGTGAACAATCCCTCTGCCGAAGACCGAATTTACGATATTGATGTGCTTCTGGACAACATTGACGCTACGGACATCGGTGGAGAGCACGTTTCCGTTGATGAACTTGAACCCTCAAAGAACCACACGATGGCGTACAAGGTCAACGGAAAGCAAATGATGACGCTGCGGGAACGACTTGACACAAATCCTTCCCGCGACCAAGAGCGTTCCCTTTCCGTGGCCATCGGTGAAGATCCGGGTTCAATTTCCATGGAACTTGAGGTCGAAAACCTCTCGGACGTTGCTTTGCATGACGTGGTCGTCACGCGACCCATTCCAGAGGAGATGAACTTTGAGACTGCCGGCGGGGCCGACCTTGATGAGGGGACGCTCACATGGACCGTTGGTCGCCTCTCGGCCGGCGAGAAGCAAACCTTGTCGCTTGAAGGCACCGTCTCTGTTTCATCCACCAAGGCCATCAAGGCAGGGAAGGCGACTGCCACCTATCAGGCGGACGCTACCCTGTCCAACATGAGTTTCCGAGAGCTGGACGCCTTCTGCCGAGGTTTCACGTACATGAAGGTCCGGGAAGACGAGCGCCCCGACAACTGGAAGTGTCAAGCCATCTTTGAAAACCGCTCTTCGTTCGCAGTGGACCTCACCAAACTTCAAGTTCGCATGAAAGGCTCCGAAGACTTGCTCTTTGACATCCATGACGTCGACCAAGATGTTTCTCCTAACGGGAAGTGGGAGTCTGATGAGCGGGTCGTGATGGCCCAATCTGAACCCGACTTCACCTACGATTTGTCCTACACGGTGCTGCCACGGGCGGTTCAATCCACCGAGGGCAGCATGACGCTTGAGGAAAAGAAATTGGAAGTCCTCGAAGCCGATGTTGTCAAGAACTACTCAACCACCAGTCTGCGCTCCTACCGTTCCCAAAAATTGACGTCGACCATGACGCTAACCAACAAAGGTTCGGCCGTTATCAACCTCATGCGTATCACCGATGACATCCCCGGCCTCTTCGAGGCACCGCTTGGTGAACAATTGACCATCAAATTGGATGGAAAAGCCATCGACGATGACCAATTCAAGGTAGAAATTTCCGAGGGCATCACGCTTGAGAAAGAACATCGCTCACCTGACGGCAGCGGTCACAGCATGACCCTCACCGTGGGCACGCGCGGCCCGCTCGGCTTGAAACCTGGAAAATCGATTGAAATCAGTTATCCGTTGACCGCCCCAGACCCCTCTCCAGGGAATGAGCGCGTGGATGCACCTGCACGAATTGAATTCAGTGCAGAGCGTTTTGGTCCAATTTGCTCCAAAGAACCAGAATCCGCTCCATCTCTGAAAGTTGTTCACAACCGTCGGAACTTCAGCGCGGGCAAACAAGCCATCCCGTTGGGTGGGAAGGGGCGTTACGAAGTGCTGATCTTGTTTGAGAACAACGGGGACACGGCTCTGAGCGATCTTTACATCAACGATGTCCTTCCACCCCAGTTTGAAATCAAAGAATGGGAGATGAAGGGCGGAAATGGCAAGCGAGACGACGTCACCATGACTTCCGAAGAGGGAGAAGGTGGCCTTCACATCGTTTGGCATGTCCCGAAGGTAGAGAAAGGGGAGCGCCTCGAAGTTTCGTTTGATATCAAAGGAAGCGGTGTCGTTGACGCCGAAGCTTTGAACCGATTCCACGGCGTTCATTTCGGTGATGAGATTGAATCCGATGATCTCCCTTCCGTTGACGATGCACCTGTTGAGGAAGCAGAAGCGGTCGCTGATGACGCATCAGCAGCGAACGATGAGGTGGACTCCGAGGACGCAGGTCAAAGCATGAAATTCCGCGAGGACATGCTGCTCAAAGTGATGGAATCCGCAGGCATCGATGCATCCCACCGAGACGACTTCGTGACCTTTGCGGCCGACTACGACCACGACGACAACGGCTACCTCAAGAAGTCTGAACTTGAAGATGCAGCCGCAGCCTGGAATGCACGAGATGGCGCCAGCGACGCTGGAGAAGAAGATGCTGAGGCCGATGAAGCCTCAAACAGTGATGGCCAAGAAGAACCTGAGGGCGAACCCGATGCACCCACTGATGGAGCCGATGCTGCAGAGGAGAAGGCGTGCATGATCTGCTCGACCGCCAACGCTCACGACGCCGCCGTTTGCACTGCTTGTGGTTACACGTTTGAGTCCTGAACAGACATCGTTACCTTCGTTACTGACGGGGTGCCGAAGTTACTCTGGAAGGACCCATTGTGGCCATTCCTCTTGTTCGGGTGAACGGCTCACGATGACCAAAACGGGGCGCTGCAGCGATGAGAGGACCTCTTCAAGAGGTCGAACCGTCGACGGAGGCATCATGCCATCCCGCAAATCCACCGCCAGCCAGGCGTGTGGATATTGAGACTCCCAAGCCTTGAGTTCAGCTTCGATGCCCGACGGAGGGACGCCTTGCCGGAGGCTTGCGATGAAACCCCAATTTACGGGGCAGGTCCGTTCGTTTTCTGTCCAAAGGAACACTTTGGGTTCAACGGGAAGACGAGCAATCTGCTCGAGGGCTTCCGTCTCCGTTGCGCAAACAGGTTGTCCGGGCATCGGCATGGGCAACGGGTACCGCCATGTGGTCGAGACCTCAAGCGGTTCTTTTCGTCGCATGTAGCCTTTCCAAGGGGTTGACTTGTTTGAACTTCACGGCAGAAGGCATGACAAACCGAGGTGAGGAATGCTAACCTTCATGCCCTACCTTCATTCCCTTTGGTCCATGGCTAACGGCTCATCGCCCCCACCGCCCCCGCCTCCAAACGGATCGATGGGCATGATGTTGCTGTTCATGATCATGATGACGTTCCTCATCATGACGCCCTCCATTCGGACGTCGCTGGGCAACACGGCCGACCCCCTCCTCTCGCCGGTGTTGCCCGAGGAGTCGTTTTTTGTCATCACCGTGATGATTCTCGGGATTTTCTCCATGACGTTGAACACGGTCATTCGGAATCTCTTCGTAGACCCCATGGATCAAGCCCACATCGGGCATCGCCAAGGTCAAGTTCGTCAAATGATGAACGAAGCCCGTCTTTCACGGGACCCCATTCTTCAAGAAAAGGCCATGACCCTTCAACAACAGATGATGCCTGAACAACTCGAAGTGCAAATGGGCGCCATGAAACCGATGATGTTCACGATGATATTCATCATTGGGATTTTTGCCTGGCTAACAACGAAGGTTGAGACGTTCCGCGTGGACTACGTCTCTCTGCCGTGGGCGCCTGAATGGAATTTACTCGAGGGACGCTTCTTGTTTTTCCCCGCTTGGATCTGCTGTTATATTTGCATGAGTGCAGCCTACGGACGAGCATTGGACCGACACATCAAACTCGCCCGATACAAAACTCACCCCTTGGTGGTCTCCGGCGACTTGCTGAAGGAGCCTTTGTTGCATCTTGTGGCCACGAAACCCGCCGCAACATCCTCTCAGGCGAAGAAACGCCAACAGCGTTCAAAGCGCAGCCAACAACGAAAGAAGGCGGCTCCCTCGAACAGCACTGAGGCACCTACGCCAACGGCTGCAACTGCAGGGGCGTTGGTTTGCCCGGAGTGTGACGGCGATGTCATTACCCACGACGGCCCGAGGACGAAACGGTGCAACATCTGTTTCCATGAATGGGTGTGAACATGGTTCACATCACGGTTTCAGGGCATCCTGGAAGTGGAACAAGCACGCTTGTTCATGGACTGAAAGAGCGGTTTGGCTGGAAGGCACTGAACGGCGGCGATGTCTTTCGTCAAGAAGCCAAACGACGCGGCCTGAGTCTTGCAGATTTTGGAGAACTCTGCAAGCAGGAACTCGAGGTTGACCGCCAATTGGATGCGGCGTTGCAGGCGTGCATGGTCGAGGAAGGCGCTGCTGAAATCGTTGAATCCCGTCTTGCTGGTTGGTGGGCGTACAAGCTCAGCCTCCCCTGCGTTCGCCTGTGGTTGAACGTTACCGACGAAGAACGGGCCGCTCGGGTTGCCGGTAGGGAGGGCGTTTCTTTGGAGGATGCTCTTGATGCAAACAAGACAAGGTCAGCGGTTGATGCACAAAGGTTTGCGGCGCTGTACGGTCTTCAACCGGAGGACCCGGAGCCGTACACGCACGTGATTGACGCCACTTCGCTCAATGCAACTGAAATATTAGAGCAGGTCAGCCTCGTCTTGGAGGACCATGCATGACGGAGCACGTGTTGGACAATGCTGCACAGACCGACCCGGCGTTTGGTTGTGCACCAGACGACCGCTCCCTTGACCAATTGCTGGCTTCAGGCTTCATCTTGCTTGACAAGCCGGCGGGCCCGACCTCGCATCAATTGGCTGCTTGGGCCCGTGATTTGCTTGGCCTGGACCGTTTGGGCCACGGCGGTACGCTGGATCCGTTTGCGACCGGCGTGTTGCCGTTGATGGCGGGTCGATGCATGAAAATTACCAACAAAATTCTCAAGCATCGCAAATCCTACATTGCAGTGTTCCGTTTCAAGACCGTTCCAGATGAGGAAGAGCTTGCCTCCACCATGGCTACCCTCAGCGGGCGCATCTACAACGTGCCACCCGAGGTGTCGGCCGTCAAGGTTCAAGTTCGAACCCGAACGGTCCATGCATTTGAGCACCTCGACCAAGACGGAAAGGACATGGTGGCTCGCATCACCTGCGATGCAGGGACCTACATTCGAACCATGGCCAGAGACATGGGTCTGATGCTCAACACTCCGGTTGAACTCAAAGAATTGCGCCGAGAAACATCAGGTCGCTTTGGCCTTGAGCATTGCGTCACCATGGACCAACTGGCCGATGCTGTTTGGCTCTGGAAAGAATGCGGTCAGGAAGATGCCCTCAAGGCCATGGTCCACCCGACTGAGAAACTGCTTGTCGATGCACCTCGTTGTCAAATCAAAGACAGCGCCGTCGCCGCTCTCGCACACGGCGCTCCCCTCCTCCGTCCAGGTCTGGTCACCATGCCGGATGGGGTCAAAAAAGGGAAAGAACTTCTCGTCACCTCCATGAAAGGCGAAGCCGTGGGCTATGTCAAACTCAAAGCTGACGCCCAAGACGTCATTGCGATGGTCGACGGTGAAGTCGCTCGCCCAAGCATGGTCCTGATGGATACCGAACTTTACCCTCGGCGCTGGCCAACAAAACCTTGAATTCAAGCTTCTATGTATTCTTCGTAGATGTATTCGTCCGTTTCAATGCGGATTTTCAATTGAGACATGGTTCCCACTCCCGCTTTGTCAACCGAAGTTGAACGGCCCCCACGACCTCAAAGCATTCTCTTCTGACACGGTCTGGTTATCAACTTTGAGGGCTGATTTGGCGTTATCCGACAACCGTGGAGGGAAACACCGTCCAACCTTCGGTAGGACTTATTCAATTTTCTTGACCTTCGCAGGCATCACATACGCCAAAAGCGCAAGCAACCCAATGGACACGAAAACAAAACCAGCGCCAAGAACGCCGCTCGAGAGACCTTCATCCGAATTTGATGCCCCATTTTCAGGTGCTTTGTTAACGGCGACCAAAGACTCAATCTCGTTGTTTTCTTCATCACCTTCGGCAATCTCTAGACCACGGTCAACCACAGCTCTGAACCGAATCACTTCAACATCGTTTGGAATCTGCCAGTCGCACGTCACGGATCGCAATTCACCCGGTTCAATGAGCGCAACCGTCTCCACGCCAATGAGTTGGTCGTTTGCTTCGCAGCGGACCGAGACCATGGTGGCGTCGGCTTGGCCACCGTTGCGAATCAACAAGCGCATGGACACAACGTCGCCCTGGGTCAACTCATCGGCCCCTAAATCCATGGATTCAATGTAGAGGTCAGCCAGCGCCATGACTTCAAAGTCCACTTCTCGCTCCGAGCATCCCGTTTGGTCACAAACCGAGACCAGAACGGTATGGAAGCCGATGTTCGGGGGCGTGACGGTCAGCGAATTGCTGGTGAGGTCCACCACGGCCCACGAACGGTTGGTGGAGGCGGTCAATTGTGTGGAATCAATGTCAAACCAACTCATTTCGATCACAGATTGGACATCCCGTTCCACAGGGATGAGGGATTGGAATTCAGCGACAACGGGTGGGTCGTCCACGGCTTCAACCACCACCGAGAAGGAGTCTTCCCAAGCGTTGCCTGCATCATCAAGAACGGTCACGCCCACGACGGCTTGGCCGCTGGCTTCGGGCAAAAGGCGGACCCGAACATCGCCTTCGGCGAGATCCACCTCAATCAGGTCGCTGTTGGTGTTTGTGAATTGAACCTGAAGCATCTCGTTTGACGTTCGGTCATCGGCACATCGGAGCAACAAGGGGAGGATGATACCGCCGTTGTCTTCCGTGAGCGTTTGGTCGCCGAGCGGTTCGCATACCGGGTCTTCGTTCCATTCAATGCCAAAGCCCCCAGATACGGTGATGGTGCTGAATTCGAGGGCGGTGGTGCTTTCCTCACCGCTTGAATCCCAAGTAAACCACGCACGAACGCTGACCTCCAACGAATCGCTTTCCGAGTTGAGATAAGCGCCAATGGGCCATTCATGAGCAAATGAACCAATTTCCATGGCTTCGTTTGAGACCACTTCCCCGTTGACGAACAAAAGCCAACGGGAATAATTTGCGTCGATGCCGTCGTTGTTTCCGAAGATTCGCCCGCTCAGGCGGAGCGAAGGGTCGTTGACATCAACCCAGACTCGGTCCACGCATGCGTCCAATACCGTCACCCGAAGTTGGTAGGCTGCCGCCTGGGGGAGGAGGGTGTTGGGAGTCATCGGTTGAAACTCGCCAACCGAAAGACCGTCTTGAGAGAGGGCGACTTCAATGGTGGTGTTCTCCACGTCTCCTTCGCTGGTTGTGAGGTGGACCCGCCCGAGTCCTTGTTCCGGGGGCGGTGTGAACAAGGGACTTGTCCACGTTCCAGAGGTGCCGTCCACAAGCGGTTTCAATCCACACTCGTCAAGGGCCATGTTGTTCGTGGTACCCGTTTCGATATCGAGGTCCATGACGGGCATGTCGTGACCGGTGAAGGTGGAACTTGCGTAGGCCACTTCGCCTCCGTACCAAGGCGTTTGTACCGTAATGTCGAGGCCAAGTGCATCCACGACAAGACGAGAATCATCAACCCCGCCCGCCGAAACATAGTCCAGTGTGAACACCAACTCCGCAAGGTCTGTCCAGGTCCACTCGACGAGCCCGGTGAGGTTGAGAGCGTAGGCGCTGTTGTTGATGTAATCGACGTTTCCTTGGGTGTGTGCAAACGTCTTCAGCAGGTCAAACCCATCGCTGTGTTCCACCGAAATTCGGACGGTGTCCTCTTGAAGGGCGTCGGGAATTTGGAACACTGCCCGCAGATGGACGGCGTACAGGGTGTAGGAGGTCAACCCGCTTGTGTCAAATCCTGTCAGTTGGATTTCCGGCCCCGTTGACCAGGTGGATGCACCGTCGGGAGCTCCGGTGGAGTAGTTTGAATCGGTGGGGGACGAGGAAGACCAAACCGTGAGCGTGTCGAGGTGCAACGGTCGTTGATGGACCATGCTCAGGCGTTGGTCGGCGACCATGGTTTCCGTGTATGTCGCCGCTTCTTGTGTGAACGAGGTCTCAGCACCGACCTGCCAGGCTCCCGCATCCTCAAGGGAACCCTGTGGAAAGATATCAACAACCGAGGTGCTATGGACGCTTCGTCCATCTGCCGTTCCCGTGAAGGGTGTGCACGTCGTCAACAGCAAAAGAAGGACCAAACAAATGGCGGGTGCGCTGCTTCGCATAGAAGAAGGCACACCTCGGCACTTCTTGAAACAAAGGGTTTCACGCATAGCGTGATGATTTTACTTTCACCGATGGCGCATGATTGAAATACCAAGCCCATGAGGCGCTTCTACCTCTCATGGCTGTGGTGGTGTAGGGGTTAGCACGGCAGATTGTGGTTCTGCCAGCCCGGGTTCAATTCCCGGCCACGGCCCCATTACAAATCGTCCTTGTCGATGAGGTGGCCCATCCGTTCACCCTTTGTTGTCAGATACATTCGGTTTTGTTCATTGACCCCAACAATCAGAGGACTTCGTTTGGCGACCAATATACCATGGCGCTCCAATTGAGCCACCTTCTCAGGGTTGTTGGTCAGCAAATCGACGGCTGCAATGCCTAATTCATTCAGGATCTCACACGCCACGGCGTAGTTTCGGCCGTCAGCAGGCAAGCCCAACATCAGGTTGGCATCCAAGGTATCGGCACCCTCATCCTGAAGATGGTAAGCTTGGATTTTGGCATGAAGGCCGATACCGCGGCCTTCTTGGCGCAGGTAGACCAAGACCCCCCAGCCTTTGTTGACGATGGCTTCCAAGGCGGCATGAAGTTGGGGGCCACAGTCGCATCGTGTGCTTTGAAACACATCGCCTGTCAAGCATTCTGAATGAACACGAGCCAGCACGGGGTCGGGCCCTGTCATATCGCCGAGAATCAAGGCAACATGGTCCATGCCGGTGCTCGCTTCATGAAACACCTGTATTCGAAAATCACCGAAAGCGGTTGGAAGAAAGGCCTCGCTTGGCACTTCACTCGGCCTTCGGGTCAAATCACCACCTCAATGACAAAGGCGAATTCTCCGTCCATTTCCCTCACATCGACCAGTCGGTGGGTGGTTCTGCCGAGCAGGAGTGGCATATCGTGCAGGGTTTCGGGGTCATCAGCGAGCACTTCCAGCACCGAACCTGCTGCCAGTTTTTCAAGGGCTTCCCGGGTTTTCGCTACGGGAACCGGGCAATGGAAGCCGAGCACATCGAGGCGATGCGTCACTTTGTTTGCCCCCGATTCGCTGGTCATGTTGCTTCCACAAGCATGGATGCTTTGAACGCATGCCTCCACTTTCCAATCGATGACGGACGGCCGCGGGCGTCGCAACACCTTTTCAACAAGACACCCGTTCACCAACCATGGCCCATGCAACAACCGCACGCCCCGAAGGGGACATGTCGTGGCGGGAAGTGGGTGAACTCGGCTTGCGTTACGGGCGAATTCCGTTGGCGCTGCTTTTGGTGGAGGCCTTCTATTGGTTTCTGACTTTACCCTCCGATACCTTGGCGCCCATTCAAGTGACGGAGGCTTGGATTTGGAACGCGGTCACGAACCTCCTCTACGGCGAGGGTTCATCGGTTTTGAGCCACCACAACGGTTGGCTCACACGGATTGATCTTCAACATCCCGCCTTTCCGGGCCCGTTTGACAGCGTGGGCTTGTACGTCTCGGACGAATGCGCTGGCGTTCATGAAATGATTTTCCTCTCCACCCTGATCATGATGACCGATGGCGTACCCCAACGCGACAAGCGAAAAGCCGTTCTGGTCATGTGTGGCTTGGTGTATGTCCTCAACCTTGCCCGGTTGGTGGTCTTTTACCCCATTGCCGTTGATTCCTGCCTCGGGACGCCGGATGTCCAGGCCTGTCTCACACCGATGTGGCAGTTTCACGAAGCGGTCTACACTTGGGGCTTTTTGGTGGTTCTCGTCGGCATGTGGTTGGCTTGGTTTGTGAAATTTGGAGGGCCAGCCCGGACACTTGCTGCCAGCAAAGAGGACCCTTCACCTTGGCGCTTCCAACGACGCACTCGTTTTTCCCAACGCCATTGGGCATTTCTGGCAGCAGCGGGTGTGTTGTTTCTTCTTGCCATCGGTCACGTTTCCACCAACCAAGAAGCCATGGATGCGCGTGACACCCTCGCGTTTTGTGAGTTTTCGCAAGAACTATCGTCAACATGCAGCGATGCCCAACTTCGTTGGGACGATGCGATTGGGTATGCTTGGTCGCTTTCAGCCCTCGGCATCGGGTTGTTGGTTGGTGCGATGGTTGTTGTTGAACGGCCCCTCGAAGACGGAAGTTGGCCGCAGGCGAAGAAAATGGAAGATGCGACTGTGGTTCAAGATACAAAGAAGCAACATCACATCAAGCGGAGCGGCTCATGGCGCTCCCGGGGTCGCGAGGAAGAGTAACTTCACTCAACGATGTTGGCCGTCAAGGTGTGCCCGTCGTAGGTGCGCTTCTCAACGGCTTTCATGGCGGTGCTGATCTTGCTGCTGTGGAGGCTGACGACGGTGCTTTGTCCGTCAAACTGAATTTCGCCAATCGCGAGTTCGTTGCACTTGAGGTTTTCAAGGAACCATTTTGAGACTTTGTGGGCAGAGCCGGCTTGCTCGGGTGAGAGCGACAGACGGACTTTCACGTAACCGAACACATCGGCGGTTTCTCCGAAGTCTTCCTGCCGGCGAACTGGGTCCTTCTCAATACCGTCTGGGAGTTCAGGGGCTTCGGTGGGTTGGATGTCCAAGCCGTAGGTGGCCATGATGCGAGACAGTTGGGGGTCGTCGTCTCGAGAGACTAAACTCCAAGCCTCCCCTGTCCGTCCGATGCGTCCTGTTCGCCCGATTCGGTGAATGAAGGAATCCATATCGTTCGGGATGTCATAATTTACGACGAGGGTGATGCCGTCCACGTCAATTCCACGGGCGGCAACATCGGTGGCGATGATGGTCTTCACCTTTCCTTCCTTGAACGAATCGAGGATGCGCTCCCGTTGGTTTTGGCTCAAGTCGCCGTGAAGGCCAGCGACATCAAACCGATGTTTCGATAACCGTTCTACCGCCAAATCCACCATACGCTTTGTGTTGCAAAACACGATGGTCTGGTCTTCGTCCTCCATGCGAACGAGGAGGCGACCAAGGACCCAGAGTTTGTTGGCCCGACCGATACGGACGGAGTAGAGGTCAATGGGAGGGATGTCCAATGATTCTGCGTTGGTCAAGACGAAGTCGGGCTCGTGCATGAACTCATGAGCAGCGTCAATGATTTCTTGCGGGAAGGTCGCTGAAAAGAGCAGGGTTTGCTGGCGGGACGTCATGCGCTCAACCACCCACATGATGTCAGGGAAGAAACCCATATCGAGCATGCGGTCTGCTTCGTCCAAACAGAACAGGGTCGGGGACGAGAGGTCAATGTGTTGGCGTTCGGTCATGTCCATGACTCGGCCAGGGGTGCCGACGATGATGTCAACGCCGTCGCCGAGGGTTTTGGCTTGCTTTTCGAGGTCCGTGCCACCGTACACGGTTTGGATGGTGAGGCCTGTCTCGCCTTGGAGCATGTTCAACTCCTCAGCGACTTGGTTCGCCAATTCCCTTGTCGGGGCTAAAATCAACGCTTGGAGGCTGCCTGTAGGGCTGCAGCGCTCGAGAATAGGCAGGCCGAAGGCAGCGGTTTTGCCCGACCCCGTACGTGCTTGACCGATGACGTCCGTGCCTTGGCGTGCAAGAGGGACGGTGTCGCGTTGAACCTGGGTCGCAAACTCCCAGCCGATCGCCTTCAAACCGTTTTGCAATCCCTCGGGAAGGTCCCATGCGTCAAATCGGGTTGTTGTGAACATTTTCATCACCGCTCGTCTCGGGGGTTCGTCGTCGGTCGCCGAGACGGGGCGACCTCCACTTCAGCATCAGAGGTTCTCGCGGTCAGCGATTTCCTTCTGAAGTTCGCCCATCCAGTATCGTCGAGCATTTTCTCGGTTCAATGGACGGCGCATTTGTCGAACATGCTCAAGGATGTACTGGCGGAATTTCAGGGCCTTGGTCCGGTTTTCTCCTTTTGGAGTCATCCCGTCCCAAAGGCGGTCGAATTGCAGCGCTTTGTCGTCAAAGTCACGGTCATCTTCCATTGGATACACCTCTTCAGCGCTTTGCCGACCTCCCACCTGTTCTTAACCATGTTGGACAGCATCCGCGAGGGTTCAGTCGTACGGTTCGTCGAAATCCCAGTCGTCAACGTCATCGTCGTCGTGGTAGCCCATGATTTCGTCTTGCGTCGGTCGTCGTTCCGTTAGACGGGGTTGCGATGTTGGCGGTGTTGGTTCAGGAGGCGCATCGGTGGTTGCAGGCGATTCTCCTCGCCCTGCATCCAATCTTGGTGTACCCGTTGGGGGATTGAGTCCAACCGCTTTGCCTTGGGCAGTAAGGACTTCACGGTCCAGTTCAGGGATGGGCAAGGCAGGGGAGAGGGCAGCGTTCTTCTCAGCCTCGGTCCCTTCAAGCATAGCATCGTAGCGATAATCCATCAAGGTTTGAACGAGTTTTTCGTCGGTCTCCGACTTCAAGAGGTCATCGACGAGACTCCGCAGCTCGTCCTCCGCCATCAGTTTTGGTAGCATGGCGATGCATGAACGACGCACGCGGATGTCGCTTGAACGGGCGCCGGCGATGATGAGATCGCGTGCACGACCATGACCACGGTTGAGTTTCTCGATCGTGCGAATCGCTGCGAGGCGGACATCCGCATCCTCGTCAACGATGGCTCGCTCGGCGAAGACGGTGCCCATGCGAACGTCTTGTTTGGCGAGACGTGGAAGGGATTTGGCCACAGTTCGCCGCACTTGTGCGTCCTCGTCGCTCAATGCCCACGAAACCAAATCCCAAACGACGGAGGTTTTCCTTCCCACGATGGTGTTGAGCATTTTCGCCGCTTTTCGCCGGATTTCAACATTCGACTCGAGAAATAACGAATCAATGTGGTCCGCAACCACATCTGGCCACGTCTTTGTCAAGGCTTCGAGTCCTTTCCAAGCGGCGTTTCGACGGTGCGTATCGGTGGACCTCAATTCATTGGCCAGGGAAGAGCGAACGCCTGATGGGAATGTAGGGGCTGCTCGAGCCAACGCCTCGCTGGCAGCCTTTTGAACGCCCAAATCTTCGTCATCGAGAAGGACCGAAAGCCAATCAAACAACTCGTCAGACCGACGAACGGCGAACTCAGGAAGCACGTTGAGGGCGGCGATGCGAATTTCGGGTGCTGGGTCCTGAAGGGCACGCAAAAGCAAGCCATGAGCGGGGTGAATCATGCCCTTCGTGACTTGGCTTAATGCTCGAACGCCGTCTTTCCTCGTGAGCACATGCTCGTTGCCGTTCCAGCGAACAGTTCTCGATGGAAGACTGCCATCGGCAAGCGACATCACATCGGCAGGGATGAGTGCAGACCAGCGCCCCTTGAGCGGCTCATAGTCAACATCCTGGTGGGTGGCTCCCTCCATTTTGATGGGTTTTCCCGTCCGAGGGTCCCGTGCGATGTATTTTCGTGCCATGGGGTGCTCTTTTGCCTGCAAACGACCATCCATCATGAAGGTTCGTTCGCTGAGTGTATTTGAGCGTTGCATCTTTTGGAGGCTCTCTGGGGCGTGGGCGGTGGTTAGCCTTGATACGGAATCCAAGCCTCGTTGCTTCCCGCAAGCCTGTACCAATGACCGTCTTGGTTGGAGTACCACTCATACCCAGATTCATCAACCGAGGTCGCTGGAGTCTCAGGTGAAGGTCCGGTTGCAGGTGTTGCCTCGTCTGTTTCATTTGCTTCGTCGAGGCCGCTTCCTTCACCGAACGGCGTCGTGGCAACAACCGAAATACCAAGTTGGTCGGCTCCCACCTCCAAGGGATCCGAGGAGGCCTCAAAAGCGTCGTTCTTGGTCAGGTTTCCTGCAGAGTCTTCTTTTCTATAGAAGAGAAGGGTGCCGATGGCCAAGCCGACGATGAGAGCACCGGCCACAGCGGGCACGACGATGCTTCGCTCTTCACTGGTCACACTTTCTTCATCGGTTGAGCCCACGGATTGAGGTGGTGTGCGCTCGATGTTCACTTCACCCATTTCGAGGACACGTTGGAGGCCAGCCTCGTTTTCAACCACGAGCGTCCATGGGTGCGTCCGATTCAAGGCCTCCTCACCAGCAAGGAGCGTCAACACGACTTCGCTCGTTCCGTTTGGAGGAACGACGGCCCCGCTGGTGGAGAGGTTCTCGTCGGTTTCAATGACCAGACGAGCGGTCGCGGGGACCAGTCCCCCGTTGTTTACTGTACAGCGAAGAAGTGTTTGGCTTTCGAGGGAGGTTTGGTTCATCAAATTGAGGATGCAGGTGTGGTCCACTTCCAGCGCATAGGCCTCGGTGAAATCCAACACGACCGACCAAGAAGCGCAGTGTTCGGTGTCGGTTGCATCGCACAAGCGTGCCTCAAAGGTGCTCTCGACCGAGATGAGGTCGCTCATCTCTGTGGTGAAGTTGATTTGGCCGTCGGATTGTGTCACACTCGACGACCAGTTGCTGTTGGTTTGGTTCAACGTGAGCGTGAACGAACCGGAACGCGTTTCGACACTTCCTAACGCCTTGACCGTATTTTTGCCATCAAGAAGGACCGTGGTGTTGTGGACCAACCACGGCTTGAGGACTTCAAATTCGGAGACAGGGGGGGCACTCGTAACGAGTGCATTCCCAACATCGTCGGTCAGATGAACCACCACTGTGTAGTTGCCAGAGCCCCATGCTTCGGTCGCAAACAGGACCGTGGCCTGAGTTGCTGGTGTGGGGAGAATCGATTTGTTCATGACTTCGGCGCCGTCATAGACCACAGCAACGCTCCCTTGGAAGGATTCTTGCGCCTCCCCGGTCCATGTGAGGGTCACTTCAAACGGTTCTCCTTGCTCAATGCTCGTGTTGTGAAGCATGCTCACCAACGTCGGTCCGCTTCGGTCAACGAGGCGAAGAAGGTAATCGTCACCGTCCTGGAGTCCGTCGGCATCCGTTCCAAAAAGACCGGAGAGTTCGCTCATGCTGATCTCAATGCTCCAATCCCCGAGGTCGGCTCGTTGGGGCAACCAGATGTTCGTGTAAGCACGTTCCTCAGGATTCCAAATCAAGGGCAGCAGCATGGGCTGAAGCATGCCCTCCTGCGTGAGAGCAGCCGTTACGGAGAGGGTTTCTCGTTGGTGTACATCGGTGACGTGCAACGTGAAATTGGCGCTTTCAACGGCCCACACATCTCGTCCCTCTTCCGTACCGATGGAAGGGCTACCGGTCATGGTGAGGGTGTGCACCTCAGGTGCAACAGGATGAACCGTCAAGTTGTAGGTTGGGCGAGGAAGCAATTCGTTCCCGTTCGCATCAACCACTCGGAAGGTCATGAAGAGTTCATGCGTGAGGTCGACTTCCAAGCCGTCCGTGCTGAGGTACAGGTAATATCCCTCAAGCGCGTTGTGGTAGGCCAAGGTCTGCGCCATGCTGAAACCCAATCCCGGCTCCCAATCCAAACCGAGGTATTCCACGGTGAGGTCATCTTCCCCAGCATCGTCGAAGAGAATCATGCTAAAGGTCTCGTTTACCCTGAGGTCAGGAGAGGATTCGATGCCTTTTCGGTGTTGGATATCGGCCACCTGTGGAGAAAACGCATCCTCCCACGCAAAGGAGGGGTTGGTGAGGGTGAAGGTAAATCCTGGCGAGCCAGGGGGTTGCGTTGAACCAACGAGGCTGAAGCGGTGCGATGTCGCCGGGCCAAAACACGTTGGGTCGGTAAATGCGTAGAAACTGCCGCACTCTGCAAGAATCACGGTGTTCATCGCTTGGGTCAAATCAACGACGATGTCGAGCGTCCAAGGAACATGGAAGTGTCCAAACCAGACGTCGGTTTGTGCGCTCATATCAATCTCGACCGTGTAGGTCTCCCAAGCCAAACCGTTGGCATCGGTCCACGAAGCGCTGCTGCTCTGCCCGTTGAGGACCGATGCAGGCAGGGCGAGGTCCATACCGCCAGCGCTGTGGTTGGCCGCTGCGCTGCTCACCGTTGCACCGTTCATCCTTGCGCTGACGAAGGAGGGAGTGTTCCCGCTCGTTGCCGTTGGCCATTGCATCCAAACACGAAGTTCATCAGCGACGGTCGCTCCTGCTGGGAGGTCAAAGGAAAACTGAGGTTGGCTTGAGGTGCCCGTTGCGTTGACCGTTTGGGTGGACCCCACAGCGATGGAGGAAAGATCGGGCCCAATCCGTTGACCATCGTAGCGGAATTCGCTGGATGACAGGGTGGTCCACGAGGTGTGTTCGACCGTCAGGCTGGTCAAGGTTGGGCTTGCGCTCCCGGTTCTGCTAAACGCATAGGAGAATTGGATCCAACGGTGGCGTTCGACCGTTTCACCGGAGAGCGATAACGGTGACCATGAGGTCCACTCGTCCCAGGTGAGGGAGCTTCCGTTGAGGCTGGTTCGGTAAAGAACGGTGAGGGATGCGTCGGCGGGAACAGCAGCGTTGTGGGTGATGAATGCCGGGGAAGGGCTGGCCGTTTGGCTTTGCAAAGGTTGCGTGATGAAACTGCCGTTGTTGGCCGTGACGTTGCTGTTCGAAACGTATCCGCTCCATGTCGTGGTCGTCACGACCCCGTTTGATCCTGCGGTTCCGTCAACGCCATCAACGCCGGTTCCGTACTTCATCCCCTTGGTACCCCCTCCGCCACCAAGTGCGGCCACGGTCCCTGAATTGGTGTAGCCGTTGGTTTGCGTTTTGATCACGATTCGGCCACCGCCACCACCGCCTCCACCGTCGCCGCCGTCATACATGCCAAAGCCGGGGCCGTTTTGAGCCCCGTTTGCCCCGTCACCACCGTCGCCACCATCGGCTTTGATTTGGCCACCGTTGCCGACGGCCACGCTGTTGGCGTGAATGGCGATGGAACCACCCGAGCCTCCGCCACCACCCGAGCCACCGGCTCCGGTTCCGGACGATGCCTGACTGCCGGCGTCGCCGTCCCCACCATGGGCTTGGAGCGAACCGTTGACGAAGACTTGATTGGCGAAAATCTGAACATAGCCACCTCCGGAACCCCCGTTGGCGGTTGAATGGTAGCTGCTGGTCACCGAGCCGCCCTGACTACCCCGTTCGCTTCCGTTTCCGTAGGTCGCTCCTCCTGAGCCACCTGAAGTTCCGCCACCGGCCCCGCCGGTTCCACCGTGCCCTGCACCTCCGGCCCCGTCACTTCGGCCGTTGGATGCAGCGGTGGTGCTGCCTCCTGCTCCGGTTCCACCCGTTGTCATGTCGTTGGCCTCAATGGAGGTGCCTTGCTCAATCCGGAGGGTGTTGACGTACAAGGTCAGATCGCCGGTCGCCACGATGCGGCCGCATGATGCGATGCCGCACAGCAGTTCCAAGGTGTCGTAAGCATGGGTGCCTGCGAGGTTGGTGGTGCTCAGAACGGTGCTTGAGTTCGTCCCTGCTTGAGGCGGCCCCGCAACGGAAGAGGTCAATTGGATGGTTGTTCCGTCGTTCACCGTGTCGTTGAGGGTCCCTGTGAGGGACCCAGATGCCACAGAAAACACCGTGTTTTGGGTGATTTCTGAGCCTTCAAGCTTGAGCGAAACCGACCCGTCGGTCATGTTGTGGCCATAGGTCACGGGTACAGTTGCAGCGATGGTGGTTCCGACGAGACCGGCGATTTCACCGCTCCCGTCGGTGAAGGTTTGCTGGGAGGCGGTCCCCACAGGTTGCGCAGTGCCAGAGAGCGAGGTTGAAGCGTCGGCCCAACCAAGACTGGAAATGCCGCTAATAAGCATCAAGGCCACGAAGGACCAAGCAACTCCACGGGAAGGTTCCATGGATTGAGCCTTCAGCGTTGGTTTATGAAGCCTCCTTCAAGGCATGCCGCTTCAAAGGGTGGGTGAAGAAAAGAAAAACGATTTAGGGCGCGGGGGCATCGTCCAAAGCATGACCGATGAATGGGACCTCTCCGAAGCCATGGCCAAACTTAGCGAAGCCCTGCACGAAAAAGACATGTCAGTGGACCAGTTGTTCAACGATTTTGACGCCGATAGCGACGGTACCATCAACGGACCCGAACTTCACAACGGCATCAAAGACATGGTGGGGGATGTGCTTTCCCCGGGTCAAATTTCTCAAATCATCAAGGCCTTTGACGTGAACGACGACAACCGGATAGACGTTGGCGAGTTGCGAACGGCCTTGGGCGAAGAAGAGTAAGAGTCGATGCACCTTGTCCTTCCGAGTCTGCATCAACTGTCACGGCATTCGTGTCTACCCCTACATGGGTTTCATGGTGGGTCAGCGGTTCCAATGCCAGGACTGTCAAGAATTGATGGTCATTCCCCTTGAGTTTGAACGGCAAGAGGACTACGAAACCTATCTTGTTGCGATGAAAGGCGGCGCAGAGCACGAACCCAAGGACGCCGAGGAAGAATAACAGGTCTGCGCTAAAACTCAAAAGCCACCGGTCCGACGGAACACCATGGCGAAGGTGGACATCGCGAACCCAAGCGAAGAGCACACGATGCTTCGAGAAATGGTCCGGGAATGGACGCAAGAGCATGTGGAGCCGCAAGCCCACGAGCATGACCGCGATGAGAAATTCAACCTTGAACTGCTCCGGAGCATGGGGGAGTTGGGCCTGCTCGGCATCAGTGCGCCCGAAGCCTACGGTGGTGCTGGGCTGGACGCCGTTGCTTGCACCATTGTTCATGAGGAATTGTCCGCTTCTGACCCGGGGTTCGCGCTTGCTTACTTAGCGCACTCCATGTTGTTTGTGAACAACTTGGCCTACAACGGAACCGAGGAGCAAAAAGCTCGCATCCTCCCCAAAGTTTGCTCTGGCGAGTGGATTGGCGCCATGGCCATGTCCGAGCCCGATGCCGGCACGGATGTCCTCGGACTGAGCACGAGTGCTGTTCAACAAGCGGACGGCACCTGGCTTCTGAACGGACGAAAAATGTGGATCACGAACGGCTGCATTGACGAAGACGGAACGCCTGCCGATGTGGTTTGGGTGTACGCCAGGACCGGCGAGGACGAACGGGGGCGCGTCCAAATGTCCACCTTCCTCGTTGAAGCCGGCATGCCCGGATACAGCGTAGGCCAGAAAATCTACGATAAAACCGGCATGCGTGCCTCAAACACGGCCGAACTGGTTTTTGACGACTGCGTCGTACCCGCTGCAAACCTTGTGGGTGATGTCGGCCAGTCCCTGCTTCACATGATGGGCAACCTTGAACTCGAGCGCTTGACGCTGGCAGCGATGGCTTTGGGCATTGGACGCCGCGCCCTCGACGAAATGAACCGGTACGCAACCGAGCGCACTGCCTTCGATTCCCCCATCCGAGATTTCGGACAGATTCAGCGTTACATTGGGGAAAGCTGGGCCAAATACCGTGCCATGCGGGCCTACATCTACGACACCGCCAACAACCTCACCATCGGCACGTCGGGTCAACGATTGGATTCCGACGGTGTCAAACTTTTCGCCACCACCGCCGCTAAAGAAATCGCAGACGCTGCCATGCAGGTCATGGGTGGATACGGGTACGTGGGTGAATACCACGTGGAACGCCTCTGGCGCGATGCCAAGTTGCTTGAAATCGGAGGGGGCACCCTTGAATCGCATCAAAAGAACATCACGAGGGACCTGTTCAAGGACGGAGACGCCATCAATCGATGAGTTCCATCTTTTCTTGAGGCCGAAGCATGTTGCGGGTGCTCCGCCATGCGTTGGCCACCAAGCTTGACGAAACCAAAACCGCCACGGCGATGGCTGTTCCCCATGTCCAAACGCTCGACATCGTCGAAATCGTATCGTCGGTCAACAACAACGCCATCATGGTCGTGATGCCAACGGCGAGACCCGTTTGGATGAGCATTGGAGTGGAGACTCGGAAAATGGGTGCTGAACGCCCAAGTTGGCGCAGGACAAACATGACCCAAGAGCCCGCACCGATGCCCCACACTGGAATTTCTGCAGGATAGGTTTCAAACACCATCCACGCGTTTGAGGTGATGTAGCGGTCCATGCCCGTCAACAACACGACCCAAACCAAGGAGGCGCCCAAGAGGCTGAGCGCCGAGGTCATGCCTTGAGATGTAGCGGGCTGGGTCCCGTTGGAGGAGGCGGAGGCTTCGGTTTCTTCGGTCAGCTTGGCGCGTTCTTCCATCGCCAACGCACGGTAGGTGCCTTCGAGTTTGTCAATGCGCTTTGAGAGCGAATGCATGTGCTCCACGAGGTCCACGAGAATGTTGTGTTCCTCTTCCATCAGGGCCATACGCTCTTCCTCGAACTCGGGAAGGGTCACCATGGCGGGCACGGGGTCGATGATGCCCTCTGCTTTGAGTTCGGCTTGCGTCGCTTCAATTTTCTGCGTCAACCGCTCGTCCTTTTGCTCTCGCTTGGCCTCCACAGCATTGGCGACGGCTTCGTTCGTCTTGGTCACGGCCTCCTTGCCCGCATCGGCCATTTTGGTCACAGCCCCCCTCGTGGCCGTGGCCGCTTGTTTGGACAAGTCAGCGATCTTTGAGCCCGTTTGGCTCAAGCGTTCTGCCAGTGTAGGCTTCTTAGAATCTTCACCTTCTTCCGTGGTATTCATATTCGCCTCCTCGTCACTCTTCTTCTTCATGAGGAGTTGAGGTTTTGCTTTCCTCGTCAACAAATGTTATGTCTTCTGTTAGAATAGAGAACACCACGAAAACGGCAGCGGGGAAGGTTAGGAATCCCAACAATGGAAAGATGAACGTGAATCCAGTCATCAATCCAATAGAGGTTGCAAATAAAGGGATTGGGACATACTTGTCATCGTATTCCAACAACGATAACCGCACTATTTTGCGCGGGCGTATGCTGGTCAGTCCCTGACCACGTTGCTAATTGTCTTCTTTCTGTTGTGGAATTTTCTCTGCAATTTGTTCGATTATGACTTGCGCAGCAGGAGTTGTTTTCATAGGCTCCATGTTTCGTTTCGCATCCGCCTCCAATTTCTTAGACGCAATCTCGAGCCATTTTGTACGCATGATCTCATATTCTTTCATTTGGATTTCGTACAGATTTTCAGCCTTCGATTTTGCCGTCAGTTCAAGTCGTATAACAAGAAGCCAAAGAAGTCCCGTAGCACCTATGAAAAAATATTTGATGAATGAATATTCGGTTTCCGCTTCAATGTCAAAAAAGCTCCAGCGAATTAGAATTCCAAACAACAAGGCACTGCAGCCGAGAGCCAATGTTGTCACGAGTAATTCAGTAGTATCTCTTCCAATTCTTCTCCGCATTTTTGGAAGCTCAGGGGCTCTGTCAAATGTTTTGGGCATAGTTTAACTAATAGCAAACCGCATTTAATGGTTTCAGTACTCAACTGGAACCGGGTCCAAGATGCGCCAAAGATACCACGCCGCTGCCGTACGGTAGGGTCGCCAGCGTTCGGCAATGAGGCCAACCGCTTCCTTGGTCTCCGCTTCGGGCACCAAGCGTTGCGTGCCTCGAATGAGCCCGATGTCTCCAAGACTGAACACGTCCGGTCGAAGGAAGTGGAACATCATCAGCATTTCCGCAGTCCATGGCCCAATGCCTCGAAATTTCACCAGGTGCTTCATGATGGCTTCGTCGTTCATGTCGTCCCAGGGTTGGTTGAGCAAATCCTCTGCCTGTTCGGCCAGCCCATGGATGTAACTGGCCTTTGGTCGAGTGACGCCGCACGCAGCGATGCTCGGTTGGTCGGTCTTCAGCACCGCCTCCGGGGTGACCTCGCCAAGGTGTTCAACGAGTCGTCCCCAAATGGCGTCGGCGGCAAGCACCGATATTTGTTGCCCAACGATGGAGCGAACGAGCGTTTGGAAGAGGTCGTCCCGGCTGGTGATGCCCTCTGGCCCGTGCTGGCGTACAACAGGGCCCAGAAGTTCATCATCGAGCAAGAAGGCGTGGGCGTCTTCCCACCAGGCAGGTGCACGACCGCTCATGGACATAGGAAAAGAGGTGAGGTTTTGAACACGCGCTTCAACCCAGCACCATGCGAGACGATTTGCTTTCCCTCCTCCGGCTCAAGGACATTCTCCGTCAGGGTTGGGTCAACGCGGGGGTGCCGTCCCCCGAATCCGTCGCCGCCCATTCGTGGGGCATGGCCGTTCTTGCGCTCAAACTGTGTCCCGAAGACCTCGATCTGGTGCAGGTGCTGAAACTCTGTCTGGTGCACGACGTGCCTGAAATCATCGTTGGCGACTTGACGCCAGAAGACGATGTCTCTACAAAATCAACCGACGAACGTGCGGCGATGGAGGTGCTTGCTCCCGATTGGGTGCCGCTGTTTGAGGAATACGAAAACCAAACTTCGCCAGAAGCGGTTTTTGTCAAATCCCTTGACAAATTGGACATGGCGTTGCAGGCTCAAGTCTACATGCGCCAAAACGACCTTGACCTCCACCAGTTCCTTGACAGTGCACGAAAAACGCTCGGAGACCACGAACTGCTTCGCTGAAGTCAAAGCCGACAAAAACAAAAAGCGGCACCGCTCCGCTTGGCTTACACAGCCCGATAGTGTAGGGGTCCATCATGGCGGGTTTTGGTCCCGCCGACCTCGGTTCGAATCCGAGTCGGGCTACTTTCACGATGTCCAATTGGGAACCCCTATGAAGTCCCGACTTCTCGACGAGGATAAGTGAGAACATGATTCAGAAGATTGGCGTGATTGGCGCAGGACAAATGGGCAACGGCATCGCACAGGTTGCTGCCTGTGCGGGTTATGATGTTGTTATGATCGACATCAAGGACGAATACGTCGAAAAAGGCCTTGGAACCATTCAATTCTCGCTTGGCAAGCTTGTCTCCAAGGAGCGTATGTCGCAAGACGATGCCGACGCTGCCCTTGCCCGCATTGCAACGGGCACGGACCGAAGCCTGTGCGCAGATTGCGACCTCGTGGTGGAAGCCGTACCCGAGATTCTCTCGCTCAAACAAGAGATTTTCTCCGAACTCGACGGGCTATGCAAACCAGAAACCATCCTTGCATCGAACACCTCCTCCATTTCCATCACGACGATTGCCGCCTCCACGAAGCGACCCGAGAAGGTCATCGGCATGCATTTCATGAACCCCGTTCCCATCATGAAACTCGTTGAAATTATCAACGGTGGCGAGACCAGCGAGGCGACAAACATCGCCGTGGTTAAAGCAGCCGAGATGATGGGCAAGACCGCACTTTCGTGCAACGATGCCCCTGGCTTTGTCTCGAACCGCATCCTCTGCCCGATGATCAACGAGGCCATTCTCACGCTCCAAGAAGGCGTGGCCGAGCCCGAGGCCATCGACGGCATCATGAAACTGGGCATGAACCACCCCATCGGCCCGCTGGCGCTCTCCGATTTGATCGGCAACGATACCGTGCTCCACATCATGAACGTCCTCCATGAAGGCTTCGGAACGGAGAAGTACGCACCTGCTCCTCTGCTGGTTCAGATGGTCGAGGAAGGCAAACTCGGTCGAAAGTCCGGCGAAGGCTTCTACACCTACTGAGGTGGAAGTGTGGCTCAACTTGAAGGTCAAACCTATCTGGTAACGGGGGCTTCCCGCGGCATCGGAAAAGCCCTCTCGCTCAAACTTGCATCCGAAGGTGCAAGCGTCGTTCTGCTGGCACGGCAGAGCGCCGACCTTGAGGCTGCAGCATCTGAGGTGCAATCCCTTTCACCTCATTCGTACGCTCTGGCATGCGATTTGAGCGAAAGCGCATCCGTTGAACAAGCTGCAGCATCGGTTTGTGACAACCACGAAGCCGTCCACGGCCTTGTTCACAATGCCGGCGACATCCACCCCATCAAGTCCCTGCTCGCTGCGGACCCATCGCAGTGGCGACGCTCCCTCGCCGTCAACATCGTGGGTGTGCAGCACCTCACGCAAGCCTTAGCAAGCGTCATCACAAACGGGCACCGAGTCCGGATCACCACGATTTCCAGCGGTGCAGCCTTGCGCCCGCTACCGTCCTGGTCGGCTTACTGCACCGCCAAGGCGGCGCTTGACATGTGGACTCGCTGCATGGCGTTGGAAGGGGCTGAACACGGCATCAGCGCTGTTTCGGTTGCTCCGGGAATTGTCGATACGGGCATGCAAGACGCTATCCGGTCAGCATCCGAGGATGATTTTCCCCTTCGCAACACCTTCGTTGGCTACAAAGAGGACGGCCAATTGACTCATGCTGGCGATGTCGCAGACCAACTTTTTCAGCTCGTCACCGAACACACCATGAACGAATCAGGTCAGCGTTTTGACGTTCGGGATTTGTGATCTCCAAGCCTCAATCGCCCGAAGTGTGATAAGCCAACACTTTGAGGCGTTGGTGAGGGAGAACCATGCCAGGCACCGACCGTGTAGAAATTCGAACTTTGAAAGTTGGACGATTTTGTGTTGTTGAAGACGAGGCCTACAAAATTTTGAGCATCTCAAAATCGAAGCCAGGAAAACACGGCTCCGCCAAAGCTCGCCTTGAACTCATCAACATTTTCAGCGACAAGAAAATCTCGCACGTCGGCACGGTAACCGACAGCATCAACGTCCCCATGATCGAAAAGGGAACAGCCATGGTGACCCACATTGAGGGCAACGAGGTTCACGCCATGAACATGCGCGATCACTCGATGATGATTCTCCCCATGGAGGCTGAGTTGAACATCGAAGCCGGCAAGGAGATCATGTGGATGGAAGCGCTTGGTCGGTACAAGATTATTCGCGACCATTGATGGTGGCACCCCCATCGCACCGTTTCGCCTCGCTTCTCCCGGTGTGGCGGGTATGTCTTCATAAGGCGAGTGAGCACTCCCTGCGTCATGGAAGCCGCTGAAGTTGAACAGAGCAAAGACCTACGCGTTCGGGGGTACTGCGCTTACGATTGGGGAAAAAGTGCGTTTGAAACCTCCGTTACCACCGCCATTTTTCCTGCATGGTTTGCTTATTTGTTCGCCGAGGCGAACGGTATCTCAGGAGAATTCCTCGGTCGAGAATGGACCGCCGATGCGACCTTTTCCTTTGCCGTGATGGTTGGTGCCCTCCTCGTTGCCATTTGTGCACCTTCGCTCGGCGTGATTGCTGACAGAAGAATGATCAAAATTTGGTGGCTCAGAATCCTCACCCTGGTGGGCTCCATCTCGTGTATCTTGCTCGCCCTTTCCCCTTACCTCGGCGTTACCTTCGGATGGATTTGGGCCATGGTGATGTTCATGCTGGCCAACGTTGGGCTCAACGGTGCTGGTGTGTTTTACAACGCTCTTCTGCCTCATATGGGCGACGAATCTGAAATGGATTCCATTTCAAACAAAGCCTTTGCAGCCGGCTACCTCGGCGGTGGGCTTCTTCTCGTCGTTCACCTTGGCATGGTGTTAACGCTCGAGGGGACATGGGTCATTCCGTTTGCCATGGCCACATCGGGTTTGTGGTGGCTCGGTTTTGCCCAAATGACCTTCAAGATGGTTCCTGAGCCTCACATCGAGAACGAAATGGACCCCATGGGGATTGTGCCTTCCACGAAAATGGCACTCGGTGAGGTCAAAGCAACGCTCACTGACATCAAAAGTTTTCGAACGTTGTTCCTTTACATGGTGGCCTACTTTTGTTTCATCGACGGCATCAACTCCGTGACCGCTCTTGCCGGTGTCTTCGGCATTGTCGTGCTCGGCTTGACGACCACAGGACTGATTCTCACCATCCTCATCATTCAATTCGTTGCCGCCCCTGCCGCCATTGGTTTCACCAAACTCGCCGAAAAGTGGGGGACCAAAAAAGCGCTGCAATTCTCGCTGGTCTGCTGGTGCTTTGTCATCGTCGGCGCCCTCTCCTTCGCCCCCCTCGAACTTGAGAACCACGACGAGTACGACATTCAGTACTCATGGGATGAAGAACAAATGACCTACATCGTGACGGCCCGTGAAGGTGTGAACAACCTTGCCGCCCTGCCGGGGGACACTGAGCAGGATTGGGCGAAAGAGAACATGGACCTGCTCCCCGTGCAAAAAAACGAAGCCTACAAGCAAGGGTTTGCCGTTGCCTGGGCGTTCGATGACGATGGAAAAGCCATTGGGAGATCCGTGAATCTCTCCAACGAAACCCTCGCTTCGCTTTCCGAATCCATGTTGGAATCTCGGTTTTCCTACAGCGTTCAGGGCGGGTCCTTGGACAGCATCATCGGTCTTGGTGAGAATCACCCCACCAGCCTAGGTGACGGAAAATTGGATTTTATTCCGATGACGGCCCGGGACTTGGTGTGGGGTCCGTTGCAGATGTCGGTTTTCTTCCAATTCTTGCTCCTCGGCGTCTTTGGAGGGGCCCTTCTCGGTGGCTCTCAAGGACTTGCCCGCTCCATGTTCGGTCAAATGGTTCCAGAAACACGTTCTGCTGAATTCTTTGGCTTCTTTGGCTTCTTTGGGAAGGTTGCCGCTCTCCTTGGCCCGTTGATTTACTCGGTCATGACCGTTTGGTTTGATTCCCGAGTGGGAATTTTTGCCATCTCGTTGCTCATTGTTGCGGGGGCGATCTTGTTGCGAAAGGTCGATGTCGACGACGGCATCGCTGTCGCACGTGCTGAAGATGCCCGCAACCGCGCCGTTGAAACTGCTTAAGTCCGCCTCGTGAACGAGCCGAATCATCGCAACGGTCATGAAGTGCCGCTTCAACCCCCAAACAGACGCTGACGCGTCGCGGTGGTTGAAATGGCGAACAGTCCTGACTCCAATGAGAAAACCGTGACGAAATCGGCTTACCGTCAGCCCGTAACTCCCGAGGGCCTCAAGGCCATTGAAGCCGGGACGTTGACCTGGCTCGACGACGAGATGTACAACAACCTCAACACGGGGGTTTTGGAGCAGTATTTGGAGGAGAAGAACCTCAACGAATCCTTTGAGGTGTCGCATTGGAACACTCCCAAGGTGCTCATCGGGATTGGAATCGGAGCTGTTTTTTCCGGTGTCACCGCTTACATCGGTCTCAAACTCGGTTTGGCCATATCTGCCGCCTGGTACATTGCTTACCTTTTGGGAATGGCGTTGAAGTGGTCACCCTCTGAAGTGAACATCGCCACTTCGGCGACGACCGGTGCAACCCACGCCTCCACCGGTTTCATCTTCACCTTCCCAGCTATTTTCCTTCTGGCCAGCCAACCTGCCTATGCTCTGGCGGACGGTCCGTTGGTCACGTTGGAAGACGGGGAAGCGTTCACGCTCGCCTTCATCGGCATCGTGGCCTCCATGTTCGCTGGATTTTTGGGCGTGATGTACTTCATCATCTTCCGAAGGGTTTGGCTGGTGGAGGACCCCCTCCCGCTCCCTGGATTTGAAGCAACGCTGAAGATGCTTGACATCTCTTCCGATGTCAGCACCGGTGCGGTGGAACACGCCCGAGATTCGTTGAAGACCATCGGTGTATGGACGGTGTTGACCATGGTTGGTTTGTTCCTTGTTGAATACCCGCTGATTTGGTTGAACGACCGAAAAATCGCCCTTCTTGATTACATCGCAGAAACCGTACATTACGGCGACATCGGCCTTGCGAGTTTCTACTCACAAGGAAAAATTCACCAACCCTCTGGAACTGTTGACGGTATTTCACTGAAACAAACACATTGGTCTGAAGAGTCCGCTTGGAACCCCTTTGCCTACACCTACGTCGGGGTGGCATTGACACCTTCGATGTTCGCGATTGGTTGGTTCATGAAAACTCGAGTTGCTTTTTTGGTCAACCTCGGGACCATCGTGGGCTGGTTCTTCCTCGTCCCTCTGGCGGTCTTCATGAACGTCCCCATCTACGATGCAACGCAGCAAGCTAACATTCCCATCCAAGATTATGCCAGCGGTGGGTCCGCCCCGTTGCAGATGATCGCCTTCGCCAAGACCATCCGGACGATTGCTATCGGTGCCATCGTCGGGGGCGGGATGTTCGGTTTGGCCAAGATGTGGCGAACCTTCGCCAACATTTTCTCCGATATTGGCTCGGCCTTCAAGGGCGACGGCAGCCAAGAATACATGGAAGGAAAAGGGTGGTATGAATGGCCACTCAAGCACATCCCCATCTTCATGGGCGTGACCTTCTTCGCCATGATTCTCATTTTCAGCATCGGTGGGTTCTCACCTCTCGCTGCGTTGGTCTTCGCCCTTGTGTTGATTCTCACGACGTTTATGCTTGGGGCCATCGCTGTTCGGGTGATGGGTGAAACCGGTATTGAACCCGTATCTGGGACCTCCTTCATCGTCCTGCTTATGCTCCTCGGGGTGTTCCTCAACGCCCAAGAACTCCTTGACCTCTCCACCCAAGATGCTGTTTTGCTCGGTTTGGTTGGAACAACCGTCTTTGGTTCTGCCATCTCGATGTCGGGAACTGTGATTGGCGATTACAAAAACAGCCTTTACATCGGCAACCGCCCCTATCACATCTCCAAGGGCAACATCATGGGGGTCGTCCCCGGCGCCATCATCGGCGCCGGTGTCGCCATCTTCCTCTCCATTCAACTCGCAGAGGGCCGGATTCAACTTATCGCTCCCCAGGCCAACGCCTTTGCCACGTTTTCCGTGATTTTTGCCGAGGGGCAAGGCGACCTGACGTTGCTCGCTTTGGGCTTCCTCTTGGGCATGTTCGTTGAATGGGCTACCGGTATGGGCACCTCCTTTGGCTTGGGGATGTACCTGGATGTTCCACACACCCTTCCCATGCTCATTGGCGGCGTTGCCCGAGATCGCTGGGAAGACAAGAAGTTGCAACCTCGTATTGACGCACTGAAGGAAAGCGAAGGGACGACGGTGGCGGAAAAACAACGAGCGCTTATCCTGCTCAGCACCTTCATGGTCGCCGCAGGCTTGCTCACTGGCGAGGCGTTCTTTGGCACCGAATCGAGCATCTTATCGTTCATTGATTCAATTTGGTACGACGACACGGGTGCAGGTCGTACCGTGATGGGCGTTGAAAACTTCCCTGATTCAAAGGCATGGTACGGCATTCGCATGGCGGGGCTGATTTTCATCAACGTCGCCGTCGGTGGTGCCATTTACTACCTCTTCAAGCGGGCCGGCGTGATTGGCGGTGAAGCCTCCACCAAGGCTTGAGCGTGGCACGAATGACGTCTGCCCCTCCACCACGATGGGTTTGGGGTTTGCTTGCGGCGGCCGTTTTGGGTGTTTCCAGCGCTGGGGCACTGTTTCAGCACGTTGACTCTGTGCCTCCATTGTTGCGGGCATCGTGGCGTTTACAATTGACCTCGCTTGTCCTCTTGCCGTTTTTTCTTCGCCAATGGTCCACCACGGACGAAGCCACGAAGCACGGCTATTTCGAACGACGAACTTGGGGCTTGCTCTTAGCCAGCGGCCTCGCTCTTGCAGCTCATTTCGGGACATGGGTCGCCAGCCTTGACCTCACGACGCTGACGCACTCGTTGCTCTTCGTGACAGCCCATCCGCTTGTGATTGTCGTGGGCATGGCGTTTTTTGCACCCCTCGTCGCCCGTGTACGTTCACCGCATCGTTTGGAAGCCATCGGTGCGCTCGTTTGCTTCGCAGGCGCAGGCATGACGTTGCTGGATGCGGGCTCGGCCCAAGGAGACCAGAACGTCACGCTCCTCGGTGACGCCTTGGCCTTTAGCGGAGCGGTTTTTGTGGTCGGTTACATTGTGGTGGGACGGGTTCTTCGTACTTGGATGCCCATCTTTCTCTACGCCTTTCCCGTGACGCTCATCGCTTCCGTCGTGTTGATTCCCGCATCGGTGGTGATGGAACCCGAATTCGCTGGTTTCGGGGCCTTTGGATGGACCGAACCGATGTACTTTGGTTGGTTTCTTTTGTTGGCTTGCGTGGCGGGTTTGCTCGGCCATACCGGCCTCAACACCTGTTTGCGTTACATCTCTCCCCTCGTGGTTTCCGTTGCGGTGACCCTCGAACCTCTGCTTGGGTCGCTCATTGGATGGTTCTTCTTTGATGCTGGAGTACCCGGTGCGTGGACTTGGGCAGGGGGAGCCGTCTTGATGGCGGGGCTCATCACGGTGGTGGTGGCTTCGGAACGGACGGCGTTAATCGAAGCGAACAATGAAAGCACAACGGCTTGAGCCCGTATCGGTGAACCCATGACGAAGCGACGTGGATGGCTGCTCCTGACCAACGATGACGGCATTGAAGCCGTTGGTTTTCGCTTGCTGGTACAAGCTTTGCACAAAGCAGGGTTTCCGTTGGCAGTGCTTGCACCGAGTTCGAACCACTCCGCAACCGGAATGCGTATCAATCTGATGAAACCCATGACGTTTCGTTCCCGCGTGGACTTGGTAAACGATTGGGGACTTGACCCACATGCTTGCCCCGTTCACCTTTACGAATTGGACGGCACGCCTTGCGACACGATGATCGTCGCTCTTGATGGAGGATTGCAACGCTTGGTCCCGGGCGCGGTCCCCCAAATGGTCGTCTCGGGGATCAATCTCGGCCCCAACCTTTCGCAAGACGCCTACCACAGCGGGACCATGGGGGCGGCTCGCGAGGCCGGCCTGTACGGTGTTCCCGCATTGGCGTCCTCGTTCACGATGTTTGACCCTGAAGGCATGGAAACTGCCGTTGATGCAACGGTGAAAGCGGTCGAGATGATTTGCAAGCGATTACCTGCGGTTGCAGCCAACCTTGGTCGACCTCACGGCAAGATGGATACGGGATACTTCACGGCGTGGCCAACCCCCAACAACGATGCCCAGTGGCTCAAAAACCCGGAACAAGCCCTCTTTGAGGCGTTCTCAAACGGGGACCTCATGCTGAACCTCAACACGCCCCCTCATTGGAACGGTGCTTGGGCCTGCACCCGCCTTGGTGTGCGGTGGTACCGCAACGCCGTGCGGTTTGAAGGGGTTGGCGAATCGGAAACGGCCACCTTTACCATCGGGGCTGCATCCGTCGACCATTCACCCGTCCTTTTGGGCGATTGCGATGCAGTCGAAGAAGGAAAAGCGAGCCTCTCCCCGCTTTCGGTTTGGCCTCAAAGTCATCCCTTCGCTCTTGACGAAGATTTGTTGGCTCACGGCTTGGAACACACGGTGGATGGATGGCCTGCATGGCTCATCCAAGGTTGAGTTCAACCCCTTCGTCGAGAAGAAAGTGAACCACGCCAACGGCCATGTGGCCTTGGAGCCAAAGGTGACCAAGCGACCGTTTGAGGCCAACCTCAGCAAACGTGGGCTCCAAAGGCAGGTCATCGCTGAGAACAAAGGTGAGGTCAAAATCGTGGGGTGAACCGTTGGTGGGCAGAATCGCCTTGTCCGACCATAGACGAGGTGCATCGGCATCCAGCACGACCGTCGTGGTGCCGGACCATTCGCGAAGCGTGGTGCTTAGGTCGCCCCCGCTGTGACTCAACCCTGGCGACACCTCGTCCCAGCGCCCAATAGGTGGTAGGTGAAGGGCGGTGATTTTTCCGATGGTGCCTGCTATAGAGCGCTCTTCTGCGTGGATTCCTCTCAGCGAAGCGCCGTCAAATTGTATTCTGCGTGGCGGGCCGGGCCCTCCCATCAAATGCAAGACCACGATGGTATCGTTTCGCAAACCATGGCTCGTCAGCAGCCCGGCCATGGTGGCCCGAATGAGAACGTCCATGCGTCCTGCGCCGCCCGCCAAGTCGTTGAGAGGAAGTTTGCCTTTTGCCATGGCCCGATGGCCGACGACGGCAAAACGGCGCATTTTCACACCTCCGGTCCTCGTTCAACCAAGGTTTGAACGGCCACGCAAAGGTCGTCTTCGGTCTCCAAGACGAAGTGAGCGCCTTGCTGGTCGACCAAATATCCGCGAGGTTTGTCAGTTCGGTTCAGGTCTTCAAGCCGATTGGCCACCACGGCGGTCATGCCCGCCCGTTGAATTTGAGCGACGGCTCGATGGATCAAGTCCGCCTGCTTGATGCCCGATTCGAGTTTGAAACCGATGCGAACGGCTCCTTTGCAAGCGTTTTGGAGTTCAACGATGTGCTTTGGACTTTCCACCAAAGGGACCGTGAGGGGCCCTTGTTCGCTTGCAAGCTTGCCCTCTGCCGGTTTTTCAACAACGTAATCCAGCACCGCAGCGGCGTGAATCCACGCATCGATGGCGTCGTTGGCCAAGGCCTTGCATTCGCTCAACATCCTTTCGGGGGTTGGTGTGTGCAAGACGAGTGGAAGCCATACGGGTGGAAGTGCAGAGGTGATGCCAGCGACACAGGTGACGTCATGGCCGTGCTTGTACAGATGCGTTGCAAGGCGCCACCCGGTGGCTCCTGAACTGGTGTTCTGAACATGTCGAATATCGTCAATTGAAGAGCGCGTGGCTCCGAGGGTGACCACGACAGAGCGGCGCTTCGCCAAAGAGGCGTTCACGGCGTGGGCGAATCGGGCCACGATTTCCTCGGTTGTGGGTGTCTTTCGTTTCCCTTCTTCAAGGGGCCCCCAATGCACCGAAGCCCCCGATTTTTGGAGAGATTCAACGATGTCATCGGTGACCGGGTCCGAGGCCAAGTCTTCGTGCATGCTCGGCACAAACATTGCGGTGGTGCCTCGAGAACGGGCGACGGAGAGGGCCATCATCAGGGGGCCGTGTTGGAGGCCGTGGAGGTGGCTCGCCATGACGTCACGCGTGGCTGGGGCAACCAAGACTCCATCTGCTCGGTTCAAGGCGTTCAAGTCGCCGTCCCAGTCGGTGATGACCTCGGCTTGGGAGGCCCACCGCACAGCGAGGGGTGTGATGATGCGCTGGGCAGAGGGCGTCATGATCACCGTGAGTTCTGCGCCTTCTCGCCGCAGTGCGCGAGCAAGGCGAACGGTTTCGACCGCAGCAATACCACCGGTGACGCCCAACACCACGGCCTTTCCTTCCAGGGCCGAACCTGTCCGGACGACATCGGTGTCGCGAAGCGCCATGCATCGCCCACGCGCCTTTCTGTCAAGACATCTTCGCTTCTCCCTTGCAGGGAAGACCAATGGTTCAAAAGCGAGGCCCCGTAGCCAAAACCGTGTCTCAAGGCCGAGCAGAAGAGATGGTGATGGCGGGTTCGGCACCCTCCGCCTCTTACGCCGGTGACCCCATCGCTCACGTTCATCGAGGAACCGGTTTTGTTGTGCTCGTGGATGCGGGTATCGTCGTTTATCTCACCTACACCACCTTGGGTGCGCTTGGGTTCTTCCCATCTTCAGCCGCCGCCAACGGGTTTCTCGTCGTCGCCTTGGTCTTGGCTTATTCGGTGTATGCTGGCTATCGAAGCCGTCGCTCATGGGCGTATTGGCCCGCTGTTGGGGTTTTGTTTGCGGCCAGCATCATGTTTGCCTTTCTTGCCTTCCTTAACCTGCTTCAATCCCTCATGTCGGGGGAATTCATCCTTTTGGTGTTCACTTTCTTGATGGGGTGGGCCGCCTTAGGTTCGGGCCGCCGTGCTGTTTTCCATTGGCACCCTGTGTACCGGTCTGGCTATCACAACACGAATCCGCTGACAACGTTTGACCTCCAAGACGGTGAAATGTTGGCGGCCTGCCCCTCTTGCCTTGCGGTTTTGGCCATTCGTCCGGCGATGTTGGGTCAGGCCGACAAATGCCCGCACTGCGGCAACGGTTTGGTGAGTAAAGAACTCCTTGCCCGCCACGGCGGGGAAGAAGAATGACCGTTCGGCCTTGATTCCCACCAAAGGAGGCTTCTTGAAGGGAAGCGGTTACGCACCATCATCGGAGGCTTCGCATGTCATCCATCCAAGACCGACTTCAACAACTGTTGGACGGCGATCTTGACCCTTCCGAAATCGCTGACGACCCGACTTTGGTGAGTTTGGCCGACCGTCTTTATGGCATCAAAATCGCAGCGGTGCAACCTGTCAAGCCCCGAGACGCTCTTTCCTCGACCCCCGAGGGCGCTCCCGTCACGGAAGTCGCACCGCCAACCAACATGCTCGTCGAGGTGATCGAACCGGTTGCCCAAGCTGCACCCGCCGTTCCACTTCCGAGCATGCCCGAACCATCGCTTGACCTTCCACCGTTGCCCACGAAGAAAGCGAACCCCTTGCGCTGGGTAGCCGCTGGGGGCTTGCTCGCAGTGGTTCTCAACGTGTTTGGGGCGTTCTCCTCGCTGTTTGAGGGGACCTGCCAGACCGGTGTCGGGGCGTGCCGCGGGCCGGAACAGACCCGAATCAACCTCATGGATGTCCTGAAAATTGGTGAGTCGGACGGCTGGTCGTACTCGGTGCTTTCGGAGAGCATGAGCGGGTTGGGCGGCACCGCAGGCGGCATTGGCATTCCCGACTTGGTGGCTTTCGTTGGTCTCTTGTTCGGCTTCTTGTTGCTCAGCAAACGGAAGTGATGGCCTGTGGCACCCGATGGCGTTCTTTCCGAAGCCATCGCCTACATCGGCATGATGAGCATCTTGGTCGCTTTTTTGTTGGAGACCCGAAACGTGCTGCACAGCAAACAGCGGCTGTATTTGCTCATGATGGCGTTTGGTTCGGGGCTCTTGGGTGTTCGCGCCTACCTCATCGAGGAATGGGCGTTTTTGATTCTCGAAATCGTTTGGTGCCTCGCTGCTGTGGTCGCCTTGTCCGCTGTGGCGAACCCAGCGCTTCCCACCGAGGATGAAGCGTCATCTTGATGAAACGGAAGTCCGCCCCAAAGCCATGGGCCACGGGAAAGCGAAGCGAGGGATTCCATCAAAATCCGAGAACTTCAACGAGTGGTACCCCTTCATGGTCGAGGCGGCCGAACTCGTTGACAAACGCTATCCCATCAAGGGAATGGACGTCTGGCGACCCTACGGTTGGAAGACGATGAAACTCATCGATGCGCTCACTCACGCCGAAATGGAACGCACCCACCACGAAGAAGTGAACTTCCCCCTACTTATTCCTGAAACGCTTTTGGAAAAAGAAAATGCCCTCGTCGCACGCCTCAAGCGAGCCCGTGAAGAAGGCGTCGACCCCGACGACCTTCGTGATGAAGACGAAGAGGGCGGTTTCAAGAAAGAAGTCTACTGGGTCAAGCACGCTGGCGAGAACGACCTCGACATTCCGATGTTCCTTCGCCCCACCTCCGAGACGGCAATGTACACCATGTTCCCGTTGTGGATTCGTTCGCACAAGGACCTCCCGCTGAAGATTTACCAAATGGTCAACACCTTCCGCTACGAAACCAAACAAACCCGCTCGTTCATCCGTGTGCGTGAAATTCACTTCTTTGAGGCGCACACGGCCCATGCCGATGAGGCGGATGCCAGTCGTCAAATTGAGGAAGACTTGGAAATTGTCGACCGCATCATGCACGACCTTTGCCTCCCTATCATCAAGGCCAAGCGCCCGGTTTGGGACACCTTCCCCGGCGCCTGGTACACCATCGGTATTGATGCCGTTATGCCCAACGGTCGAACCCTTCAAGTGGCTTCCTGCCACCACTATCGAGACCAGTGGGCCAAGGCCTTTGACGTCACTTATGAAGACCTCAACGCCCAACAAACCCACTGCCACCAGACCACGTACGGCATGTCGGAACGCCTGCTTGGTGCGGTGGTTGGCATGCACGGCGATGAAAGCGGCCTCATCATGCCGCCCAAGATTGCACCGTTCCAGGTCGTCATTTGCCCGATGATTCGCAAAAACCTCGAAGTCGACACCGTCGCCGTGGCGCATGAGGTCAGTGAGCAACTCCGTGCACGAGGCTTGCGGGTCAAGGTGGACGACCGCGACCTCCACCCGGGACAGAAGTACTACGATTGGGAAATCAAAGGGGTTCCGCTGCGCCTTGACATTGGTCCACGCGACATCGCTCAGGGCACGGCCTTCGCAGCTCGCCGTACCGGCGGTAAGGAGCCGCTTGCCTTGGACAACATCGTCGAGGAATGCTACCGTGTGCTGGATGAGATCGGTGAGGAATTGCGCCGCCGCTCCAAGGCGCACATGGGCGACGTGATCCAACCCTTGCCGCCCATGGTTCACGAGAACGGGGTATGGCGCTTGGACGGTGAGGTCAAGGACGGTCACATTTACGAACTGGCGTTCAACGGTTCCGACGCTCATGCCGAGGCTATAGAGCGGGCCACAGGAATGTCGTTCTTGGGTGACGCCACCGATCCGTACGAGAGCGAGCGGCCCTGTCACATGACCGGTGAGCCTACCAACCGCAGGGTCTTGCTCGCCAAATCTTACTGAGCGTTTTCAGCAACCAAAACTGCACCGCAATTCATGCAATGCTTTCCTTGTGAGGGAGTCAATTCGCCGCATTGGCCGCATAGCACGTAGGCGTGCAATTCGAGCACCGCCTTTTGTTTGACCATCACCCAGGCGACCCACGCATAGGCCACGGTCAGGAGGAGGAACAGTCCAACGACGGCACCTGTTCCGAGGTCAAGAAATTGGACGCCGAGCGCGAAGGCGAGGAACACGCAGGCCGTGAAGACGTAAACGGGCCATTCGAGTCGCATGTATGCAGACCTCCCTCACATGCCGAAGGAGGACGGGTCCATGTCCATCTCGCCGTCCTTCATCATCTTCCGCATCTGCTTGTTCAGTTTGCGATTGCCGCCCATGCCCTTCATCATCTTGCGTGAGCGGTTCCACTGACCGATGAGTTCGCGCACGTCCTTTTCACGTACGCCTGAACCTCTGGCGATTCGTTTGATGCGGTCGGCTTTGATCTTGGCAGGCTCGTTTTTCTCCCACGCCGTCATGGAGTCCATGATGGTCCTGTAACGGTCAAGGTTTGCCTGCATGGCCTCTTTTTGCCCTTTCGACATGGCACCCATGCCACCGAGCATGCTGCCGGGTAAGAACGACATCAGCTTGTCGATGGTGCCAACCTTGGACATCATTTCCATTTGTTTGTACATGTCGTTGAGCGTAAAGCGCCCGCTCATCAGGCGTTGCGTGAGGCGCATGGCTTCTTCTTCGTCCATGTCTTCGGGTGCCAGGTCGATGAGTCCCTGAATGTCCCCCATACCGAGGAGTCGAGAGATAAATCGGTCCGATTCGAACTTCTCGAGGTCCTGAATGCGTTCCCCGACACCGATGTGGACGATGGGTGCACCGGTGGTGGCGACGGCCGAAAGCGCTCCGCCGCCTCGTGCTGTTCCGTCAAGTTTGGTGATGACGATGCCCGTGACGCCGGCCAAGGAGTGGAACGAGGCCGCAACAGGGCCGGCGGCTTGGCCAACTTGGGCGTCAATGACCAACCAGCGGTCGGTGGCACGCGTGAGTCCAGCGATGTTCTCCAACTCTTCAACGAGTTCTTCATCGAGTTGATGTCGCCCGGCGGTGTCTACGATCACGAGGTCTGCGGATGCGCAGGCAGCCAAGCCGTTTCGAACGATGGTGACGGCGTCTTTGGTTTCGGGTTCGCCGTAAACCTGGACCGTTGTTTCTTCAAGGAGTTGTGAAAGTTGTGCGTACGCTCCTGGTCGGTGGACGTCGGCTTCAATAACAGCAACTCGGAGGCCGTGTTTCCGGCGATACCATTCGGCGAGTTTCGCCGTTGTGGTTGTTTTTCCTTGCCCGTACAAGCCAACCAAAAGCAGGGTGGCGCCACGCGGTTGGAAATCCGTTGGCGGCCCCAAAATTCGGACAAGCTCCGTGTACAGGATGTTCATGGCGTGGGTTTGCAGGTTGATGCCTGGGCGAGGTTCCTCCTCTCGCATTCTGGATTCAAGCCGGTCCACGATGTCCTTGGTTTGCCGGATGTTGAAGTCCGCTTCTTGAAGGGCACGACGAAGGCTACGGGTCATTTCACGAAGTTCTTCTTCGTCCAATTTGCGTTTGTTCTTGAGCAGGCCAAGCGAGCGAAAGATTCCTCGCGATAACCCTTCAAGAGCCATGAGGGGGCGTCAAGGTTGACCCATTTCAAACCATGCCTTCACGGGTATGCTTCCTTCGGAACCAGCAACGAAAGGACGTCGCCTTCCAACGAAGCCTGAACCTGACTGGCTTTGACATGGGAGGTGGTTGGAATGCCTTGTTCCCTTCCATTGACGCCGACGTACAAGGTGCCTTCTTCGCTTCGCAAGGAGAGGTCGCTGCGGTCGAGTCCGGGGAAATGAAGGTGGATTCGCTCCCCTTCTTCGCTCATTTCACACACCATGCCTCGATGGATGCGGTGGTGGAGGACTTCCCCCACGGCATGGGGGCCGATGGTGTCTGGCAAGGGATTCACTTCACCGTAGAGAATGGCACCAATGTTGCGAAGGGCATCAACTCCAACAATTTCCTGGTCCGCCAAGTCAAGGCGACCCACATGAACTCCTCCAAGCGCCGTCTCCAATTCTTCAATGCGTTCCAACTCCTGGTCGCGTCGTTGCCGTAGAAACGGATGGTCAAACTCTGGGGTTACGCGGTTGACAAGGCAACCTCCAATCGGGAGGTTGTATTCCTTGAGTGAGGTGTGGGCTCGCAGGGTTTCGTTCACGCCCATGCGTTCGGGGATGGTGACGAGGGTGAACGCTGAAGTTTCAGGGTCGCTGAGCACCCGCCTCACATGAAGAACACGGCGCCGGAAGCGTTCAAGTTCCTCTTTCATGGCGTCGCTTTCTTTTCGTCCAAAGAGCATGGAGCGGAGTCCACCCGATACACGCATCATACGAAGCAACCTTCCCGACCATGCCTCAATGAGTTCGGGGAGTGAAAGAAAGCGAAGCGTGTGGCCGGTGGGGGCCGTATCAAACACCACCACGTCCCACGTTGGGTTTTCCATGTGTTTCAGCAATTCATCAAAGGCCAACGCTTCATCCAAACCGGGAAGGACCATATCCGCCGTCTTGATGTCTGAGCGCAAATCGTCCATCTCCTCCTTTGCCGATGGGTCCAACATCATGCCGAGGCCACTCAAGCCCCCCAAGCCCCCCGAACCCATGCTGTTCATGGCTTCACCGACCTTTGGAAGAAGATTGGACAATTTTGCTTCGGGGTCCATCTCGAGACCAAAGAGGCCCGGGACACCCTCCACCTCGGTGGGCTCTGGTCCGAGGAGAACATTCAGGGAATCGGAGGTTGAATGAGCAGGGTCGCTTGAGACAAGAAGAACGCGGAGGCCAGAATCGGCCAACCAAACGGCCGTTGCACACGATGTTGTGGTTTTACCAACGCCACCCTTCCCTCCGAACAGCAAGAGCCGTGCCATGAACCGCCCAACCCGCCGAGGCGTTTGAATGACACCCTCGGAGGTTTTCCGGCCAAGAGTTTCTTGAAGGGAGGCGCGCAGGCACGTTCATGGTTTCAGAACTCGTGCTGTTTCAGCTCTCGAGTTTCTGTGCCCTCATCGGCATGACGCTGGGTTGGCGTGGTGTGATGACGAAATTTGCGGGATTCTACGACCTTCCGACGGCTTGGAACCAAGTCTTTTGGGGCATCGTCCTTGGCGGGGTCTATGCAGTCATGGCGGACGGCTTGTTGTTCCGCCCGTACTACACGACCGTCATCAGCAGCGACAGCGTGTACACCGGTTTGAACATCATTTCATTGATGATCGTGGCGTTGTTCGCTTCTGTCTTCGCCCACCTTCTCCTTCGGCGCGCTCGTGTTCGTCGTGGCGGTTCGCAACCGACGAGCGGTTGGGCGCTTGGCTTGGCCGTGGGCGGCATGGTGGCGATGGTTCTCATGTTCAGAATGTTTGAGTTCGAAGACATTTTTTCCGTCGCCGGGCTTGCGAACATCGCCCTCGTATCGGTGGTTACCCCAAGAGCCGAAGCCCTCATCACGGCTCGCCACGGTTACATGATGCTGCAAGGCCGTCGTTGGGGCGCTGTCCTTCGGTCGGCCTTTTGGCGAGCATCGCTGCTCGTCGCCCTTTATTTCGTGGTGTTCCAACCTCTTGGCTGGGTCTTCATTCTCCCGTTTTTGTTTTTGTCGTCGCCCTCGGCTGAAACATGGATTTGGGAATCTGTGCCGAAGGAAGGGCGTCGTCGTCTTCGCCGTTTGTGGGCAGAACAAGCACGTTCGAAGCAGGCTGCAAACAGCCCATCGGTCAGCATGCCAGCACATCTGCCCGGAGAAGAAGAGTAAGTTTTCTCTTGCTTGACGCCTTGGTCTCGATTTGAGAGGTTAATTCGAGCAAAAACAGGACGAATCCTTGCCGGGTTTACTTGAGGAATCGTTATACGACGCCAGCCGAGCCAAAGACCATGGGTGCTTGCCCGTATTGCCGCAGCACGGCGTTGCCGAGCGATACGATTTGTTATTCCTGCGGGCGCGTTTTGCCGCAAGGCGACCGCTCCAGTTACCGCATGGAGCAGCAGTTCAGCATGAAGGGGGATCGTTCAACCGCTTACAAGATGGCTCAAAAGCCATCCGAGCGAGGCGTTGTTCAAACCCACACCGGCCGTCAACGCAACATTATGAAACGGAGGAAAAACCGATTTCGAAGTGTGGTCATGTTGGGATTGGTGGCCTTTGTGATGCTCTCGCCCCAAGCTCAGGAGGCCATCTTCGGAGAGTTTGGAGGGGTTGAAGAATTCCTGCAATCCCAACTTGCTCCCTACCATGTCTACCCGAACGAAGCCACGTACACGCTCGCCAAAAATGCGGATGTTTCCATGTCGGGCGTTGGCGGTACGGGCGTCGTCACGGAGTCCATTCTCATTCCACCCGTGATGCGATCGTCGTTGACTTCATCGTCCCAGTTCACCCTCAATGATGGCGGTGACTCAACGCCAGCAGCCGTGCTTCAAGAAACGCTTGAGCTCGGGCTTGTTGTTGATGGGCAAGCCATCAACGTGCCCATCGATGGGTTGCCAAACAAGGCGTACAGCGACCGCATCATGACAAACAGCGGACACGAAGTGTGGTGGCCGGCTGTGGGGACAGGACAAGAGGATTGTTCGGTTGCAAAATGCATCAAGGTTCGTGTGAACATGAATTCTGGGGATTCCGTTCGTTATTCGTTTCAAATTAAGGTGAAATCCACCTCCTATTCTTGGTGGGACGACGGACGTGTTGATGCTCGTGTTGCGGGTAAATCATCCGGCATCAACGTGGAGAATTCCGGAACCTTTGCTGACCTTGCACAACGCGGAAACGGCGTCCGCCAAAGCGAATTTGGGGGGACCCAATGGTACTACCGCGACTCGGTTGGCAACCACGCCATCGATGCCCAAGATGCCTTGGTGATGAGCACGGCCGACACCATCGCTTCAAGCCTTCCCGAAGGGTCTTCAAGCAATGCCTATGCCTTTGCCAGGGCGACTTTTGACTACCTTCACGCCTACGTCTCCTATGACCGAGAGGCCCCAACGACAGCCCGCTCAGGCCCCCAATGCCTCGCCGCTCAAACAGGAGATTGCGACGAGCAAACGAACGCGTTCTTCAGCATCATGCGGACGAGAGGCGTACCCGGTTGGTATGCTTTTGGCGTCCTTGGAGACCCGTTTTACTCCAACGAAGGCTGGGAGGCTCACGCTTGGGGCTACATCCAACTCCCCATGAACGACGCTTGGTGCAACGAGCGAAACATTGCGCTTCAGAGTTGTTTCGTTGAAGGCCAAGTCGATGTGGTGAACAACAAATGGTTGTTGTCAACTCCAACAGCTTACATCGATTGGGTGGAGGAGGCTGACCCCTCCGGTACCCTCGCCTACGAATACTATCACCCCGTCCGGAGCATCACCTACGATTCTGGCAGTATCGAGCGTCAACGCAGTTTCGAAACCTTGGGCGACGTCGTCTTTTCCGGTGGCACGTACAAGGTCAAAATGTATCCTGAATCGTTCAGTTGAGGTGAAACCATGCGCATCATTATTGGAGGAGCAGGTCGCGTTGGAATCGCTCTTGCGAAGTCCCTTGTCAACGAACGCTACGACATTGTGGTCATCGACAACGACTCGCGTGCCGTTGCGAATGCGCAAGCACTCGACTGTCTGGTCATTCACGGCAGCATCACCTCTCGCCAAAAGTTGCTCGAGGCAGGTGTTGGGAACGCAGAGGTCTTCGTTGCGGCCACGCCGTCTGACGAAGCCAACCTGATCGCTTGTGCCATTGCAGAACATGCGCATTCGCAAGAAGGCCGAAAGACCAACCTCACCTCGATTTGCCGCCTTCGGGACACCAACTACATCAACGAGTACAAAGAAGGTCACCTGACCACTTGGGCCAACATCGACCACGTCGTCAATCCCTTGCGCGGCGCCATCGGACGCTTGAACGCCGGCCTTCGCTCCACCGACCTTGAAGAAGTGGTGAATTTTGACGACGATGCTTACGTGCTGGAGTTTGATGTTGGCGAAACGGCCCGAAACTTGGTGGGCCGGCCCCTTGGTGAAGTTAGAGAGGATTTCGTCCATGGGCTGCCAAACATCGTCGGTGTCAAACGAACAGGTCAGAAAAGTTTCATTCCCAACGACGAAAGCGTGCTTGAAATCGGGGACCGAATCGCTGTTGCGGTGGTAGGCCTCGACAATTTTAATCCGGCCCTCATCACCTTTGGGCACGAAGTCACCTTTTTCCCCGATCATCCCAAGGTGGTCATTGTTGGTGCTTCCTCAAACGGAACCAAGTTGGCGGAGGATTGGTTGGATCACGATGCGAAGGTGACCGTGCTTGAGCGAGACTTGAACCGAGCAAACGAACTCTCGGGGTCCGAAATTGGTGGCCACCCCAACCTCGATGTGATTCACGGGGACCACTTGGACCGAGAAATCTTGGGAGAGATTTCGATTGAAACCTTTGATGTTGCCTTGAGTGCCCTCGATGATGACCATGCCAACATTGCGGCGGTGCTTTTGCTCTCCGACCTCGGCGTGCCGCACACGGGGTTGATGTTGAACGATGCCGACTTGGTGAAGGTCACCCAAAGAATGGGAATTTCATTTGCTGTTGACCGTCATCGTGTTGCTGTGAGCAATATTTTGACGCACATCTATCGAAGCACAACCGGTCATTTTTCCTTGCTTGCTGAGATTCCAAATGTGGTCGGCATCACGCTTGAGGTCACCGAAAAAGCAAAATTTGCTGGAAAGAAAGTCGGTGAAGCAAACTTCCCCGATTGGCTTCGCCCTGCTTTCATCAAACGCCAGAACCTTTCCGGTTCGTGGAGTTCCTTGGAGCCTCTGGCGGACGAACTCCTGCTGGAAAACGACCGGGTCGTCGTCTTTTGCCTCAAAGACAGGGTTTCTGAAGCGCAAAAGAGGTTCAAGGTGTGACCATGCGTTACGATGTTCTCAACCTTATTTTGGGCTGGACTCTCCTTGCCCTCACGGCCCCCCTTGTTCTCTGTTTTCTCATCTCGTGGAACCTCGATGGTTTCGAACTCGCCCTCCGAGCCTTTCTTCCAGCTGTGGTTATGAGTTTGGGATTGGGAGGCGTCATGTTGGCCTTTTTCACACGCACCAACTCGGCAGAGCGTTTGCGTGACTTGGAAGCCTTCGTCGGCGTGGGTCTGGTTTGGCCGGTGACGGTGTTTATTGGAGCCATGCCGTACTGGTTTGGTGGAGTTTTTGTCGGGCCGTTTACCGATGGTGCTTACTTCATGGACATCGCTCGGGGTTTCGTCAATTCATGGTTTGAATCGATGTCCGGATTCACGACCACAGGGGCCACGGTGATCTCGCATTCCATGAGTCCAAATTGTATTCCTGGAACTACACCCGACTGCATCTATGCCCAACCGAGAGGATTGCTGATTTGGCGTTCCCTTACGCAATGGTTTGGTGGCATGGGAATCATCATGCTCGGCATGATGATTTTGAGTCGCGTCATTGGTGGCGGTATGGCGCTGGCCCGAGCAGAACTCACCGGTCCTTCCCTCTCTCGCCTTCGCCCAAAGTTGAAACAAACTGCATTGGCTCTTTGGGGGCTTTACGTCGTTCTCACACTGATGGAGTTTCTCCTTCTGTATTTGACCGGAGCCATGGACCTCTTTGATTCCATCAACCATGCGTTAACCACGATGCCGTCGGGCGGCTACTCAACCCGAGACAACAGCATTGGCTACTACGATTCTGCCTTGGTTGAATCCATCATCGTGGTGTTTATGTTTTTGGCCGGAGTCAATTTTGCCCTGCTCTGGTTTGTGCGTGGAGGAGAATTTCGTCGGGCGTTTAAGGATGAAGAATTTCGCCTTTACCTCGCTTACATGATCATCGCAATTCTCGCTTTGAAAGTGGCCTTGTTCACCTCGGGGGTTGGCCTGACGACCGGAATTCGAGAGAGTGTTTTCCAGGCGGTCTCCTTCGGAACGTCCACCGGCTACACCTCAACGAATTACATGGACGAATCATGGCCGTTGGTGGCTCACCTCATTCTTTTCATTCTCATGGTGGTTGGTGCCAGTGCGGGTTCAACCGCAGGTGGCCTCAAACTCTTGCGGGTGAACATCGCCTTCAAAATCGCCATGCGAGAACTCGCTCGCATCGCTCAGCCTCGTAGGGTTCAACAAATTCGGATGAACGGTGAGGTGGTTGAGGACAAACAACTTGGATTGATCGTTGGTATGCTTTTCGTATGGGTGGGTTTGTTTTTCTTTTCCAGTGTCATCCTTGCTGTCTTCATGCCAAATGAGTCGTTTGAAAGCGTCACCATGGTGGTGGCTTCTTCGCTTGGAAACACCGGACCAACACTCGGCGATTATGGTCCTGAAGAGACATGGGCGACGATGAACTCCGGAGCGTTGTTCATCACGTCCATCCTGATGTGGTTCGGCCGACTTGAATTGCTCACGGCGATCATTTTACTCCACCCCCACAACTGGCGCCGGGAAGAAAAATCCGACGGTGAACGCCAAGGCATGGCTGTTGTCAAGCGGATGCTCGACCGAGAGGATGAGCAAAGCGGTCAAAACAAGGTCGTTTGACCTGCGGGAGGCCCGTCCTCGCTTTCTTCCTTCGGCACCGCCGTTGACACCCCTTCGGGCTGAACCTCCTCGGGGAGGGTTTCTGCGACAACGTCCGTCGCTTTCGAATCGGCTTCATGGAGGAGCAGCGCAGCCTCGTACGCCGCCATCAACTCTTTTGAGGAGCGTCTTGACCTCGCCATGCCCGTGAGGGAGAGGTGCTCCTCTGCAGAGAGGCCCAGTCCGATGGACGCCGTGAAATTCTCTGGGTCGCCCAAGGGCGAATCCGGTTGGAGCAGCGTAAGCAACGGTTGAAGAAAATCTGCTCGGGTAGACGCTTGGTTGGTTGAACAGAACTCCGAGAGTTTTCCAAGGACACTGGAACGGCTTACTGAGCCGCTTCTTCGGAGAAAATGGGGGTAATTGGGGTACAACTTTCCCTTGAGAGGAACTTTATTTGCCACGGAGGCAGAAAGAGCGGTGAGGTGTTGCGTCCAATAGGTGGAACGATGCGCTTGATTGATGAAGCGTCCCATGAAGTTCCGGTCAGCTTGCGCCAGCGAACGGCTTCCCCTTCGTATACTTGGTCCATCGGTGAACAAAGAAGCGTTGTTCCAGTGAACCCAGGCAAGAAAATCTTGCGGCTCCTTGTCAATCGTTCGGATCAAGGAAGAAGCATCGTTTGATGAGCGCATTCTATAGAGGTTCTCAAGACCCGGAAAAATCTCTACGGTGACGTCGCGTTGACTGGCTTCAACGTGGCTCAAGACCGTTGCTTTCTGAAGGCTCTGGCCGTGAAGGCCAGCGGTCATGACCTGCAGGTCGCGCACCAAAGCTCGCAAGTCACCGTGGTTGGTGGAGGCCAAGGCGTCGACAGCGTCATCGTCAAATTCGATGTTTTCCTCTCGGAGGACTCGGCGTGCAATGCGCCGAAGCGCTTCTTCATTGGCCCGAACGAAGTTGATTTTGAGAACGTGCTTGCTGAATCGGTCCCTTGTGGTGCGCCACGATGAATTCCTCCCCCACAAGCCCATTTCGTCGTTGCAAGCCAGCACCACAGGTTGTTTCGTTTGCTCGAGCAGGCGCAGCAATTCGGCTTTTCCGCCGGAGTCGCCCGACAGGGTTGCATTCGGCCCTTCCTCTCCTGCCATAGCCCGTTGGATGCGGTCTTGGCTCACTTTCCGAAGCCCCCCGCTCAGATGGTCAACCTCGTCCAGCAAGACCAGCGTTCGGGAGGCTGGTGCGTTGGGGTCGTGGAACAACGAACGATGAATCGCCCCGCTGGTCGCTGCTTTTCGAATGGCAGCAGCGTTTCGGTCGTCGCTGGCGTTCAATTCAACGACATTCCAACCCATGTCTTCCGCAATCGCTCTCGCCACCGTGGTTTTTCCCACTCCAGGTGGGCCCACCAAGAGGATGGCTTTCTTCTTGGGCGCACCGTTCTGCCACTCATCAAGCCAAGCCCGGATTTTTCTTCGTTGAACGTCGTTCCCTTCCAACAACTGTTCTGAGCGGGGGCGGTGCCGCTCGGTCCAATCGCTGGGTTGTTGCATCGTCAGCAAATCCGCTGGAGGGTTCTTCAACCTTCACCCAGGGTTGGCTTGGTTGAGCCGTTCATGGTCGGTTTCATCAAAGGCTGTCCATGGGAACGCGCACCTGTTCGCCAGTGTCACGCTCACGCAGCGTCACGGTGCCGTCTTGAAGCGTTTGATGATCGACCGTGATGCATTGAGGGACGCCGATTTCGTCGGCTCGGGCATAGCGTCGGCCGATGGACCCGCTCCCGTCGTACATCGATACCGTGCCGGGCCTTCCGCACAACCGCTGGTGAATCTTGGCGGCGGCATCGTCCATACCTTCTTTCTCAAAGAGCGGAAAAACAGCGATGTCTACCGGTGCAACCGCTGGTGCAAGTTGCATGACGGTGTACGCTTCTCCGTTCTTTTCTTGTTCGGCGTAGGCGTGATCAAGTACATGCCAAATGATGCGGTCAATACCAAATGCAGGCTCAACGACATGGGGGATGTACCATTCGCCTGTTTCCTTGAGGGTTCGTTGATTGGGTTTGACGTGCTCGGGCTCGATCACCACGGTCTCCCCGTTTTCGAGGGCGACAGTAGCGGGGAACGTCGTGGATTTTGGAAGCCCTTCGACGGTGGCCTTTACTTGCCCGGCCAGGGCCTTGAAGGCAGGTCCTGCGGTTGCACCGTCAATGGTCCAAGCGTCAACAAGGGTGGTGCGGGGTTCGTCAAACTCACGTCGAGCACGCAGGCTCTTCCCTGTGGCCTTTTCATGGCTCTCGAGGTCGTAACATCCTCGGTGAGCAATCCCGACGCACTCAATCCATCCAAAACTCCCTTCAATTTCGGCATCCCAGCAATCCATGGCATAGTGGGCCATCTCGTCGCTTTCATGCTGGCGGAATCGGACACGATTCATGTCAATGCCAACCTTCGCCAAAAAATCGTAGGTGATGCCCATGAATCGAGCGACGGTGGCATGGCGTATCACGCCTTGTTGACATGCAACCTCCAACGTCATTTCAACGGGTTTCTTACCATCTGGAACGAGGGCAAAGGAAACGGTGTCCCACGCAGAAAGGTCGTCATCTGCGGGTGATTCAGGGTCGATGAAATACTCCAATTCGGCCATGTTGAATTCCCGTAGGCGGATCATCCCCTGCCGAGGCGCAATTTCGTTTCTGTATCCTTTTCCTACCTGCATGGCGCCGAAGGGCAGGCGCTCTCGGAAATGACGGTAAAGAGCGTTGAACGACGTGAACATCCCCTGTGCTGTTTCGGGTCGAAGAAAACCCGGCCGGCCCGACGCTCCCGCCCCAATGGTGGTGTTGAACATCAAGTTCTGAGCCAGAATTTCGCTCCAGTCGGTCATTCCGCATGCTGGACAGGGCGGTTTTTCAGCCTCCAGCAGGCTTTGAAGTTCATCACGTTTGAGCGCATCGGGATTGGGGTGATGGGCTTCAAGAAGCGAATCCGCCCGACTTGCCTCTTGACACGAGCCGCATTGTGTCATGAAATCGGAAAATTCGCCTACATGGCCACTCGCTTCCAATACGGCATAGGGCGTTACGGTCGGGCACGACAGTTCGACCACGTTTCCCAAACCAAGCCAATGGTCGATCCATGCTTGGTTGATTTTTGACCGCATGCGGCCCCCAACAGGGCCAAAATCATACAGTCCCTTCGAACCACCGTGGATTTCAAACGCCGGCAGCAGGAAACCCCGTCGCTTGAGCATGCCGTTTAGGCGTTCGAGTCGTTGTTCGTCCACCACCGTCGTCGCCTCTATACCTCGCTAGGATGAGGCCTCTAAGAACTTCACCGATTTTGCCGGTCTGAAGTTGTCCTTTGAAGAGACACATCATTAAATCACGGCGCAGCAAGTCCCCACCATGGGGCAATCCATGGTCGCCATTGTCCAAGAAGACTGCACTGGGTGCGACCTTTGCATCTATCACTGCCCATTTGAGGCGTTGCTTCCGTTGGCTGTGAATCCAATCGGGCGTAAACATGCAAAACGACCGGTGGTGGTTGAGGAGAATCGCTGTGTCGGCTGTCTTTCCTGCATTGGGTCCTGCCCGACCGATGCCCTCCATGAGGTCGCTGTACCTCCAATCACGTTGTCTTCCCCGCTTTTACAGACAAACGAACCGCAACAAACGGTTCCTGTTCTTCGTTGGAAAAAACGGGCCACGCGATGGGCATGATGTTTTTCCTAAAAAGCGGAATGCTTAATAAATCGGTATTCCGCCTCCGCTACATTAGGGCGTGACAAAAGCAATGGCTAAGATTGAGTACTTGGATTCCCCCCTCGAATCCGAAGCTTTGTTTGAGCGATTGTGCCCTCCCGTGAGGCATTGGTTTCGCGATAAGTTTCCCGATTTTACGCGGCCGCAAAAACTCGCCATTCCCGCCATCATGGAGCAGAAACACCTGCTGCTCTGTTCTCCGACGGGCTCGGGGAAAACCCTCACGGCTTTTTTGAGCGTCATCGATCAACTGGTTCGCCTCGCTCTGGATAAAAAATTGGAAAAGAAGGTGTACGCTGTTTACATCTCGCCGATCAAAGCCCTCGCGAACGACATCCAGCGGAACCTCATCGGTCCGCTTGAAGAAATAAAAGCCGATTATCTTCCCGACCGAGCACAAGAGATCCGCGTTGGCTTGCGAACGGGTGATACTTCGCAATCCGACCGACAAAAGATGTTACGAAACCCTCCGCACATTCTGATTACAACCCCTGAAAGTCTCGCCATCGCCATCACATCGCCCCGGTTTCAACCTATTGTAAGCGAGGTGGAGTACATGATTATCGACGAGTTGCACTCGATGGTCCCGACAAAGCGTGGCGTTCATTTATCGCTCACGCTTTCCTTGCTTGATTCGCTGTTGAAAAATCCCGTGCAACGCATCGGTATTTCTGCCACGATGGAGCCCTTGGAAACGGTGGCCGAATACCTCGTCAGCAGCGATGACCGTGAGGCACGGGGGCAAAGCAGCAACGTATCCATCGCAAAAATATCCGGTTCAAGAGAACTTGACTTGGACATTCTCATCACTCATCCGAAATTCAGCGACCTACCGGTGCTGAAAATCCTTGAATACAACATCGAAGCGATTGCTGACCTCATCAGCGCACACACCACCACCTTGGTCTTCGCCAACACACGGAAAATGACCGAAACCATCGTCCAGAAACTCAGGCCGTTCCTCGGCGATTTGGTTGCTGGGCATCACGGTTCAATGGACAAAAACATCCGACTGGACGTGGAGAAGAAACTCAAGCACGGCCACCTGCGTGCTGTCGTGACCTCATCCTCCTTGGAAATGGGGATTGACATCGGTTCGGTGGATTTGGTGCTTCAAGTTGGCAGCCCGGGAGACATCGCCACCGCCCTTCAGCGCATTGGCCGAGCCGGTCACCATGTCGGTGGTATCCCAAGGGCTCGGTTCTTACCGCAAAGTGTGGACGACCTCTTGGAATTGGCTGCCTTGCAAGCCGCCATACAAACCGGCGATATGGACCGGTTGGACTTCCCGCAAAACTGCCTGGACGTTGTCGCTCAATTCATCATCGGACTTGTCATCATCAACGAACTTGACATCGACGAAGCTTACGAAATCATCGTCAATTCATGGTCCTACCGAAACTTCGCCTATGACGATTTCATCGAGGTGTTGGACATGCTCGAAGAAGAGCGCCGTGTTTGGGTGGATTGGGAAGAAAACATCTTTGGAAAGCGCGGCTATTCAAGAATGATTTACTACACAAATATCGGCACCATTGCGCCGGACAATTCCTACCTTGTGTTCAACGCAGAGGGCTCTATTCTCGGTAAACTTTCAGGATCTTTCGTCTCCAATCTTCGAACCGGGGATGTCATTCTGCTCGGTGGGTCCACCTACAGGGTCACCAACATTCAGGGGACCCGTGTGAACGTGACGAGCGTCACGGGTCACCGCCCCACCATTCCATCCTGGTCGGGAGAGGCAAGGAGCCGAAGCAGGGAACTGTCCCAAGCCCTTCAAGACTTGATTGGGCACTGCATGGTGTCCTTGCGACGGGAGGTCGACCCTCGGGTTCTTCTGCGTGATGTTTACGGTCTTTCAAACGAGGTCGCCAACGCCATTGCACGTCACCTTGAGGAGCATTCACTCGATTCATTCCAGGTGCCCGACCCTCAACGAATCTTGGTCGAACAGGTCGTGAGCGGCTCCTTCCCAACCTACATGATCACCACATGCCGTGGCCGGGGTTTCAACACCGCTCTTGGGTATTTCATGGCGGGTCTTGCGGAAGCGAACAGCATCAACGTCATCGAGATGTCGTTTGACGAAAACGGCCTGCTGCTCAAGACCTCCCAAGAGGTCGACCCGGCTTCCATGTACACGGCGTTCCGTGAAAACAACCACATCGATGTGATTGAGCGCTACATCATCAACACGCAGATTTTTGCGAAGCGTTTCCGTGAAGTTTCGGGTCGTTCACTCATCATCCCAAAGCGGATGGGGGCTGAGGAAATCAGCCCACAACAATTCCAACAGCGAGCCGAAGCCCTGCTGCAGAAACATCGAAGCATGGATGGCAGCCTGCTGATGAGGGAAGCGAAAAATGAGATTCTGTTCGGCGACATTGACCTTATCGGTCTCGAGCAATTCCTTGAGGCCTGCAGTTCGGGTGCTGCGCGCATTGTTCACACCAAAGTGGTCGTTCCATCAAGACTGGGCATGTCCCTGTTCATGTCGGCCTTTGAAGACCTGATGTCGATGAAAACTCGGGCCTTTTTGGTCAAGGACATCGACCCTTCAATTCTCCAGCGTCTTCTGGGAACGCGGTCGCTTGCCACGGAACTTTCCTCCGAACAACTGACGTCGTACTACCTTGGAAAAGCCCCCGTTCCAACCAACGCACGAGAACTCCATCGGTTGATGAGTCACGGGGGCGGTTTGGACCGTCAATTCAACAATCCGTTGTACCGGGAGAAATTGAATGAGGTCCCTCTTG
>JAURDW010000050.1 GCA_030827745.1 Candidatus Poseidonia sp.
CCGTGCCCTTGACGAAATCGTTGAGGCCGCTGACGAGAAGCAGTGGAGTCATGCGGGGATGCTGCTTGAAAGAATGACCTCTGGCTTGGACCGAGAGGGCCATGCCAGCGATGAGGCGTTGGAGCTCTATGATTTCGTGATGGACCAGTGGAGGGTGCTTCGAAACCAATGCGAGGCCGCTGGCCTCGGGGTGCAAGATGAAGACCGTCGGGCGGTGGAACACGCCATCGCTGAGGCCGAATCCATGCTCGGGGTAAGCAAAATTGAGGCCTGTTTGCAAGGTCTGGCGCAAGCCGATGCCGCCATGGAACGCCTGCGCCGAAGGATTTGATCACAGGTCAAGCAAATCGGAGCGTACCGCATGCTCATGGCGATAGGTGGCGGGCAGCCCCAAGTCCACCGCCATGCCCCCGATGGTGACCACGATTCCCGAAAAATGGGTGTAAAGGCCCACCGGTAGCTCCGAGCGCAAGGAGCGATGACCGTTTTTTCCGCTCAAGGCCTTTCGAGCATCGGGGGTGAGGAGGGCCGTCCATGCGTTGTTTTGCAGCGCATGCGCCTTGAGGTCGTCGTTTTCCAAAACGGGAGGAATTTTGACATTGTGGCGAGGCCATTGCGAGCGCCAATCCGTTTCTTTGTCGCACATCCATTCGATTTTGGTGGACTCGGAAGCCGGCATGGGGACCTCACCTTTTCGGGCGAAATGCGTCATGACCGACTTGACATTCGGGTCCCGCGGATGTTCACGGGCGAGGCTTTCTAGGCTGGAAAGAGCCGTCAGCGTCCGTCCGCCGTCGTGATTGAGCAACGCCTTCACCAAACGTCCTTGAACCCAACCCTCGCCTTCGGGTGTGCTCAAATGCCGTTCGAGATGATTGAGGGCCTCCTCCCCTCGACCAAGAAGTCGCATTCGCCCCACTTCCCCAAGGAACATCGCTCGCTGAGCCGCCGTCCGTGGCGGTCGCTCGCCCAAGCCAATCGCAAAGTCAGCAAATCGCTTCAGCATACGCGCATTGTCTTTGGTCAACGGGTCAACGCTCAGCATGGAACGGGCATCGGCCTCGAGTTTGATTTTGGGAGAGAGCAAGCTGGCCACCCACTTCAATCGCACCGCTTCCACGTCGTCGTTGCCCAGAAGGTTGAGCCGGGGCGTTGCTTCCCGGTAATCCCGCTGTGCTAGGCTGGCAGCGCACAGCACGAGTCGAGATATTTGTGCATCTCTTCCACCTTGCAAAGCGAGCAGGTCAACAGCGAGTTGTTCTGCCTCGTCCCAACGCCCCATGGCGGCGTGGAGCATCATCAGGGCCTTGGTCTGACGGACCATGTCCAAGCCGACCAGCGTCTCTTCTCGGTTTTGCGACATCGCTTCGTACCGCTGAATAGCGGTTGTCCATTCGTCGGCAGCGACCAATTCGTGAACCGGGCGCTGTTTGAGGTAGATCATGTCGCTCATGCCCCGCAGGCGGGTGCGGTCTTCGTCCATGGAGGCGTCAAACGTGATTTCATCAAGCTGCCCTGCGCGTCGCCACGACAGCGCCCAAATCGCCAAAAAAGCCACTTGGCCCCCTGAGGCGAGCATCCATGTCAACTGCTCCAGCGTGTCTTTTTCCATGACCGTACAGACGGTTGATTCCCACGAACCGCACGCTGCACCTTGAGGCAAGAAACTTGAGTCCCAAAAGGTGATCATGGCCAAGGTGAGCAACAGCATTGACTGGCCGGCAAAACCGGTGAAACAGAAGTTGAGCACGGTGGCTTGTTGAATCGGCTCTGCGCGCAACAAGCGGCTGTCGGCAAGCCGTATGCCTCCGACGCCGGAGACATCCTGAACGTCGAGAAAAAGAATTCGAGCCACTTCATACACGAACAGGAAGCCGATAGCGGCGACGTTCAGGAGCAAAAAAAGCAGCAGGGAGGTGACGATGGGGACGCGAATCCCCGCTTGGGGAATGTTTGAAAACAGTTCGATAAGGGCGAAGCCAAGCAAACCGCCCTCTTCCATGTAGGTGCTTTGAGGCCGGTATTCGGGGAGGTTCAGCACTTGGTCGGAATGGGTAAACATCGTCGGATCCCAAAGCAAAACGATGAGAGAGACCAAGGTGTTCAGGGCGACAAACGGCATGGCCACCAAATTGAGGTGAACGACTTGGGCGATGAATTGTTGACGAGCGTTGGGCAAATGGTTGTGGAAGGGAGAACTTCCGCCTTTCGCGATTTGTTGGGAGGATTGCTTCAATGCGTACCACGCCGAGCCAAGAATGCGGCCGTACGCGAGAACTGCGGGCAAAAACGCAACAAGGGCCACGATGCTGTAACGGTTGGTTTGCGAAACCCCTTGAGCCTGAAGCACGGCGTTGATGGCCACGGCAAGGACAAGCCAAGCCAGCGTCAAGGCCACGTAGGCGACGTTTCGTGTTCGTGTGCTGTTTTGCATGGTCGCACGGTTGACGCCCATCGGGCGAATGACTTGAGCTCCCAGCGATGTTCCGCTTGATATCAAAGCGGGCAGAATGATGAGCATCAAAGCGAAAGCAACCGAGGGCGCGTGGTACCCCGAGGCGTTCCCGCCCCGATAATTGAAAAATTCAAACAACAGGATGAGACTCCCGCCAAGGGCCATCAAGTAGGACACCACGCCAAAGCGGGTTCCACGTTGGCCCAACAAGCGCTTCACGTCTTCAACGGTCGTGGTCACACGGTGCACTTCGTAGGTCTTGGGGCCGGTTTGAAACGCCACCTGCAAGCCTTTGAGTTGCCGCGGGACCACGTTGCTCCAAAAAAACCACGCCGTGAGAAAAGCGAGCACCAAGGGCCCCAACATCGCCGTTGAAAACCCTTGGATGATGGTCGGGGAAGTCATGCACCATCACTCGTCTTGCGTTGGCACCAAGGAGGGTTGCGTGACCTTGGTTTCGATTTCATGCACGAGAAGGTCAACGAAGTCTTGAAGCGGAAGGTCGGCCACTTGGTCGCCGTTTCGAGCACGCAAACTCACGGTTTCTTGCGCCATTTCCCCATCGCCCAAAATCACCATGTAGGCGGGCTGAAGTTTGCGGTGGTTCCGAATTTTCTTCATGATGTTGTTGTCGGAATCGTCCACCTCAACCCGAACACCGCGATCTCGCAAGGTTTGGGCCACTCGGTCAGCGTACGCTTTGTGTTCGCCTCGAATCGTGATGATGTGACATTGGGTAGGGGTAAGCCAGGTCGGGAAACGACCCGCAAAGTGTTCGATGAGAACACCGCAAAACCGTTCCATGGACCCAAAGGGTGCTCGGTGAATCATCACGGGCCGGTGCAGTTCGCCGTCGCTTCCCTTGTAAGTCAAATCAAACCGCTCGGGAAGGTTGTAGTCCACTTGAACGGTTCCGAGTTGCCACTCTCGGCCGATGACGTCCTTCACCACGAAATCTATTTTTGGGCCGTAAAAAGCCGCCTCGCCCTCCTCTTCAGTCCACTTCACACCCAAAGATGCGGCGGCGGCCCTGCAGGCCTCCTCCGCTTTGTCCCAGCGTGCGGGGTCGCCGACATATTTGGTGGAATCCGGGTCACGCAGGCCCACACGGACGCGGTAATCCTCCATCCCAAGTTTGTCAAAGATGATCTGAACGAGTTCAATGCATCCGAGGACTTCCTCAGCGATTTGGTCCTCGGTCACGAAGAGATGAGCGTCGTCCTGGGTGAAGCCTCGCACCCGGGTCATGCCTGAAATTTCGCCCGACTGTTCCCATCGGTACACGGTTCCAAACTCTGCCAGCCGCAACGGTAAGTTTCGATATGAACGGGCTTGACTGGCATAGATTTTGACGTGGTGCGGGCAATTCATCGGCTTGAGCATGTAGCCGTCGATGTCTCCGGTTTTCATCAGGTTCGACAACTCGCTGCAGGAACAGCCTTCATCGGCGAGTTTGAGCATCAAATCCCGTTCGACCAGCGGCGGGTATTGGGATTCTTGGTAGTAAGGGAAATGGCCCGAGGTTCTGTACAGGTCCAGCTTACCGATGTGGGGCGTGAACACCTGGGAGTAGCCTTGCCGCCGAAGATGATGCGAGATGAAATCCTGCAGTTCTTGGCGAATCACGGCCCCTCGAGGCGTCCAAAGAATGAGGCCTTGGCCGACGTCCTCGTCGATGTGAAACAGTTGGAGGTCCTTGCCGAGTTTTCGATGGTCTCGTTTTTTGGCTTCTTCCATACGGTGCAGCGTGGCTTTCAACGCTTCTTTCGTCGGCTCAACCAAGCCGTAGATGCGGACGAGTTGTTCGCGAGATTGGTCCCCGCGCCAATAGGCTGAGGAGACCGAGGTCAACTTCACGAACATCAATCGGGACGTGCTTGGGACGTGCGGTCCGAGACACAAGTCGTACCACTCGCCTTGTTTGTAAATGGTTGAACCGTCGCCAGCCTCCAATTTATCATCAATGATTTCCACCTTGTACGGGTTGTGCTGAAAGTGTTCTCTGAGGCTTTCTTGGTCGAGTTCGACCCGCTCAACGGTGAGGTTTCGGCGAGCAAGTTCCTGCATCTTTTTCTCAATGGCCTTCAAGTCGCTCTCTGCAATGGGTTCCATCGCAAAATCGTAGTAGAATCCTCGGTCAATGGCAGGGCCGATGGTGGGCAAGGCCCCGGGGTGCAATTCCATGACCGCTTGCGCCAAAAGATGCGCCGCCGAGTGGCGCAAGATGTGCATGCCTTCCTCGGATTCGGCCGCGATCCCTTCCACAGAACAGGGCTGGTTCAGCTGGTGAGACATGTCGCGTTCCGACCCGTTCACTTTGGCAGCCACGCAACCGTGTTTCTTGCCGAGGGCGTCGGTGATGACCTCCGCACAGGTGATGCCAGCAGCGTATTCGTTGACCGTTCCGTCGGGCAACGTGATGTGAATCATGGTCATGGTCACCGCTTCTCCGTCAATCCCTCTGGGTTGAACCCCCGCTATCAATCCCGCGCCTGCTCGGGGCCGTCCTCGCCCGGTTCTACCAAGCGACGTCGAAGTCGTCGCCGATGGTGCTGGTTGGGGCCTCAAGAATGACATGCGACGCCATCTCCTCTTCATCAACCCCTTCTGTCGCCTCTTCTTTCTCAGCAGATGGCGGCCGTACAGAAAACGACGCTCGGTCTTCAATGGCGTTGATTTGCTGGTTGTAGACGACGGGTGTTTGAACCGGTGGGAGCGGCGCAGCCTCGTCCTCCATCGTCTCGTTTGATGGTTCGGCCTCGGCTTGGATGTTCTTTTCTCCCACCTTGAGCTCAGCAAAATCTCGAGCGAGAACATCATCCAAATTCGGCTTCGCGTTCGGTGGACCTTTCATGTTCATGCATGAGTCGTTCTGCTCAAGAAGGCTGGGGTGAATTGTGCGCGTTCGGGCTGGATTTGGTTCGCGGGCCTTTTTGAGGGGGCGAGCGAACCCAAGTTCATGCGCCTCGGCTTGGTTGTCAATCCCGATGCCGGATTGGGTGGGAAATTGGGCTTCAAAGGCAGCGATGGGCGGGCTGAAGAAGCCCGTGCGGCCGGCGCTCAGGACCGTGCAGGACCGCGCATGGAGCGGTGTTTGGCCCATCTTGCCACCTTGGTCGCATCCTCCCTCAACCGAACCGCAACCACCCTCACCTTGGTCGGTTGGGAAGGTCGAATGGGTTCCGTCTGGGCGCCCGAATCGTCTTCATTTTCACACGCTTGGTCAGGGGTCACGCCTGCTTCGACCACCCCGGGAGACACCGAACGTTTGGTGCAGGAACTTGTGGGCCAGAAGGTCGATGCGATTCTGTATGCAGGGGGCGACGGCACGACGAGAGACATTGTGAACGCTCTCGAATCGTGCGGCTCCGAGGCGATGAAAACAGCGCTCATCGGGGTGCCTGGTGGCGTAAAAATGCATTCGGGTTGTTTTGCTACGACGCCCAAAGCCGCTGCAGAGGTGGTGTTGGCGTATGCCATTGGCGATCTTCGCACAGCGATCACGGAAGTCATGGACCTCGACGAGGATGTCTACCTCCAAGGTGAATGGAAGGTGCGGATGTACGGTGAGGCATGGACGCCCGCTTCTCCCCGCTTTATGCAGGGCGCCAAGGAGCAAGTGGAACGGGTCAGTGAGGACGACACCATTGAGGGCTTGGCCAAGCACGTGGCGGCTCTGTTGGAGGACGAGCCTGACCTGATGGTTGTCTGGGGGAGTGGAGGTACCTTGCGACGCATGGGCGAGCACCTCGATCTGGAATTGACACTGCTCGGCATCGACGTGCAGCACGGTGCGACGCTCCATACCGACCTCAACGAAGCCACCCTCCTCGAAATCATCCGCAGCCATACCGACAGGTCCGGAAATCCCCGCCCTCTTCTCCTTTTGTTGTCGCCGATGGGCGGTCAAGGCTTTTTGATTGGAAGAGGCAACCTTCAACTCTCGCCAAGCGTGCTGCGCTGCATCGGTCAGGCGAACATTTTGGGCGTGGCCACGCCGTCCAAACTCATCGGTCTTGATGCGGTTCGAATCGACACCGGCGACGAAAACCTTGACGAAGCTTTTCAAACCAAGCGCTTTGTCAAAATCCTTCAAGGTTTCAGGACGACGAGACTGCTCCGCGTGGCCGAATTGTAAGGCCAAATCCCAGACGATTTTGTGAAAAAGAAGCCAACAAGAACGGCTCTTGACTTGAAGAACCCTCACGGGACAGCAGCGCCCATGAGAGGAAAACGCGTGGTGGTGCTCACCGGGGCAGGCATATCGGCAGAATCGGGGGTCCGAACATTTCGAGACAACGGTGGCCTTTGGGAAAATCATCGCATCGAGGACGTGGCCACGCCCGAAGGATGGGCGGCGGACCCCGAGAAGGTTTGGCGGTTTTACCAAGCCCGCCGCCGACAAATGAACGAGGTTGAGCCCAATCCAGCTCATCGGGCACTGGCGCGGCTCCAAAGCGAAAATGAATCGACCTTCCTCATCACCCAGAACGTCGATGACCTGCACGAACGAGGTGGAAGCGAGAACGTTCATCACATGCACGGGCAACTTCTTACGTTGCGATGCGAGGTCAGCGGTCGTAGCGAACACCGCATGGAAGCCGCCTCGTTGGGCGATGAATTTGTGACGTGTACCTGCTGTTCAACACCCCACCGTATGCGCCCCGACGTTGTCTGGTTCGGTGAAATGCCCTTGGGTATGGAGAGGATTTACGATGCGGTTTCCAACTGCGATGTTTTTGTCGTTGTCGGGAGTTCGGGTCATGTGTACCCCGCTGCAGGCTTGGTGGAGGCAGCCAAACAGGCCGGCGCTCAAACGATTCTTGTGAACGCTGAGGCACCAGCAAACGTCGAATTTTTTGACGAGGTTCATCTTGGGGCGGCAGGAAACCTCTTGCCTGATTTGGTTGAATCTTGGCTCAAAACTTCACGGCGAAACGCGAACGACCAAGAGTGTTAAGGAAGAGGAACGAAGCCTTGCGGCCATGAAGCGATGGTTCTTGCTTTTCAGCCTCGTGTTTCTTCTGACCCTCTCGACGGTTGGAGCGGACGATGATGACGACGATGACGACGATGATGACGTCATGCTCCTCGGGCTTGACGGGGAAGGAACGGGCGAGGTTGCTCTTTGGCTGATGGTGGCCACGTTGACCATCGTGGTCTGGAAGCCGTTGTTCAAGTGGCTACGCGCCAACGGTCCCGAACTTTTCAACAAGGAGGCCAGGCCGTTCAAAAAATCGCTCGGCGTGTTCAACCGGCGTTACATGCGCGCTCACAATTGGATTGGCTTTGCTGCCGCTGCGGTCGGAACGGCTCACGGCTACGTGCTCGAATGGCATTGGACGCTTTGGGTGGCGATGGGGGCTCTCTGGTTTTTGGTGGTGTCGGGGTACTTGATGCAACAGAAATGGCCCCCGAAGGAATTCCGTCGCGGTGCCCGTTTGCTTCACATGCAACGGGCCCTCTCGGTCGTTGCCGTCGTTCTGCTGTTCGTGGGCCACAGCATCTTGGATTGATTCGCTCGGCCAATCTGTTTGCGTCAACGCTTTGAAGCCGCTTGCAACAACCCGAGGAAAGGCGGGCTTGGCCGTCCCGGTCGCGATTTGAACTCGGGATGGAACTGCACCCCGACATAATAGGGGTGGTCTTCAAGTTCGAAGATTTCGCATCGCTGACCGGATTCGTCCTTGCCGACAAAGACCAGGCCAGAACCCTCAATTCGTTCGATCAAATCGGGGTTTACCTCGTAGCGGTGGCGGTGACGCTCGTCCACCGAATCGCCCTCGCCGTAAAGGGCTCGAATCGTTGAGCCTTCGCTCTGCCACAAGGTTGGCCGGCTGCCAAGACGCATGGTTCCTCCAAGATGAGTTTTGGAGATTTCAGGCATGAACACCACGGCAGCATGTTCGGGGTTGTCCTCGAATTCGGTTGAGTTTGCGCCTTTGAGCCCCAGGACATTGCGGCAGAACTCGATGGTGGCAATTTGCAAGCCGAGGCAAATGCCGAGGTAGGGCACGGATTCGGTCCGTGCGTAATGCGCTGCGAGAATTTTCCCTTCAATGCCACGGTCACCAAAGCCACCGGGGACCAAAACCCCGTGGGCATTTCGTAGCAAAGACCACGCCGCCTCTCGCTCGGTTGTTTCCCACGTCGCCTCGAGGTGGCTGGCTTCAATCCAGTCAATGGCCAGTTTGCGGTCAACCGCCATGGCGGCGTGCTGCAGGCTTTTGATGACGGAGAGGTAGGCGTCGGAAAGGTCGGTGTACTTGCCCACCATGGCGATGTGCACTTCTTCGGTGAGCGTATCAAGGTGGTGCGCCATCGTGGCCCACTGCGAGAGCAGGTCGGTGCTATGGCAGTCCACGCCGAGAATGTCGCACATCCCTTGTTCTTGCAGCATCAAGGGGACGTGGTAGATGTTGGGCACATCGTGGGTTGACATCACGGCCTGCGGTTTGACATGGCAGAAAGCGGCGAGTTTTTCTCGTGTTTCGTCGGTAAGTGGGGCCGAAGAACGGCACACGAGGATGTCGGGCGAGATACCGAGGCCTCGCAATTCCTTGACGGTGTGTTGGGTGGGCTTGGTCTTCTGTTCGCCCACGGGCCCCATCACGGGGACAAGGGAGACATGAACAAAAGTGACGTTTTCCCGGCCAACTCTGAATTGGAATTGGCGAAGCGCTTCGACGTAGGGTGCCGATTCGATGTCGCCCACCGTCCCACCGAGTTCGATGATGCAGGCATCGGGAGGCTCGTCGCTGCCATCGGCTGGACGCGCGGCCACGGTTTCGATCCAATCTTGCACCGCATCGGTGATGTGAGGAATAACCTGAACCGTCTTTCCCAAATAGTCGCCTCGACGCTCGGCTTCAATGACTTTCGCGTAAATTTTACCCGTGGTGAGGTTGTTGTCTTTGGAGAGGTTGATGTCGAGAAAACGTTCGTAATTGCCCAGGTCAAGGTCAACTTCTCCACCGTCGTCCAGCACAAAGACTTCCCCGTGTTCGAACGGGGACATCGTGCCAGCATCGCTGTTGAGGTACGGGTCAATTTTGATTGAAGTAACGCGCAGTCCTGCGCTTTTCAAGAGGACGCCGATACTGCTCGCCGTCACGCCTTTCCCAAGACCTGACAGAACGCCTCCGCTGACCACGACGTATTTCATTGCACCATCAACGGGATTTGAGGCCGTCGCGCCTCCCCTATCAACATACCGAACCTCATCTTCGGACCGTGGAGCCTCCCGTCGTTGAGGACACGGTGAGCGAAGAATGAAAAGGTGGCCAGCAAGAAACCAATCGAGGGCGAGTTGTGCATTCCATCCCAGCGACCATGACCGCCTGGACCAAAACCCGGGACGAAGAAGGCGGCTTCAGCCTTGAATCCCACCCCGTTCCTTCTGCAGGACCCGGCGAGGTGCTGGTCAAGTCCCAATCAACATCAATCTGTGGCACCGATATTCACATTTGGAAATGGGACGATTGGAGCCGGAAAAACGTCCCTTTGGGCACCATCACCGGTCACGAAACCAGCGGAATGGTTGTCGGGCTTGGCTCGGATGTCGACACCCACGCCGTCGGCGACCACATCGCCGTCGAATGCCACCTCGCCTGCTGGTCGTGTCCACGGTGCGAGGAAGGCAACGCCCACATTTGCGAAAACGGCTCCATCTTTGGCGTGCACGGCAACGGCGCCTTTGCCCCGTACTTCGTCGTTCCCGCCGTCAACGCCCGCCATGTACCCAAGGGTCTTGACCCGGGTCATGCGTCGATTCAAGACCCGTTGGGCAACGCCATTCACACCTTGACGGGTGGTCCCGTGGAAGGGGCCACCGTAGCCGTCCACGGATTGGGCCCTATCGGCCTGTTTGCGGTGAACGCTGCCAAAGCCATGGGGGCGAGCAAGGTGATCGCTGTGGATTGGGACAACACCTACCGCATGAATTTGGCGAAGGAGCTCGGAGCGGACCTCGTGCTGGGGAAAGATGACGATGTTGTCGCCTCCATCCTCGAGGCCACCGAAGGGCGCGGCGTGGACAACAGTTGCGAGTTTTCCGGCTCTGCTGCTGCTTTGGCCAACACCATCCATTCCACCCGAATGGGAGGCTACGTCAACGTCCTTTCGGTGTACGGTCAATCAATGCCCAACGTGCCCATGAACGAGGTGGTCTTCCGCTACCTTCACCTCAAGGGCATCAACGGTCGAAAGATGTGGTCAACGTGGGACACGATGCACGATCTCCTTCAACGTGGGCTCATCGACGTCGACAAGGTCTTGACCCACCGTCTTCCAGTATCGGAGTTTGAGGCAGGCGTTCAACTGGCCATCTCGGGAGACTGCGGTAAAGTTGTCTTGGACTTTGACGCCTGACCTGGGCTGCGTGCAAGCGTTGTGTTTTGTCGTTTGACCTCATCAGAGGGCCCCTTTGACGAGGCACCCGGGCAAACCGTAGGCAATGACAAAGCCCACTGCGAGCCCTTTGATTGGCCCAAAACGAATCAGTGGGTTTGTGGGTTGACCCTGTAATCCTTCAGCCAAATCACCCAATGCTTTGGATTATCAGGGCAGCCTATTCTTGCAAGAGCCACAATTTTTCCTGTCCAGATGATTAGCTACACCGCAAATCGGGCAATATTTGTAATTCTCACCACTTGTGTTGTTTTTACTGGAACCAGAGAGTGATTTCACGACCTCTGCCAATACGACTACGATAAGAAATACACCACAGATCGGTACGAAAAAAAACACGGCGTAAACTGGACTCGTGCCAGAATCCGCAAAGTCTGAAGCAACAGTGAGGAACCAAATTCCGATACCAATGGCTCCAGCAAGAAAGAGGATACTCGTCGTTGATGTTTCTCCTTTCCCGTCCTCTGCCATACCTTCTCTTCGTACACCTTCTAATTGACCATTCCTCCGACACGTCAATCAGAGGGGGCCCTTT
>JAURDW010000051.1 GCA_030827745.1 Candidatus Poseidonia sp.
TCACCGTCCCCGTAGTGTTCACCCACTGGGCGGCGTTGAAGGGTGCATTGGCGTCCGAGGAACGGTAGGCACCGGTGCCAAGCCAGGATGAATTGTTTCCAGAAGGATACGCCCATGTCGAGGATTCGGACCACGGGGACGCCATGGCCGAGACGGAAATGAGCGTGTCTTGGGAGGCTGCGATGGCGTTGAGTTCCAAACTGGCGTCGCTCACTTCGTAGACCGAGGGGAAGGGCAGATTGCTGAGATCAATTTCAATCAAACTTGTGGAGCGAAGGCCAGCATTGGTGGTCGAAACCCGACTTCGTCCGACGTAGAGGGAAGCATCGCTGCCGTGGTTGGTTTGGGTCGCACCGCTGTCAAGCGTCGTGTCTTGGGTCACGCTCGGGTAGGCGAGGCTGGGTATGAAGGCGCCTTCTTGAATTTCAACATACGCCGTGGTCGCGTCGACTTCGTCGCTCATGTCGTTGGGCAGGTAGAAATTGGTGGATGAGGAGCGGGGCCCAAGCATTCCGTTGTTGATGGGCTGGACCATCCACCGAACTTCGGTGGTCGAATCCAAGTCCGTTGAGGGAGTGAAACTCAGGTTAACGAGGTCAAAGTCTTGTGAATTGATGCGTGAATCGTAAGTGATGAGCCCCGCCATGTCGTTGTTCGCATCCTCAAGCAAGAACACACGCCAATCCGTGGCGGCGGTTGAACCGCTGTAGGTCCACGTGAAGGTGGGGGTTCGGTCCGCCTTGATGGCGTGGGTGCTGGTGTCCCAAACAATGGCTGCAGAGGCAGGCGCAGCGTTGGTGCCGCTGACCGTTGGCGTGGCCACCACGCCGTCCTCCCAGGTGAGTTCCAGATAAGGCCGCTCGCTTGCGCTGCCTTCGGTGGAGGTGAAGGTCACGAGGTCGGTGGTTTGACTTGAGGCATAGAGCATCAGCGAAACGTGGTTTTGGCCGCTCGCCAAGGCTGCTTGGACGGCCTCCGTGACATCGAACGTCATCCAGTCATCGCTTGTGCTTTCAACCAAATCGGAGTAGGCACCGACATCGACGCCAATGTCCCGGCCACCTCGCTGGGACCAGGTGTTGACGCCGTCGTAGGTGGTGGCGTTGGCAGCGGTGGTCCAACTTTGCAAGACGGGGCGAACGGCGATGGATTCGCCTTCCACTGACCCGTATTCAGCAAACAAAGCCAGTTGGGCATCGGTCACACGAGCGCCCGACGGTTGAGGGACCTCGCTCAACGGTATCCGAATCAACGAGGCCGCTTGATAGCCCGTGGAGGTTTCACCGACATTTAGCGTGGTTGAATTTTCATAGGTGCTGTCCGACCCGGTTCCGTTTTCGATCACGTAGGTGTCGGTGAAATGCGGTACGTTGAGAGCTGGAAGAGCACCGTGATGCTTGAGCGTAACGGATGCCTTGGTGCTGTTGAAGACGGTGGTGTCGAGGTCGGGTACTTGGAAATGATACACGTTTGACCAATTGCCGATCTGGTTGGTGCTGCTCACGGCACGCACGCGCCAGTACCATGTTTCGCCCACATCGAGGTCGTTTGAGACGGTGTATGTTCCGTTGGTCACATCAAAGCCTGCATCGTTCCAAGAAGCAAAGGTATCCGCGTTTATTGAAGCAAAATCGGCTTGGGTGTCGAGCTGCACCAGGTAGCCAGCCAGCGACATCGCCCCGCTAAAGTTCCAACTCAAAACCGGTTGGGTGATGGGTGTAAGGTCAACCCCCGTACCGACCGACCACGACCCGTTCAACGGCGCGGTGAGCACCGGATTGCTGGGGACAGCATCCGAGCCAGGCACGTAGACAAAGGTCAGTTGAGGGCGGTTGGCAGCGGAATCTTCAGCGGTGCTGAAGTATGCGGTTCGGGAAACGCCGGAGCCGACTCCGAGCATACCGGCGATGAAGTCGACGCGGCGCTCATCCCGCATGGCGTTTTGAACCGCCAGCGTGACGTTCCATTCCACATCGTCCCCTTCGTTGTACGAACTGCCAACGTTCACGCTGTCGAGCAAGGAGCCCCGCTCCACGCCCTTCGCCCCGGCGGTGTCCCATGAGTTGGAGCCGTCGTAACTGGACCACGTGGCGTCTTCAGCCGACCAATTGTTCTGGGTGTTTTCCCAAACCCCGATCGTCGGACTCCCGAAGGTGGTCGACGTGAGGGTGAGTTGGAGATGAGCCGATTCAACCGCATACCCGTCTGGCAGCAGGTTTGAGACGAGGTTGCACCCCATCACCGCCGTGATTTCCGTACCCAACGTGCTGTAATCGATGGTCATTTCTGAGTCACCCTCGTAGTTGTCGTTGACCGCTGAGCTGTCGATGTAGGTGTCCATGCAGGAGGGGTACTGGTTGTCAAGAGAACCGTTGCCGTGACGGAGGCTGAACTGGTACCGGTCGTTGCCGAGGTGAACGCTCTCAAGTTGTGAGATGAAGAAACTCGAAGCGACCCAAGCGCTGTAATGACCGTCGCTGTTCACGGTGGCCATGCGCCAAAAATACATGTTCCCAAGTTCAAGCGTGTTGGCGCCGGTCATGTTGAGAATCCCGTCGCTAGGAGAGAAATCGTTGTCCACGCGGGTGTCCACGCGCATCTCTCGCAACCGGAAGTCCTCATCGGTGGCCAGTTCAAACAGGATTTCATCTCCCGAGGAAGGGGCCGTCCAATTCAGCGAGGGTTGGGTGTTCCCCGAGAGGTTGTGCCCGGATTTGTTCCAGATGGCAAGGCCTTCTGCAGGGTCGGTCAACGTCACGGAAGCGGGTGGCGTTCCGGTGCCCCATTCGTAGGTGAGCGAAAAGACGGGGAGGTTGCCGGTACTGGCTGCCTCTGACGAGTGGAAGACGATGCCCTCCCCGTTGGTGTAGGATTCAAACTTGCCACGTACCGCAAGGAGCATGTCGAGCGGTGCCTCGTCACCGCCGTCAAGGTAGTTTTGAACCGCATGGTTCAGGTCAAAGGAGAAGGTGTCGCTGCTTTGGTTGCCGTCCGCCAGTGCAAAGGCAGCCGTCCCGTTGGAACGGCCCCCGTCGTACCACTGAACACCGTTGGTGCCCATGATGTTCCATGTCATTTCGTTCTCGACCCAGAGACCGGACTCTTCCATGCCGTGAAGAGACACCACAGGGTCGCCTGAGTACGATGACCGAGTCAAGGCCAATTCGGCGTCGACGATGGTAAGGTTGTCGTGGAGGCCGAGCTGGTTGAGCGAGGCACGAAGGTGAATCAAGCGCTCTTTGCTTGAGGTCATGCTGGACTCTGTTGTGACATCGTCGCCGTAATTGATGGTCTTTGAGACTTCATTGACGGTGGCGTCTTGGAAGAAATCATCCTCAAGCCCTGTGTCGTCCGGAGCGAGGGTGAGGGTGGCTGTGCCGTCGCCGTTGTCCGCAACATCCAACGCAGGCAGGAGGAAACTCGTCTCTTCCCAATCGCCCCATTGGTCGTTGGCGTCCACGGCCCGAACCCGCATGTGCATCGTGGTTCCGTTGACAAGAGCAAGGGAGGAGGGAAGTGCATAGGACCCTGCGGTTCCTGAAGTGGTGAACGAGGACCAAAGCGTCGAGAAATGCCAGTCCTCGTCGGAGGACGACCGCCAATCGGCAGCGTTGCTGAGTTGCATTTCGACGTCTTGACCGGTGTTGGAGGCGTAACTGAGCGTGGGCGTGGTCACGGGGGTGAGCAGAAAATCACTCTCCATCCAAGGCATGCCGTCGTCAACGGGCAAATCCGGGACCACCGTGGCTCCTGAAGTCGCAGCCCCCGTGGAGGTGTCGAGCACCAATTGCGGCCTGGAAGAGGTGGCGGTGGCCTCGGACATGGCGCACGAATAGGTCGCACCCACGGAAGCAACGATGACCGAGAGGTAAGCGCTGTTGGCTCTGGCTGCCGATTGTGCAAGCGAAGTCACGTTCAAGGAAAGGGTTCCGTTGCTGGTGATCGTGGTCGGGGGCTCCCATGCCCCTCGGTCGGCGGCACCATCGGCGCCGATAGTGTCCCAGACCATGTTGTTCTCATAGACGCCCCAGGTGGCATAGGAACCGTTCCACATTCGGCTCATCGAACCAACATAAGCGACCATGCGTGTGCTGCCCGATGCAGTGGTGGTGCATTGAAGGTCAACACTGGCTTCGTGCACGGTGTCGCTCGACGTTGCGTTCATCGGAAAACGAAGCAGCAACCGAGATTCCGTTAACAAGCCCTCGGCCAAAATCCCGGTGGCCGAAGTGTTGTGGGTCGTGGTTGGGTCACCGGCCGTGATGTAGGTGTCTGCATGAATGGCGTGGGTGGAAACCACTCGATTGACCGCAGCATCGTCCTCCAATTCGGACCATCCTTCCATGGTGTGGGGGAGGGCAAGGTCAGCGAATAAGAACATCAAAACGAGCAAAAGTGCAGAGGTTCGCGGAGAATGGTTACGCAGGCTACGCATGGGACTCATCCCTTACACCACTCCCCATTATAGGGACTTTTCCCTCAAAGGCGTTGACCTTCACGTCACGCCGCCAAAATTTTGCTTCGTCGTGGGCGGAAAAATGCATGCGAATGTTGAAGGAGGCTCGTCAACGAGAGCGGAGAGCATGAGTGAGCTTTGGGTGGAAAAACACCGACCGCAGTCGGTTGCTCAAATTCGAGGCCAAGCGGCTGTGGTCCAACGGCTCGGCACCTATGCTGGCCACAAAAATTTCCCGCACCTCCTCTTTGCCGGCCCACCAGGAACTGGAAAAACCACCGCTGCTATGGCGTTGACGAAGGATATCTTTGGCGATGATTTCCGTCAAAACCTGCTTGAAATGAACGCCTCTGACGAGCGGAAACTTGAGAGCGTGCGAAGCAAAGTGAAGCAATTTGCCCGCACGCAACCGTACGGTGGGGCGGCTTTCAAAATCATCTTCTTGGACGAAGCCGACGCCTTGACCAACGACGCTCAAGGTGCCCTCCGCAGAATCATGGAGCAATACGCTGAAACCTGCCGTTTCATTCTTTCATGCAACTATTCGTCGAAGATCATCGAACCGATTCAATCCCGTTGCGCCGTGTTTCGGTTCCGTCCGCTTGCGGACGCCGACGTTGCCGCCCAGGTGGTTCACGTTGCGGGTTTGGAAAACCTCGTGCTCGAGGACGGCGCCGTTGAGGCCTTGACGCGGATTTCACAGGGCGACCTTCGAAAAGCCCTCACTGCTCTTCAGGTCGCAGCGGCGTTGAACACCACCGTCTCGAGAGACTTGGTCTACGAAACATCAGCCACCGCACCGCCTGAAGCACTTCACCAATACCTCATGGCTTGCCGGGACGATGGCTTTCATGTTGCCCGGCGTCGCTTGAGGGAGGTTCTTGACCAGTTCGGGCTGGCAGGAACGGACTTCGTCAACCAGTTGCACCGAGAATTGTACAGTGCCGACTTCCTCGATGAACCCGCCAAACTCTCGCTGACGGAATGGATGGCGGAGATTGACTACCGGCTTGTTGAAGGGGGCGGGGAGCAAATACAACTCGACGCCCTCACGGCCAAAATTGTCACCCTCCTCAAGTGAATTTCACTTTCACTTTCACTGCAAGCCCCACGAAAACAGATGTGTTGGTGAGCCGTTGCCATCGCACCATGCAGCGATGGAAAATCCTGGTTGAGAACGCTTTGTGCTGGACGTTTGCCGCCCCGCTTATCCGGGCCAAGCGTCAACGCACCATGCAGGAAGTGGCCGCAGAGTGGCATGACCGACGCCGTATCGACCGTTTACTCAACGATCTTGTCACGACCTACGGAGACCTACTCCGCTGAATTGGCAGGTGGATTGACATTGAATACCCAGGCATAGGTTCGTGTGTTCTTCCAAGGATTGCCCTCCTCGGTGATGGTCACGTGTATTTCATGGGTCCCGATGGCCAACCCTTCACCGAGATGAATGGCGAAGGGCTGATCCAAATCGGCATGAGGCAAAAAGATGGGAGCAGATTTGTTGGTGGCTGTTCGCCATGTGCCCACCTCGTCCCCGTACGTTGACCAAAACGTGGTGTTGGAATCCATGTTGGTTTCAACGCCGAGCAAGGTATGAACAACGGTGACGTTCGCTTCGGTTTCATCAACGTTGTCGGCCAAGCCGAAAAGCAACCAAGCGGAGCCGGGGAGATACTCACCGTCCTCAAGGGTCCACTCCACGCCTCCTTTGATATCATCGGCATAGGTGAAGTTCCCGTCTTCACCCAACACGGCGATGCCCCAGTCTTGGGCGAGTTGTGGAGCGACGATGTCGCCAAAAGGTGGATTGACCACCAAGAACGAGAGGGAAAGGAAGGTGAAGGTGTAGAGGAAGAAGGCTTTGAACCAAGTCCCTTTCGTGTAATGTTCTTTGAACCGCTCGGGCATGACAATCCGATGGAGTTGAGGGATGAGAATCATCATCGTTAGTGGGAGCAAATACAACACGTCGGTCTTGTCCAGCGTCGTGGATGGCATGAGCACAAAACGCATCAACATCGTAACGACAAAGGCGTAGAAAATGACCAGCCACATGGAGGCTGTATCGGCCTTTTCCTTCCGCGCATACTTGGCTGGGTCAAAGGGTTCAATGCCTAAATCTGCCCCTGAGCGTCGTTTTTTCTTCTCGTCGGTTTTTGCCCCATCACGTTTTTTGCGCTCGGCTTGCGCCGCCGCCATGGCCGTCTTGAGGTCCACCATGGGCCTCGGGGGAACGAGCAAGTGTTAGAACACATCGGTGGCTGGTAGCGGATTGGAGCGACCTTGTTCACCTCGTGGTGCCGATTTGTTCAAAGAGGGAAGGGCGCACGCAGTGGATAGGCCGGGGTGGCGTAGTTGGTAGCGCGTCGGACTCATAGGGCAGCCTCCAAGGCGATCGTATGACGTGCAAGCCCCTTGTGGTGTCTGAGACATCCGAAGGTCGCGGGTTCGAGCCCCGCTCCCGGCACCATTCCTGAGCACACTCGGGTTGAATCCTCAAAAGGGAACGCCTTGTGGCCCGAGACGAGCGCCATGGCAGATGCATTGCTTCGGATGGAAAACCTGCAGCGTCACTACACGACGCCGGCGGGCGTGGTGAAAGCCTTGGACGGTGTGAGTTTCGAGATTCATGAAGGAGAACGCGTCATCCTGCTCGGCCCATCGGGGTCCGGGAAAACGACGTTGCTCAACTGCCTCTCGGCCCTTGACAGCCCGACAGGAGGCACCTACCGGTTCCTTGGCGAGGAAGTTCCCCGAAACCAATCGGAAAAGATGACTTCGTTTCGAAGAGAGAACATCGGATACGTCTTCCAATTCTTCAACCTCCTTCAGGACCTCACGGTTCTCGAGAACATCCTCCTCATCCAGGAGTTGGCTGGAAAAAAAGATCCTGCCCGAGCGAAGGAATTGCTCGGCCTCGTCGGTTTGGAGGCTGAAGTGGACCGGTTCCCCGGTGAGATCAGCGGCGGTCAACAGCAACGAGTGGCCATCGCCCGAAGCATCGCCAAGCGACCCACCTTGTTGTTGGGCGATGAACTAACGGGCAATCTCGATACGGAAACGTCCAACAAGGTCATGGAGGCCTTGGTGAGTGCTTGTCAGCAAGAAAGCATCACCTCGGTGTTCGTTACACACGACGAAGGCTTGGTGAAATACGCCACGCGAGTGATTCGAATTGACAGCGGAAAAATTGTCTCTGACGAACAGGTGTCCAGCGACAAAAAAGCCTGAGGTGTTGCTATGTCAGCGCTCCTGAACAAACGCTTGGCTCGTAGCCTCTGGCGGACCAAACTTCGCCTCTTGGCCGTGGTCATGATGGTTTCGGTGGGTGTGTTCGCTGGCGTGACGTTCGGCGGCTATTCGCACAACCTTGACGGCATGTATGAAACTCTTCAGAGCGACGATGAATCCGGAGCGAACCTCGCCGACCTCTGGGTTGACAACCGAAGCGCCTCGTGGTCTGCAGAGCAGGTGGGTACATTTTGCGACACCCTTTCAGCCTCATGGCCTCTTACCGTCGCCGCCCTTGATTCGTGCGAGGGGCGCACCATCATTCAGGGCACCATGTTCCATACCAACGGCACCGGAACCCACATCATCAATTCTCTGTGGCACGGCATCCCGCCCGATGCCAACGCCGATAAGATTTGGATGCCTGAGGGCCACACCGAAGGTCGTGTTGCCTCGAGCGCCGATGAAATCGTCATCGACGCTCATGTCGTTGAGGCACTCGAACTAGCACTCGGCGACACCGTTGCGATCGGGGCTGGCAGTTCATCCGCCGAATTTACCATCGTCGGCGTCGGCTACCATGCCCTCCATGTCTTCCTGGCACCGGAAGGCTCGCTTTTCCCACCTGAATCCGGGCAGTTCGTTGTGGGCTACCTCTCGGACAGCGGCATGGCTCGCCTCACCAACACCTCACTGGGCGCCAGCAACACCCTCCTGTTGGATGTCGAGGGAACGCCGTCCTTTGATCTGCCCGATACAGAAACCTACGAAGGGGACGAAATCGATGCCGTCAAGGTCCTTGTGGAAGACGCCATGCAAGCTGCCAACTTGGAAGGTCGCGTGCGCGATCGGGGCCAAAACGAACCGGTGGAACTCATGCGGCAAGACCTGGAGGGGGCTAAGCGAACAAGCGTTCCTTTCACGGTGATGATTGCGGCCATCGCCTCGATCACCATCGTCCTCAGTCTGCAACGCCTCGTTCAAAGCCAAGCAAAGGAAATCGCCGTTCTGCGAACGCTCGGCGTGAACCGAACTTCGTTGATGACGGGGTACCTCATCGCGCCCCTTGCCATCGGGGCTGTTGGGTGCACCATCGGAGCGCTGATGGGGCCTTGGGGGGTGAACGGCATGCTGAACTTCTACGAGGGCATCGTCGGTTTGCCCATCACGGAACGTGAAGTTCCGTTTTCGTTGTACGCCAGCATCATCGCACCCACCATGTTTGTCGTGTTTCTCTCGGGGGCCTTCCCCGCATGGAAATCGAGCCAGCTTGACCCGCTGGAGGTCTTGAGCGGACAAAACCAAATGCGCGTGGGTTCAACGGTCCTGCGCCGACTGACTTCATGGATGCCAACCACGCTGGGGCTTTCCATTCGTTCCAGCGTCCGAAAACCGATTCGCCTGATGATGACTTTTCTCGCAGTTGGCATCTCCTTGATGCTGTTCGGGTCGGTTCAAATGATGTCCGCTGGCCTTCAAGACACCATCGTTGGCGGTCTAGAAGAGCAACAATCCTGGGATGCCCAAGTCTACATCAGCGAGGGCGGCGATGCTGCTGTTGCTGCGTGGGCGAATGAGCGGGGAGCAACCGTTGAACCCTTGATTGAAATGCCCCTTGGTTCGGTGGAAGACAGCGAGGGCTTGGAACGAGTGTTCACCCTTGTCGGCTTTGATTCCTTTGAAACCGGCATGCGGAGCGTGACCGTCATCGATGGCGTCCGTCCGCAGTCAAGCACCGGTTCAAGCCAAGTGATGGTCGACGAAGGTGCCATGACGTTTCTTGGATGGAGCATCGGCGAACAACACACGGTGTTGTTGAACGGCGCCGAACACGAGGTGAACATCGTTGGCGTGACACGGGGTGAACTGGCACGAACCATGTACTTCCAGAGGACCGAACTTGGAGAGGCTCTGGGCGTGAATGCGACCTCGATGTACCTCGCCCTTCCAGAAGGGGTCGAAGTGGATGCTTCGCTTGCAGAAATCTCCATGGGTGTGGTCGAACGCCAAACGCTCATCGATGGGATGAACAGCCTCATTGACCAACAGACCCAAATCTTCCAAGCCATGATGTACTTGGGTCTGATGTTTACGATTGCCGTGATGTTCAACACGATGATCATGAATGTCGCCGAGCGGGACTTTGAACTCGCCACCCTCCGTGTTTTGGGTGCTTCAACCCGAAGCCTGGGCTTCATGCTGCTCTTTGAGAGCCTCCTCATCGGCGTCATTGGAGGCTTGGTCGGCGTTGCCTTTGCCTACGGGGGTGCTGTTGGCTTGGCGGCCTCCTTCTCCTCATGGCAGTTCTATGTCGCCATCGTCGTGGTCCCGAGCGTGGCTTACCAACTCATGGCGGGCGTCGTTCTCATTGCGGTTGCCATGACCCCGATAGGAATTTGGCGCCTGCGGCGGATGGATTTGGTTGAGAAGGTGAAGGACCTCTCTCAGTGAAGCGATTCATTGATGGTGCGACTCGGACAGCGAAGTTCATGGTGAAGGTGCCACAGGCCGGCGACCGAGCAAAAGCAACGTTCACCACCCACAACGGTGAGGTCGAACATCACGGATTGGTTTTACCCCCTGCTGCCCCAAAACACATCACCCTCAAGTTGGACAACGGCTACAACGTCAGTTTTCCAACGGAAGCCTTGGTGTCCTGGGAACCCATCGAAGCACCGACACCTTCCGCTTCTGTACCCCTTTCTGCCCCTGAGGCTGGCAGCAACCTCCCGAGAGTACGCCTCATCCACACGGGCGGGACCATCGCTTCGAAAGTCGATTATGCAACCGGAGCCGTCGAGGCTCGGTTTGAGCCTGACGAACTGTTGGATGCTCTTCCCGAACTCGCGACCTTTGCACGCCTGGACGCCGTCAAAATCGGTAACATGTTCAGCGATGACATCCGCCCCCACCATTGGAATCTCATTGCATCAGCGTGTGCAGATGCCTTTGCAGACGGTTGCCGAGGCGTTGTGGTTGCACACGGCACCGACACCCTCCACATCACCTCCGCCGCCCTGAGTTTCGCCTTCGCAGGAAAAGGAGAACGTCCGGCTGGCCCCGTTGCCATGGTGGGCTCGCAACGTTCGAGTGACCGAGGGTCATCCGACGCGGCTGAGAACCTTCTTGCCGCCGTCCATTGGGCAGCCCACGGACCTTTGCCGGTCGGTGATGCCGGCGACAGCGTTGTGGTCGTGATGCACGAAACCTCGAGCGACGGCGTGATGGCCGTTCACTCAGGACTTGCCGTTCGCAAAATGCACTCTTCACGGCGGGATGCCTTTCATTCCGTCAACGGCGAAATCATTTCTCGAATCGCCAACACCACGGAGGGCTGGGTCGCCGATACCTTGCCGTGGTACGAAACGGCCCGAGCCACTGCAAGAGAGCGAAAGGTGAACACGTCACCGGCCATGTACGAGACCGGTCAACGCCTTGCACAGTTCATCGCCGGCCCTTGGCTCCATGCGGAACACATCGAGGCAGTGGTGGGTACTGGCGTCCAAGGCGTGATCGTCCACGGCACAGGACTGGGCCACCTCCCCATCGACGACCCGCAAAACGATGCACCGGAAAATCAAGCCCTTTGGCGGAGCCTGGTGCGGTGCGTCAACCGCGAATTGCCCGTTGTCGTGGTGAACCAGTGCATTCACGGCCCGGTGG
>JAURDW010000052.1 GCA_030827745.1 Candidatus Poseidonia sp.
TTCAAATTTGGAGCGAACGGTTGTTTTCTGGACGCGACGGGAAACCGAATTTCTTTGTGGGGTGTGCTGGAAGCAGAGATTTTTTTCCGATATCTCGACGAATCTTTCGAGTCCCCTATCGGGCGAAAAATTCTCTACGCTGCCACCGATGCGGAGGAAGTTTTCTTGCGGAACCCTTCCTTCGAAATACCTCGGTTTTTCGGTCAGCGTAAAATTCGCCGTGCCCTTCTCGAACGGGCGAACACCATGGGCTGGGGCCGGTTTGGTGACGGTTCTGTTCAGTCCCCGTGTCACGACACCTTGGCTGTCGGTTTTGCACTCGCTCACGAGGAACATCTCGCCGCAAAACGACTCAACATTGACTGGCAGCAAACCCAATCCGAACTGATTCGATGGAACGTTACGCCCCACCCCTCTCCGATGCAACCCGCACCTCGACCCACTGAACCGACTTGGGGTCAGTCGAAGGCCGTAGAGGCCGATGGAGAGGTCTTGGGCTTGGACCTTGAAGTTCGTCAAGATGGTTTTTTCTACGGCGATCAGCGAAGTTTCTTCATGCCTACCCTTGTTTTGGACTTCCTTGAAAGCGCTCTGCTCGGTCGTCCTCTCAACACGTCCGTTGACGTGTCGTGGATGGAGTTCGCCGAAGGCGGGACAGAGCAGGGGCTTTTTGTTGCGTTTGCTTCAGCTGCCCGGGCCATGTTTGGAGCAAGCACCTACCCGGTGTATGTTCTGGCACATGAGGACTGGATTGCGCATGTTCGCCAGCGAATACAGCATCGGGGGCTGGGTCAGGTTAACGTGCTCGAAACGAGGCAAGAGGGGGACTTTCTCGCTGTTTTTCGCATTCAAGCACCCTACCCAGCGGTCGTTTGTGGCCTGTTGGTTGCGATGTGGGAGCGATGTTACGGAAGCCGGGCCCGTGCATTGGTTGAAATTTCCACTGGATTTGTTGACCTTCACATCAAATCTCCGAAGGTAAATTATTCGTGATGCTTCTTTCAAAATGCTTCGGCGTGCTTTGAAACCTGCCCAAAACAGGTCAAGGTTCATAACCGAATCAACGCCTCATCAGGTCTGCACAGATGTGCGGGGTATGTCGGATGAGTCTTAATCACAACCAAATGGCGTATGTGGCGATTGTTTCCACCTTGATTTTCGGTTCGCTCTTCGTGGGCGTTTCGGGTTTCTTCCAGACCAGCGAAAACGTGGGTGGTTTCGAAAGCGCCGTCGAAGAAGATATCCGGGGGGAATCCGAAACGATGGAATCTGCGACCGATTCAGACGGTGACGGTCTTTCTGATAAACTGGAAGAGACACAATACGGCACCGACCCCGACGACCCCGACACCGATAACGACGGTTTAAGCGATGGTTGGGAAGTTCAACACGGGCTCAATCCGCTCGACAACGGGGAATCCGAAGACTTGGAGGTTGACCCAACTCAAAGCGAGGAAACCGAAGCCGAAGGCCTCGAAAACGAAACGGAATCCTGGCCCGACCCGAGCCAAGGTCCAAACGGCGATCCCGACCGAGACGGCCTCACCAACCAAGCAGAGGCCGAGCTTGGAACAGATCCGCAGCGAGCCGATACCGATAACGACGGATTGAACGACCGGTGGGAATCCCTGTACACGATGGGCGTTCAAACCCCCGGTGGTGAGGTTGTGCTCTTCAATCCGCTCGATGGAAATTGGGATTGCTTGCTCCTTGACCAAGCCATGGTCGATGCGCTTGAATCACGCTTCAATGGGGAAAACGGCATGGCTGATTGGGATGATTTGGCGTCCAATGGCCGCCACTCATGCGACATGGTTCTCGACACGGACGATGATGGCCTCGCCAACTTCGAGGAGGAAGCCTTTGGGACAAACCCCACGGCAAGAGATTCCGATCAAGACCTCATCGACGATATTGTTGAGGTCGCCAACGCCAGCATCGCCATGTACATGGGCATGGGCGAACAATGCAATGAGAAGTTGCTTGACCCTGTGCCGCGCATCGGCCCGTTTTTCGGTGTTGAACGCAGCTGGTTCATGATGGACATGGACAACGATGGCCTTCTCAACGGGCCTTCCGACTGGGACACCGACGGCGACGGCATGCCCGACGGTTTCGAATATTGCTACTCCATACCCGCAATGGCCCCCAACGCAGCCTATGTGCTGAATCCCGCAAACGCCTCCGATGGATACGGCGATTGGGACGAAGACGGCATGAACAACCTCGAAGAGTATCAAGTTGCACAATTGTTCGGCGAGGGGAACTTCACCTCGCCGTGGTTGGAAGACACCGACCGAGACGACATGCCCGACCAGTGGGAAGCCTCGAACGGTCTTCACCCTCGCTCAGCTCAAAACCGGGACCAAGACCCTGACTATGACGGTTGGGACCTCGATGGCGACGGCGATGTGATGTACGACACGCTTGAGAACACCGCTATCGTTCACACCATCGACGTCAAACTTGGCGACCAAGTTGAAACCAATCAACAAGTCGCCTCTGCCCGAATCACCCTCGCTGGCGGGAACCAACAGGTGATTGCCCTGCGTGCACCTGTGGATGGTTATGTGTACAGCATTCATGTTTCTCTTGGCCAAACCGTTGATTCACGGTTGTTCAGTTGGCTCAACATCGTTGAGGAAGAAGAGCGTTTTACCAATGTCATGGAATACCAAGCCAACGACCGGGACCAAGACGGCATCCTTGATGGCCGAAGCACGGATCCTCTCAACGCCGATACGGACAACGACGGTCTCATTGACGGCATTGAAGTCATGGGCTGGGAAATCCTCGTTGTGAACCGCGGGGTGCAGACTACATGGGTCACTTCCGACCCTGGCCTGTACGACACGGATGCGGACGGGCTCTCGGATTACGAAGAGTTCTCGTCAACATGCAACCTTGGCGGCTCAAACGCTTCGAACCCCGATACCGATTCTGATGGCTTAACTGACCTTGAGGAAGCCGGTGACAATTTCATGTGGGATGGTGAGACCTACTCGACCAGCCCGTGCATGTTTGATACCGACAACGACGGTTTGGAAGACGGCGAAGAAGTCGTCGCTGGCGAAGACAACTTCCTCACGCATGCCAACAACTCGGACACCGATAACGACGGACTCGTCGATGGACAGGAAGTCCTCTTTGTTCCTCGACCGTTCCAGAACCCTACCAACCCGTTGCTGAACGACACCGATGCGGATGGCATGCTGGATGGATGGGAAATGCAAGTCAAGTCTGCAGAAGACAACACCAATTCTCACAGCCTTTGGGTTGCGACATCCACGTGGAGCCGTCCCGGCTGTGAAGAGACACAATCCAATTCATGCACCATGCAACCCGGCGGATATGTCTGGCTCAATTGGCTTGGTGGTTTCACCCTCGAACCCAAGTTCGCCGTGAGCGAAATGAACCTCACCGGATTCCAAATGCCCACGAACACCCTATGCGATGGCTGCAACGGCCGTTGGGCCTTGGACCCGTCCCTTGGTTCTTTGAAAGACGACACTTTTGACATTGACAACGACACCCTCGCCAACGGGATGGAAGCGCCCGACCGGTGGAACACAAACCCCGTCGATGACGACACCGACGGCGACTTCCTGCCAGATGGCTGGGAGGTTTTCTATTCGCAACAAGCCTTTGAATTGGGCCTCGCAGACAACGAATCCGTTGGTGTTTATGGCGCTCGTGGCGTGATGGACCCCTCCATGCCCGACAGCGATCTCGACGGCATTGATGATGGGTTTGAAGACCCCGACCGTGATGGTTTGAACCGTAGTGGGTTGATCAAGCGGTATTGTCCTGGATACAACGACACCACCAACTCGGAATGCAACATTGACCCAAGCACGCCTGACGGCCAACGCTTCTACGACAACCTTCAGAATTACACCAACTTTGAAGAGATGCAGAACGGAACCAACCCCATCACGAACGACACCGACGGTGATGATTGGAACGACGGTCCCGAAGTTTACTACCAAGACCACGACAACGACGGCATGGCCACAGGTTGGGAATATCACTTCCAATTCGATCCCTTTGACGGTGCGGACCGAATGGTCGACACCGATGGCGATGGGCACGTGAACTTCTGCGAGTACAAGTGGGACACCAATCCCCGTAATCCTGTGTCCTACCCCGGACAGGGTGAACTGTGCGATCCGTTTAGCGACTGAGGTCGTTTCTGCTATGAAGCCAACCTACATCTCCGCCCCTGCGTGGATGCTGTTGTTGCTGCTTCTCATGCCAGTATCGAACAGCATGCCCCATGCCAGTGCAACAGAGACGGCATCTGCACCAGGTGTTTCAATAACCTTTGACCAATCCCAAGGGGTGCTGTTTTCGGAATGGGTCAACCTTTCCGGCACATCCACTGCACCCCTCCGCGAAACCGCATGGTCCATTGTCAACATTAGCGGTTCTACACCCATCACCGTGCTCGAAGGGCCGTACCTCACGGCTGTTCGTCCGGTGGGAGAGGGTGCGTACACTTGGGAACTTTCTGTCAATGTAGGTCCCGTAGAATGCACATGTTATATCGAGTTGGAGATGACCGATGAGGGCGTTCCATCGACTTCAACAACGCACATCATCTATGTTGGCCAAGGACATCACCGTCCGGTTTTCTTGGACGAGGCTTACGCCACCGGCCAGTCGCCATTGGACCGTGTTTCTCCGCTGGTCGTGAACGATGTTGAAGTGGTCGAACTGCCGTTGGTTCTCCCCGCAAGCGGTTCGTCATCCTTGCAAGCCTTTGGAACAATTTGCGAAGCACCGTTTGAGGTGTGTCTTGATGCCCCCCTCCGTCAATCGCTTCCGTTTTCCTTCATCGACCAAACCATGTTGGTGGAATTGAATGCCTCCCACATGGGACTTCATGAAGGAATCTGGCGTGTGGATGTTTCGGCAACCGACGAACTGTTGCGTTCTTCTCAAAACGTTCGGTTGAGCCTCATTCATGACACCACAGCACCCAACGTCGAGATCACTGCACCTGATGCCCCCGAAGAGTCCGAACCGTTCAATGTGTTTGCGAACGGAGACGATGGATACGACGGTTCGGCGTTTTTTGTGACATGGGTCTTAACCGACCCAAATGGCCAGTCTCGTGCACCCCTTCCAGACGAACGCAAATCCAACACCCACTTGATTTTGGCTTACGCCTCATCTGGCGTTTATGGAATTGAGGCCACGGTGCGGGATCTTGCTGGAAACACGGTGACCGTGTATGCGGAGGCGCAAGTGCTGAATCTGCAACCTCGGGCAGCTATCAGTGTTGACAATCTTCTCATCACGAACGAAGTTCCCATCCTCTTGGGTCCGGACCATCAATGGAGTTTGAACGCCAACGCAAGCATCGATAACGAACCCATCGACTACCTTTGGGTCATCAACAATTCGACATCGATCCGTGGTTTTCCTTCTTTGGTTCGCGAAAATTTCGACCGTGCAGGCTCCTACAGCGTGGAACTCATTGTGTTTGATGACGACGGGGCGACCGATACCCAACGCGTCAACATCATCATCGTAGACCCCACCGCCGTTTCGGTGGAAAGCCCGCTCACCCATCCAGCGTTGGTGGGCTTCTTTCTCCTCTTGATTTTCGCCATCACCGTTTTGCTCGTTCGACAACGAAAAGAAGGCGAAAGTGAGCTTCCAAAATGGCGACCAGTGACGCATGAAGTTTCACCTCAACATCTCGTTCAGGTGGACGGAGTTGATGCAACGATTGAAGAAGATGAAGCACGAGGATGAATCATGTTCGCCGAGGCTTATGCAAGGCTACCGGAGCAACCCAGACCCACGACGGGTCAAGAATATCGAGACCGCCAATCTCGCTTAACAGCCCAACTTCGTAACGACGACCTGCTTATCCTCTCCTCGCCCCCGTTTGCTGTCCATTCCAACGATGTTGAGTACCGATACCGTACATCGAGTGACCTCCTCTACCTAACGGGCTGGGCGGAACCCGAATCGGTTTTTGTTCTCCGATACGTGGACGGTGCATGGATCACGTCGCTTTTTGTTCAACCAAAGGATACGCTGAAGGAAATCTGGGAAGGTCGGCGACCAGGTGTTGAAGGGGCTGTTGAACTGCACCCAGTCGACGAGGCCTTCAACAACGATGAGTTGGAGGCCGTCCTTGCATCATGGTTAACCAATGCGAAACGGGTCTTCCTTCGCGGGGGTGTCAATCCAGCGGTTGACGGACTTGTCCAATCTGCCGTCCAAAAACGCGACCGTGCAAGGCAGCACTTCGGTTCGGGACCGGTGTCGGTTGAGGACCCGTCTGGAATCATTGCAGAGCTCCGCTTGAGAAAATCACCATCTGAAATTGAGCAGATGGTGTATGCGAGTAAGGTGGCCAGCATTGCCCACGAATTGGCCATGCGCCACAGCCGTGAAGGAGTGACTGAATTCCAACTGCAATCCATCATTGAGGCCTTTTTCTCCTATGCTGGAGCATCCGGTTGGTCGTACCCCTCCATCGTTGGATGTGGTGAGAACGCCACCATTCTCCATTACACCACCAACCAAGATACATGCGGTGACGATGAAGTCATTTTGATTGATGCTGGAGCAGAATATCGAGGATATGCAAGCGATATCACCCGTTCTTGGCCCATCTCTGGTCAATTTACGGAACCACAACGAGAGATTTACGACCTGGTCCTTCGGTCTCAACGTGCAGCCATTCAGGCCTGCCGAGTTGGTGAGGCTTACACGGCACCGCACGAAGCGGCACGCCGTGTCTTGGCAGAGGGTTTGATTGAACTTGGAGTCATCAAGCAAGACGTCGAGGCAGCCCTGAACATGGAAAGCGGCGAACTCAAGAAATGGTACATGCACAACACCAGTCACTGGATTGGACTTGACGTTCATGACGTGGGCGTTTACAAGCCCGGTGGCGAACCCCGTCTTCTTGAACCTGGTATGTGCCTTACCATCGAACCCGGTCTTTATTTCGGCGCTTGGCGACCCGATGTCGACTGTCCAGAACGATACGCAAACATTGGAATTCGCATCGAAGACGATGTGCTCATCACCAGCGATGGCCCAGTGATTCTAACTGAGGATTGCCCCAAGTCCGTTGAAGCCATCGAGAGCATTGTTGGCGTCCCCCTTTGAGGAGGTCATGGCCATGGATTGGAAAGCCATTCTCGAACGCCAACATGCATGGAGCCGAACATCAGCAGAGGCTTTGCGGCTCACGCCGGATGAGGCCGTTGTTCTCTACGATGATGCTCCGCTTCATGCCCTCATGGCTGCTGCGCACACCCGGAGAATGAAGATGCATCCTGAGGGACATGTAACGTATCTTGTGGACCGTAACATCAACTACACCAACATCTGCACCATCAACTGCCAGTTCTGCTCGTTTTATCGTCCACCAGGTCACGATGAAACCTACACGCAGACCTACGAGGAAATCTCTGCGCGTGTTGCTGAATTGGAAGCCATTGGTGGTTCGAGGATTCTCATGCAAGGCGGCGTCAATCCTGATTTGCCGATAGAGTGGTACACAAACCTGCTGGCGTATTTGTCCACCCACCACCCATCGATCGATTTGGATTGCTTCAGCCCGATTGAAATTGAAGGCGTTGCGGAAGTCTGCGGCATGAGCACTTTAGAGGTTCTTCAGGCCTTCAAAAATGCCGGTATGCACGGTCTTCCCGGCGGGGGAGCCGAAATGTTGGTCGACGATGTTCGCAAGGACGTTTCGCCAAAGAAAGGTTCACCTGCGAACTGGTTGCGCGTGATGGAGGAAGCCCAATCTCTTGGCTTGACAACCAGCGCCACGAACGTCATTGGATTTGGAGAATCATCGTCTCAGCGAATTGAACACATGCGCTGTCTGAGGGAACTTCAAGACAGGTCTTTGGTACAACACGACTCGGGCTTTACGTCGTTTATTGCATGGCCGGTTCAGTTGGAAACCAACTCCTTCGGTCGCCGAAACCGAGGTCAAAATAAACACACCTTGGGCGCAGGGTCTTCCGAATATTTGCGTCACGTGGCCGTTTCACGCCTGTTCTTTGATAACATCGAACATATTCAGGCCTCTTGGCCCACGATGGGGCTTGCAGTTTCGCAAATGGCGTTGTTAGGGGGTGCCGACGATGCAGGTTCAACCATGATGGAAGAAAACGTAGTTTCAGCTTCTGGGACTTCGAAAATGGACGCCTCCGAGGTCGAGCTGCAAACATCCATTCGTCGTGCAGGCTTTGTACCCCTCCGAAGAAACAGCGATTATGATTCCCTCGCCACGAACGTTGACTCACGGGCATCAAAGGTACTCTGCTCGCCGGTGCCTACGCAGTTGTAGGTCCGTAGAAGACGACCCACACTACGGCCCGAATGTTTCGTCCGCCGTTACCAACGCCGTCGGAAGGTACGTACTCAGCGCCGTTGAAGTATCCCCGGTAGACGAGGTGATTGTTGGAGGCATTGTCAACCCAACCAGAGATGTCGTAGGTCCATTGCTTTACATCTTGGCCAGCACACCACCCTGCACGACCAAACGGCCAAGACCCAAATTGATTCGCAACCACGCCGTTGTTGACTTCGTTTTCACAGCCCTCGCTGCTGTAAACGATGGGGTGCCATTCGTAGGTTTGGTGTGTGCCCATGGTGTAATAGTGCTGGTGGTCACAGAATTCTGCGCAATTGGCCGTGTCTTTGTTAAAACCGTGTCCGGTGATGGTCGCAACGATTTCAACTCGTGTAGTCCCGCTGGGAACGGTGAAATTGAGTTGGCGGTTGTACCTTGATTCGTTGTTGTAGGTCCCATCAAATTGACCACCGCTAAAGGCAAAGGTGCCGTTGACCGAGCGTTCTCCACTCCCCCAATTGCTGAACAGGAAGGTGACCGTCAAATCGCCACGATTCGCACCTGAATACTTGAATCGGCGTTCTTCACCGTCGTTCAGCATGAAGAGGTAAGGTGAAATGTCCGTCAACCACATGCCTTCCCTTCCGTAGGTGGTGATCCATCGAACCTTTTCGGTGTTGCAGACCGATTCGTTATCGGAATCGCAGATGTAGAGGTGGGCTAAGTAATCCCACTCATGGCATCCGCCGTAGGTGCCGTCCGATTTTTGATACCGGTTCAGGCGGTCGTAACAGGCGTGCTCATGGTACACCTCCAACGTGTCGTATGAACTGAGATTTCCCGGAAGTTGGAACGTCGCGTTTGCGTACGAGGCGTACCCCCCTCCCCACCCACCGGTATGCCGCTGGAAGTCCATGACGGAAATGGAATGGACGGCGGGATCTGCACTGCGTATTTTTGTCGGGAACTCAGCAACCCACTGGTTTGTCTCAAACGAGAGGTGGTACGGGTCGTTGGATTGGGTGGTCCATGCGTAAAGGGAACCGGTTTCCCGGGCAAGTTGGAAACGGTCGATGCCCATGTAGAGTGGGTTGTTGAACGAGGCGATCATGTCTCCTAAACCACCGCCGATGTTGCTGGCATCCATGTCTATGTAGTGGATACGGTCGTCCCAATACGCCTCTTCTGAGGTGGTTAAACCGGACAGAACAGCATTTTTTTGCTGGACAACATCGTTTCGGTATGTTGTGTCAAACGAGCCGTAGAACAGGTGGGTGTTTGGTGGCAGATTTCGAATGAACTTTCCGGGATTTTGGCCCCACGTACCGGAGTTGCTGGTGCCAGCGGAATTGGTGTACTTAAACATGAAGAAATACACATCGTGGCCGCTCCATCGGTCGTTGAAATTAAACGAACCGTTCAGTGTCGGAACTGAAAACTGCGGCACGACTTGCATCGGGCCGTCAAGCGCTGTGGCGTCCGTCCACTGAACGGGCAACTGTATCACGGCACATCCCGCTGAATCAACACTCCATCGGGCAGGAGAGTCGCTGCAGGCGTCAACGTTGGCAAACACCCCATCGCCATCAATGTCCGCACATCCAACGCTGTTCACGGCAAGGTTTGCTGGCGTACCTGGACACCGGTCGGCCAAGTCGTTGATGCCGTCCGCATCCGTGTCCCGTTCAACGGCCGCGCAACCGTGTTCATTGACATCCGAACTGTTCAACGGGGTTTGCGGACACAGGTCGAGGGTTGCCCCGGTGCCGTTGATGTCGTTCACACCGTCGTTGTCGTCATCGATGTCTTCTTCCACGTCTTGGCATCCATCATCGTCCCAATCGGTTTCGTTGGTTGAACTCCACCCTGCAACACCCTTTGGACAAAAATCTACAGTATCGTTATGGTCATCGTTGTCGTCGTTGTCGTCCTCGTCAAGGTCGGAACAACCGTCGTTGTCCCAATCGCTGTAGCGGTTGGAATACCATCCTTTCCGGCCAACAGGACATGCATCAAGACCATCGTTTACGCCATCGTTGTCGTCGTCTTCATCTTCATCGGCATCGTGGCAACCGTCGTAATCATAATCGGCACTGGGGGTGCTGACCCACCCGTACGACTCGGAACACCCATCGTGCATGTCAACGATGCCATCGTTGTCGTCATCATCGTCCTCGTCGTTGTCCCGGCAACCGTCACGGTCACCGTCCGTGGCGAGCGTGGACTGCCATCCCTCGTTCGACCCGATGCCGTTTGGACAACGGTCGTTCGCATTCTGGATGCCGTCACCGTCCTCATCGTCCCCGGCACCCTCGATGACGATTTGCGTCGAGGTTGTGTCGCTAAGTGTGGTGAAAAGACCACACGTTGCCGTTGTTATGATGGTGTGTGATGAAGTTGCTTCGGTAAAGTCGAGCAAGATTTTCCATTTTCCATCTTCGTCCAACGGAATGCTGTTCTCCGTTCCATCAGAAACTTCGTAACGCACTCCACAGGAATCGATAGAGCGGTGGTTCACGCCCCCTTCAAACCAAACGACATTGGGCTCCTCCAAGACCAAGCGACCGGGGGTGGTGAGGACGGGAGCAGGTTCGTCGGGAGCGGTCACACTTAGGCCGAGGACCATGGGCTCAAATGCTGCTGCCATGGGCGTTTCCCCCGTGTTCTCGAATGCGATAGAAACAATGTGTTGCCCCACCACACGAGGAACGAAAGAGAGTTGGAAACCCGAGTCTTGTTCGTCCCAAGTAAATTCATCAATCGGTACGAAAGAAGGTTCGAGCACCGATACGGTTTCGGTGTACTCGCCTTCTCCTGTCAACTTGACTTGAACGACAAACGTAGCTTCTTCACCAAGTTGGACGGTTTCTGG
>JAURDW010000053.1 GCA_030827745.1 Candidatus Poseidonia sp.
CACGGAAGCAAAGACATCGCGGAGCCGTTTTCCAACCATCTTGGGGTGGTTGCGCAATTGCAGGGAGAGCACGCCCGAACCGGGCACTGTTCGCAACAATTGACCGATGTCCACTTCTGAAAAGGCCGTGTCGTCCATCACGTATTCGATGATGGCGCCCGCCACGTTGACCCCGCTGGCTTTCTCGATGCCCTCCAAACCAGGGGAGGAATTGACTTCCAAAACCAGCGGGCCGTCTCTTCCTTCCAGCAAATCCACCCCAGCAATGTTGAGGCCGAGGACACGCGCTGCTCGGCAGGCGGCTTCGGCGTAGGCCTCGGGCAAGTCGACTTTCTCCACGGTCCCGTTGAGGTGGTAGTTGCTTCGGAACTCACGCCCCCTTGCTCGTCGTCGCATGCAGGCCACGACACGGTCGCCGACGACGAGGGCTCGGATGTCGGTGCCGTGGGATTCGGCAATGTATTCTTGGACGAGCACGGATTTCCCCGTCATCAACAAGCCTTGCACCAAATTGCGAACTTCAAACGCCGTATGACGAAGAAACACCCCGTCCCCTTGGGTCCCTTGGGTGACTTTGACGACCACCGGTAAACCCCCAACGGTCTCAATGGCCTGTTCAATGTCCAAAATGTCGCGAACATACACGGTTTTGGGGACCGAAATTCGATTCCGAGCAAGGATTTGGGATGCCTGCAATTTGTCTCTGCTTTGCAGGATACCCTGGCCCGTGTTGGCGGTCCAAACGCCCAACTGTTCAATGTGTCTCAAGACCGCCACACCGTGCTGGGTGATGGAGTGTCCAATCCGTGGAATAACGGCCTCGTGATTGAAATGACGGCCTTTGTGCAAGACATCGACCGAACCGTTGTCAACGACCAAGGAGAACTTCATCGGATCGCACACTTCAACGTCCAAACCACGCTTTTTCGCTTCCTCGACAATGCGTCGCGTGCTGTAGAGGCGAGGCCCCCGACTGAGAACGGCCAGACGAAGCGTCATACCGCCCCGCCCATCAGCCATGTTCTTGATTGCATCGGTTGCCCTCGGACGGTGGAAAACATGTCGCGCCTTTGAAGTGCTCGCAGGCCATCGGGATTTCATGACCGAAGAGGAACTTGATGCGGCGGGGGCGCTCGCCGTGGACGAGGACCAAGACGAGTTGATGGAAGACCTCTCGCTGGAAGAGCGACAAGAGCGTTTGAAGAAAGCGCGTTGGAACGTGTTCCTCTACCTCGGAATTGCAGCGATTTTGTTTGGTTTCGCGCTTTTTCCGATGCCGTTTTCGGCCGATTTTGATGATTTTAGCAAATCTGCGGAAAAAGACGTGGGATTGGTGTGGGGCTTGCCGTTGGATGGCGAAGACCTCTTTGACGTGCCGATGCGCCTCACCGTGACGGCCTCCAACCCGCCCACCGAACCCTCGATCAACATCGCTGTTTACGTCATTCAACAGGATGACTGCACGGATTATTCCCTCTCGGACAAGATGGTGGAAGCCGAGGATGGCCAGTCGCATGCCTATCAGTATCAAGAGGGCAGCGAACGCGTTCTTTCAGAAGGCGAATACGACTTTGAATTCAACATCGACCCCGGCCAATATTGCTTGATTGCCCAGTACATCAACGCCACGGGCGCCAAGATCACCGACGGCGACATGAGCATGAGTGTGAATGGCAAACTCTACCCCAACCAGTTCTTTGGTGGGCTTTTGGGCGTTGCGTGCCTTTCGCTCTCCGCCTTTGCCTTTGTCGGAGCACAACGCCACGGTGCAGCGATGCGGAAGATGTTGGAGGGCGAAGCCGAAAGCACCGAATCCAAAGTGCTGAGCGAAGCCAGCCAAGCCCGAATCATGGCCGGTCCCGCCGGTCCGCCCCAAGACGGTCCGCCCGGCCCCCCGCCTGCTTCCACCGATGCTGACCTCTCGGCCAGCCCCGCAGAACCCGTTCAGCCTGATGAGGCAGCGGCCGCCGATGCCCTCGCCCAACCTGGCCCCCAGGCCGAAGCTGCACCTGCAGGTACAGAAGGGACCTACGAGCCCGCAGAAAACGGTTACTTCTTCCGAAAGATGCCCGACGGAAGCTACGACCAAACCGTCTACGTGCAGAACGCCGAGGGCACCTATGAACCGTATCAGGGTTGAAGCGGGCTTCATCGCGTGGATTTGATGCATTTTTCCACCAAATGAACGCCACCCTTGAAAGGGCCCAAGGCTACGGTTTGGTGAGGCAAGACCATGGAGGACGTCCCGACCACCAACCTCACGGTGGCGAAACTCAAGGCGCTCTGTGTCCTGAACGATGTCTCGGCCACGGGAAAGAAGAGCGAATTGCTTCAACGCCTGTTGGACGCAGGAGTTGACAACGAAACCCTCGGCATCGAGGTGTTTGATGACACCACCGCCACCTTCCAATCCACGGCGGACGGCCACGAGGTCGTTCACGAGGATGAAACCGAAATCGATACGGAGGGTGGTGCAGAAGAAAAGAGCGAAACGCCCGCCGCAGCGGCAAATGATTCGTCCGAACCCGTGATGCTCTCGTTGGAAGACGACGACACGCTGACGCCAACTTCTCCCTCACCAGAGCCGACAACGACCACCCCTTCGGCAAAACACGAGGTGACAACCCCTCCCAAGGCTGATGAGGAGATGGTGCTCGAAGCGGAAATCCTTGATGCAGACCTCGTTGAGGAAGAGGCCAAGCTGGTGGAAAAGGCATCAAAACCAAGCGTCTCCGAAGCATCGGGAACAACGACCTCCATCGGGGAAGCACCTCCTGCGCCCATGACGCTCAAAGAAATGGTTCGACGGCCCCAAGCCGTTGCGGTGCTGCTCACCCTGTTGATTCTCGGCGCAGGAGGTTGGTACTACGTCAACAACCAACTGGAACCCTTCACCGCCGATGCGCTCCGGTACGGCGACACGATGGGCTACCAAATCAACGGAGCGTACGACGGCTACGGTGAGAGCACGAGCGGGACGTTGGTGGCCACGGGCGAATATGTATCGCTCATCACCGACCAACTCGACGACCCACCCGAGTACTGCAAGGTCCGTTTGCTCTTCCAAGGGGAGAGCGACGCCTCCATCGTGGAAGGGACGTCAATGGAACTCTTCACTCAACGCACCGATGACCGCTTGGGAGCGGTTGAGGTCAAAGGCGGTCAAGGCCTCTCTTGGTTGGCGGTCGAAAGCACCAACGACATGCAATTTTCTCAGTTTGACATCTTCGGGCACAAGCGGACCAACCAGAAATGCAACGATTTCAGCGAAGGAACGTCGGGCAACGCCGAGTTGTCGCTGACCACCTGGAAGGAATTGCGCGAGCGCGTAACGCTGGCCACGCAACTTGAAGGTTCGCTGACCAACAGCGAAGGGACCTCCAGCGGAACGGCGTTTACCTACGGAATCGGCGGATTGTTGGGTGGCTTGGAGGCGTTTTCCCCCGGCCTTGGTATCGTCGTGGCTCCCGTAGAACTCGAGGATTTCTTCGGCAACACCTACATCACCACGGATGCCTCGGGCACAAGTTCAGGTTGGGAATGGCGCGTGACGGGTTCGGAAAAGGTCGGCTCGACCAACATGTGGAAAGTCACGGCCACCCACAGGGATGTTCGTGATTTGTGCTTGGGCTACGCCAACATGAACCTCTGGTTGGACGCCTCAAGTCCTTGGGCGGCCCGCCAATCCGTCGACATCGCCATCAGCAGCAGCGAAGCCTCTCAAACCGACTGTGCTGGGTGGCAGCAAGCAGGGGTCGAAGCCCTCTTGCCCGAGGGTGAACTTGAACTCCACCATTCGTTTGAACGCACCACCTTGGTGCGAGGCGTGAAGGCCATTGAACTTGGGAAAGCCTACGATAACCGTCCAGAATCCAACGAACTTGACCCGGACGAAGACGACCTTTCGAGTTGGGGCACCAACGAAGACCACCTCCCCGACAATTCCACGCTTCGCTCCCACCCCTTGGACCTCGCCATGGAGTGTTTACCGACCTTCAACAGCGTGGCGTCAGGGGCCACCTCAGCCCTGAACAACGACGGTTATGTATGGCGGGCGGTGAACGCACAAAACGGAAGCTCCACGGAATGGAACCTCTCGTGGGTCGCCACCGACAGCACGGCCGGATGGTTGCATTTTGCCGTGAGCGGGGCAGAGGGGGACGACCTTGGTTGCGATTTCATCGGCAAGGGAGCTTACGATGATTCGATCACCTACGATCGTGACGCTATTCCCTTGTCTTTGGCGCTGCACGACATCGAAACAAGAGTCATCGACGACCAGCGTTTCCCCGCTCTCACCGGTCCCGATGCGCTCTTCACCGCCTCCGGTTTTCACCCCGAAACCACCGTGGGCTACCTTGTGGTGGTCCCGGGCACGGGCTTTGGTCTGGACTTCGGGGACTTGCTGGACAACAGCGGCGCAACCACGGTTGACGTGCAACGTCAGTGGGAGGACGATGGCACGGACCATCGATTTTCGTTGTTGGTGGACGCTACCGATGGCCGTCTCATCGGTTGGACCAAACTTTCCTCGGAGGCCTGATGATGACCGATGACCGACGTGGTTTGGACCATCTGATGGAACAAAACGAAACGGAATTGGGTTTCCTTTCGGCCTACGGCGGCGTGGATGACGGGGCCAACAGCGACGGCGAAGCGGTGTTGTCTGCGTTGAAACGTTTCTTGACAGCCGGCGGCGTTCGTTGCGAAACCGTTGATTCCAAGCTTCGCTTTCCTTTTGGCTCAGCGTCTGCCACCGAAGATGGATGCGTCTTTACGGCCAAAGGAGTGCATCTCCCGCTGGTGCAAAGTGACCTTCATGCGAGCGGTTTTCTGCGCCCCGAACTGGCCAACGACCGGTCCACGGTCACGGTCGTCTTGACGATGTGGACGATGGACCAGCGTCGCTTTGTGGAGCGGCTTGTTGAACATCACGCTGGTGCGTAATCAGCGACGACGGATCACGACGGCTGCAGCCGCAACGCCAACAGCGCCGACGGCTACCACGGCGCCGAGAGCAGGCAACGCTTCCTCTTCGCCGCCTGCAGCGGGAACATCACAACCGTCGCCATCAGCGTGGACACCACCGTAGCCACCCTCTTGGTAGTAGCAGGTGGACCATGTCTTGTACCAGTCGGCATCGGGGAAGTTTTCCTTGCTCTCGTCGTCGTACGTCGCTTTGACTCGCCAGTTGACGTAGGAGTGGTCTTCGGGAGGCTTCAGGGACATCGTGTAGACGCCGTTTTCCTCGGCGACATCGTGCGTCACGGGCGGGTCGCACACGCCGCTGTTGAGGCATATTTGCGTGGTCAGTTCCAGTGAAGTGCCGTTTTCTTTGGCGCTTTCTGCAAGTTCCACCGACAGGCTCCAGGACAGACCGTCTTGGGAGGGGGTGGTTCGCTCAAGCACCGAAAAAGGCACCTCGCCTTCTGGGTTCACGTCTTGTCCGCCTTCTGAACCAGCAGCCATGGCCGTCGGCGCCATGGAGACCAGCACGAACACCATCATCATCACGGAAAGGGCCCGCTTCATGAAAGGAAAAGAGCGGCGCTCCCTCTTTAGTGTTCGCGCGGCAACGTTTCAGCGCTACTCCATCTCCCAAAGGTCGTCGCCAACCCAATGCACGGTCTTGATGCCCTTGCCTTTGGTGTTCTCAACCAAGGTTTCTGCGTCGCTCAAAGCCCACCCAAGGGCGAGCGGGCGCTTGTGGGTCATGTCACGAATCCACACCAGGTCGCCTTCCACCACGGAGGTTTCTGCACCGTGCACGCCGGCCACCATACAGTCTGCGCCGTTCATGAGAAACGGAATGGCCCCGTGGTCAACTTCAACCCATTTCAGGGCGTCGAGGTGGGAGAGAAATCCGCGAAGCGTGAGAAAGACAAACCGTTCATCGTTTTCGCTGGGCACTTCAACCACCAGAGGGACCCGGTCAACAAAGACCACGGTCCACGGTCCGTATTCTGCCATTTCCAAGAAAGCCCCGTCGACGTTCAGGTCGAGTTCCAAATCCGCCTCGAGGCGTTTGAGCAACGGAGCGATGTTCTTTCGGCGTACGGGCCGCCGTTTTCGAATGCTCCATTCGTTGCCCATGGCCATCACAGGGGGCGTTTGGCTTTCATTCTTCGGCATCGTGCCCTTGATGTGGGTTTGGCGCACGGCGTTCCTTATGGCCATGTGGTGCACCATTCGGACCTTCGCCAAACATGCGATTGAACTCGGGAACGAACCGGCGGCTGAACCCATCATCTTCGTCAAGCCGGCCGCTTGCCTGCACGAAGAAGGCCCCCTGCCCGTCACGCAGCACCCGGGTGAAGTCCACCACGAGGTGGAATGCGTGGTTCGCCTCAACGACGATTTGGAGCCTGAGGCCCTCGCTGTGGGCTTGGATTTGACCGATCGAGCAGCCCAAAGCGCGTTGCGTGAGGACCGCCTTCCTTGGGCCAAGGCGAAATGTTTCCGAGCCAGTGCGGTCGTGGGGGGCTGGTGCTCGTGGCAGGCCGGGTGGGACGCCTTGGTGGACCCAAGCCAAGGTTTGCACCTCTCGTTGAGCGTCAACGGCGATCTGCGCCAATCCACGCCGCTTAGCGAGATGTCGGTGACCCCCGCTCAACAAATCGCTGCCCTTCGTTCGTGGGCCCCCGTCAAGGGCGGCCATCTTCTGTTTACGGGGACTCCCGAGGGCGTTGGACGCCTCCTTCCCGGGGACACCGTCCACGCTCGTCTCACCAACGCAAAAGGCGACCTTCTCTCCGAAATCGTCACGCGCTGTGACTGAGGGTTGCTTTCATATAGCGCGTGCTGGTCGGTGGCGACGCAGGAGGCTTCATGATGGCTCAATGGCACGGAATTTCCCGACGCAAACCCACCGGTGGACGCAAGGTTCAGGCCCGAGGCAAACGAGCCACGGAAATCTCCACCGAGAAGCAATTCGCCCTCGTTGGCGAGCCCAAGCGAAAGATCTACCGAAAGACCGGTGGGAACACGATGGTCCGTGTCATGGCGGCCAATCAAGTGAGCATCAACGACACGAAGACCGGGAAAACCACCCTCGGTAGCATTCACAGCGTCGTCGAAAACGCATCGGACCCGAACTACGTCCGACGAAACATCCTCGTCAAGGGTGCCGTGATCGAGACCGACAAAGGTCGCGTTCGCATCACCTCCCGCCCCGGCAAAGACGGCGTGATCAACGGCGTCCTCATCGATTGAGCCGAAGCGACGGCTTCAAGACGGTTTGACGTGACCGCCCCATGAGGCGAGACCATGGACCACAATCCCGACCGGATTTGCGTTTGGCCTGGTTACTTTGACCTCAAAACTTCACGCCGCTCCGGGCGTCGTGTCCCGAAGGACGCTGCCGTGATGAAGCCCGATTTGGAGGGTTTGTTCATGGCCGCCAGGGAAGTCGGGCTCCGGAAAATCAAACGAGAAGAATCCACCTCGCATCCTCGGCGCCCTCACGGCCGCGAAGGGCGGCTTTGGGTGTCCGCAGCTGGCGCAAAGGAGGCCATTGGGGCGGGTTCCAAAGAAGAGGTGTTGCAACTCATCGGTGGGCAATGGCGACAAATGCAGCGGGACCAGCGCAAAGCCACCGAGGCAGCCACCGCAAAAGGGCCGAAAACGGGTGACCGAAGAGCCCGCTCTCAACGGAAAAACACCCAACAAAAATCCAGTTTCAAAAAGCGCTCCAGCTTCAAGAAGAAGTAAGGCGCCCAAACACGCTTTGATAACTCCAGCCTGTATTTTCTAACCATGGGCAAGGCGAAAGCGCTTCTGGTCACCGCTCTTCTGGTTCTTCTGCAAGGTGACCTCACCTCACAGGTTCTGCAAAGCGGAGAGACGACGGTGGTGACCGTGGACAGCACCAGCCTGCGGTTCTCTCCATCGTCGGTCACCGTCACCGAAGGCGACACGGTGCGTTTTTTCTGGAGCGGGCAGGCGTTGGCCCACAACGCCGTTGAAGAAAACGGCGTTTTTGACACCGGTGAGCCCGAGCGAGCGGTTGACGTCTCGTTCACTTTTGAGCGAGGCATGAACGGCACCTACACTTACGTCTGCGAACCTCACGAAGCGGTGGGGATGGTGGGTCAAATTGTGGTTGAACCCGCTGCTGAAGTCGAAGCGGAACCCGAGGCACCCGTTGCCTCGGAAAACACACCTTTCCTGCCTGCGTCGATGATGACCTTGGCATTCGTTCTTGCCTTTGCGCTTCGGCGACTTCAAGGCAACGGATGAAGCCAACCAAAGACGTCGTCTTCCGTCTCGTTTTGGATGCCTGTCAAGAGGTCGTAGAGTTCCTTTGTGATCTTTCCTGGCGAACCGTCACCGTAGACCGATTTAACGCCGTTGTGCGTGATGGAGCCAATCGGTGAAATGACGGCGGCCGTTCCGCAACAGAAGGCTTCGTCTGCCTGAACGGCAAAGTCTGCGAGCACGTTGTCTTCCACCACCTCGTAGCCTTGGTGACGCGCAAGCTGAATGATGGAGTCTCGGGTGATGCCGGGAAGAATGGTGCCGGTCAGTTTTGGCGTGTAGAGCACTTTGTCCTTGATGCAGAAGAAATTCGCCGCCCCGACTTCTTCAATGGCCGAGTGGGTTTCAGCGTCAAGGTAAATCACTTCGGCGTAACCCAATGCCTTGGCTTCGTTGCTGGGCTTCATGCCCGGGGCGTAATTCCCGATGGCTTTGACACCGCCAGAACCGCCGGGGGCTGCTCGATGGTGGTGCTCGGAAATCAGCAGGTCAATCGCGCTCATTCCGCCTTTGAAGTAGGGCCCTACGGGCGTGACGTAGATGAGAAACGTGTAAGACGGGGCGGGTTTAACCCCGAGGACGGGCCCGCTCCCCATCAAGAGCGGACGGACATACATGGCGCCCTTTCCGGTGGGCGGCACCCAGTGTTGGTTCGCAGCGACAACCTGTTCAACCGCATCGACAAAGATGGATTCGGGCACCGGCGGCATCTTCAGGCGGTCGGCTCCACGCTGCATGCGGCGAGCGTTCTCTTCTGGACGGAAGAACACGATGCGGTTGGCGGATGTTCGGAAGGCCTTCATGCCCTCAAACAGACCTTGCCCGTAATTCAGCACGCCTGCGGCAGGCGACATCGGGATGTCGGCGTAAGGCTGCAGTTCGCCCGGCATCCACGGCTCATCGCCTTCGGTGGTCGTGACGTACATGGTCTCGGTGGGCGTGAGCGAAAACGTGAGGCTGTCCCAATCAAACGATTCGTTCATGCTTCAACGCTCCCTCAATGGGAGCCATTGTGATGAGGCTTTCAAGCCTTCCTCTGTCACTTTTTGTCTTTCAAAATCCATTCTGTCCGTGTTTCAGTTTTGACCACAGATGGGTTCTAATGGGGTCCGAGCCTCAACATCTTGGGGGGTGTGAAGATGGACGGACGTATGGGCGTGGTGAGCGGGCGGTACCGCTCTCTTTCGGACCGAGCCAGCGAAGGTGCGGGCCCCCGCACGGTTGTCGAGTTGTTCGGGAGGATGGACGACGGCCGCTCGGTCTGCTTGCTGGTTCATGGCCTGCGCCCAACATTTGAGATCGCTCCCATAGGCCAGTGGGACACCTCGGAAGAGATTCCGGCCTTCCTTCAAGATCGCCTTCGTTCGGTGACCACGATGGAGCATGTTGTTGAGGTTCGTGGACCCGAGGTCAAATGGACCATGCTCGGGGAACGTCCGGTATGGACCGTAGAAGTTGAGCAACCCTTCCAAGTTCCTGCTCTCCGAAACACCCTCAAGTCCCAATCTTGGCAGGTTTTTTCGGGGGACATCCCGTTTGTCAACCGTTTGTTCTTGGACGCCGACCTCGGTGCTCACGTGGCGTTTTCCGGCGAGGTCGTCGACCAGCGAAGCGACGAGGGGCCGATGCTCAAACCCAGCGTTCTCGAGGCAGGCGGCAGCGGCCGGTATGCGGTTGACCTGACCGTGGTCACATCGGTGGACCGTTTGGCCTCTGCTTCACCGTTCCAAGTCCCGTACCGTATTCTCTCCTTCGATTTAGAGACGAGCATCGAGCACGAGACCGTCCTTTGCGCCGCAGCATGCATTGAAGACCTCGGTACGGGAAAGCGCCTTTCCATCCCCTACACCGGAACCGAGACAGAAATTTTGGAAGCCTTAACCGCCAGCGTGCTTGAGCACGACCCGGACATCATCACGGGGTACAACATCGACAACTTCGACTTGCCCCGTTTGGCGGACCGAACCAAACTTCTCCAACGAGGGTTGGGTTCCGAAGGCACCATCGCTCTGTTTGGCTGGGGCCGTGCCCCGCCCTTGGAAACCGAACTGAAGCGGCAACGGGACGCCTTGCTCCCCAAGCGCCAGAGCAACCGCGCGTGGAACCTCTCAGGGCGCGTCATCATGGACACCTGGTGGCAAGCACGCCAAGCGTTGAACCCTCGCAGAGAAACCCTCTCCTTCGTGGCGACCTTGCTTTTTCCAGACGACGAGGCCAAACACAAGATGGACGTGGACGCTTCCAACATGGACGAAGAATGGGCCAACCGCCCCGAAGAGGTTCTGACCTATTGCGTTCGGGATGCTGAACTTCCCCTCGACATCCTGCAGGCCATTCAAGCCGTCCGTCGAAAGGAGGCCGTGGCCGCCGTGGCCA
>JAURDW010000054.1 GCA_030827745.1 Candidatus Poseidonia sp.
CGATAGAATTCTGGACGGCAATCCGGATAGACGGCGTGATCGCCGCTATGGACTCCAAGAACAACATCCACATCTTGCCCTGACTCTTGTGACAACGACAGCGCAAGGCCGTAAATTAAGGAGGAGAAGATGGCATTCCGGTTTGGGACCACGGTTGCCTTCATGCTCTCCTCTTCGTAATGGCCTTGGGGAACGCTCCCTCCATGCTCCAGTAAATCGCTTTTGAAGAGCCCCATCGCACTCCTCAAGTCAACGGTCCGGTGATGAACCTCATGACCGTTCTCGAGGAGATATTGCACCAGTGAGGCTGCGCGTTCAAGTTCAACCGTGTGCTTTTGCCCGTAATTGAAGGAAACGGCGGTGACGGTGACACCTCTTCGGAGAAGGTGGAGAAGAAGGGACGAGGAATCCATACCTCCGCTCAGCGCCATCACTGCTTGGTTCATGCTGTTTCCTCCGTCACGAGATACCCATCCACTTGTGGGTTTGCAGCGATAGACGCCATGTTGGGTTCTGTTTCACCACCGCTTCGGTGAGGGAGAACGAACGCCCGTTCTCCTCCACGCTGGATTGCTCATCGTAACAGGGTTGAAGGAAATGGTGTTCAAAACCTGACAGGAGATCGTCGTAGATGGAAAGAGACTGACCCACATAGACGCATTTGAGTTCGTCGCCTCTTCGTTGTTTGATGGCCACGTTTGGATACAATTGATCCTTGGGAGAAACGCATATCCAATCCAGCATGCCTTCTGGAATTTCCACCGTCCCGTTTGATTCAATGGACAATCGGTAACCCCTTCGCTTGAACAATCGGGACAAAGGCCAGAGGTCGTTCAACATCGGTTCTCCACCGGTGAAGATGATGTTCCTTGAGGGGTATTTCATGACCTCGCCCAAAATATCCATGGCTGACATCGTCGTGTATTCGTCAAAATTTGTATCGCACCATTCGCACCGTAGATTGCATCGACCAAAACGAATGAAAACATGAGGGACGCCGCTGTGAAAACCCTCCCCTTGTACAGAGTGAAAGATTTCTACAATGTTGTACTCTGCAACAAGGTCGGTGGGATCGTCGGTAGGTGCGTCACCTGCCCGTCCACACGCCTCTTCCCTCATGCATACACCTCAAAGGGGGGGTTGCTGAATGAGTTGCATCAATTCGGCCCGGGCTTCTTGCTTGTCGAAGAACACCCCGCGCATGGCAGAGGTGGTCATCACCGCCTGTTGTTTGGCAACACCCCGGCACTGCATGCAACCGTGAGAGGCTTCCATAATGACGGCAGCGCCCAAAGGAGAGAGTTCGTTCTCAAGGTCATCGGCGATACCTTTCGTGATGCGTTCTTGATTTTGCAGCTTGCGAGCGTGCAACTCAACAATTCGAGCGAGTTTGCTGATTCCAACAATTCGGTCCACCGGGATGTACGCCACATGAGCTCGTCCACGGAATGGCAGGAGATGGTGTTCGCAGGTTGACGTGAATTCAATGTCCCTGAGGAGAACAATTCCATTGTACCCCTCTCCGTTGAAGGTCGCCTCCAAAATTTCAGAGGCTTCCATGGTGTAGCCAGCGAAAATTTCCTCCCAGGCGTCAATCACGCGAGTGGGCGTCTTCTCCAAGCCCTCGCGCTGCCCGTTTTCACCTTCCAAATAGCAGAGGAGGGTGCGCACTGCGTCCTCTGCCTCGTCACGAGTGGGCATCAAGACATCCGCCTCCCATGGAGAGCATCGATGGCGTCCAATTGGTCAAGCAATTTTCGGCATGCCGTTCGAATGGCGTCCGAGAGACTGACGAATTTTCCATCATCGCCAACATGCAATTTGAGATCGTCAACCAATTGGGCAGGCATGTCAAGCGACACCTTCGGCATAGAGGGTCGTCTTCAGCGCGATATATATATTCGTCTGCGAATCCCAGAGGAATACCTCCTTGCCTTGAGGACCACATCAGTTCTTTCCTAAGGCCAACCTTCAAAGGATTCCTCGTTGGATTTGCAACCATGCAGAAGCCAAGCGTGCGCACCCCCTTGGACATCCTTTCGAGTTTGCGCTCGTATGTCGGACAGATCGAAACACCCGGTCTCAACGACGAGGAGGTTCTTGCCTTCTGCGAACACGACCCAAAGTTGCTCGAAGCGATTCATGAAGCAGAAATTATGTTCTCGTGGTTCAAGAATGAATTCGGCCCACGGTACAAGGGGTCAAATGAAGTGGATTTGATTGAGTACCTCCAAGATGGTTTTGTGAATTTTTACAACCCTGCAACCATCAATCCGTACATTGCGATTGCAGCACGCGGCCCGTGGGTCATCACCTCGCACGGTGCAGTCATTCACGATAACGGAGGCTACGGCATGTTGGGAGGCGGGCATGGACCTCGGGAAGTGCTCAATGCCATGTCGCAAAATTGGGTGATGGCGAATGTGATGACGCCTTCTTTTTCACAGAAAAGACTTGAGCACCGTTTGCGAAAGGAACTGGGGCACACCCGTGGCCACTGTCCTTTTGACAAATTCATTTGCATGAACAGCGGTTCTGAATCGGTGACCGTGAGCATGCGAATCGCTGATGTGAATGCAAAGAACATGACACAGGAAGGGGGGAAACATGCCGGCGCCAAAATCAAAATCATGGCTGTAGAACAAGGTTTCCACGGTCGAACCGACCGCCCCGCTCAGATGTCGCATTCTTGCAAGGGGAAATACGACCAAGTGTTGGCGAGTTTTCAAGAGCGGGATAACTTGATTCTCGTGCCCGCAAACGATGTTGGTGCGCTTCGCGAGGCCTTTGCTCATGCTGAAGCCAACAACGTCTTCATTGAACTCATGGCCATTGAACCTGTCCAAGGGGAGGGCAACCCCGGTCAGTGTGTTGAAAGGGATTTTTACGATGAAGCGAGAAAACTGACCAAGGAGCACGGAAGTTTGCTCCTCGTTGACTCCATACAGGCCGGAATCCGCGGACAAGGCACCCTTTCCGTCGTAGATTATGCTGGATTCCAAGATGCAGAAGCACCAGACCTTGAAACATGGTCGAAGGCGTTGAACGCCGGCCAGTACCCGCTTTCCGTCCTCGGGATGAACGCTCGGGCAGCGGGATTGTACGTGACTGGTATTTACGGGAACACCATGACCACCAACCCCCGAGCCTTGGAAACGGCCGTTAATGTTCTCGACGCCATTACCCCCGAACTGCGGTCAAACATCCGCGAACGTGGCGCTGAGTTTGTAGAAAAACTCAGTATTTTGCAACAGGAATTCCCCGAAATCATCACCAAAGTCCAAGGGACAGGTCTGCTTTGCAGCGCAGAACTTGACCCACAGGGTTTCCCTGTTGTTGGACACGATGCCGTGGAACCTTGGTGCCGAAAGCGTGGTTTGGGTGTCATTCACGGTGGCGTGAATGCGCTTCGATTCACCCCTCATTTCTCCATCACGTCGGAGGAAATTGATCTCGTTGTCAAGATCGTTCGAGAAGCTCTTCTGGCTTTCAACATCACGAAAGGCTCGTGACGATGTCCTCTCGTTTGAACTGACGGGCAGCATACCAAGCCGCTCCCAACGCATAGATTCCCGATGAGAGAATCCAAGTGACAATGTGAAGACCGACAATTCTGTTCATCAGCAACTCTCGCAAGGCGAGAAGGACATTGACGACGGGTATGGCAAACCAATAGGTTTCAATGCCATCCAGGTTGATGACTTGAGTAAAGAGGGCGGGAAAAAGAATGAGCAAAACCGCAGGCCCCAAAATTGACCCTGCTTCCTTTACGCTATGTGACCGCATGGCCAGAGCGAGTTCAAACGCCACCACCATGACGGCAAACAAGAGGATGGCGAGACAAAGTAAAGCGAGCGCAGCAATCGAGACTTCAGGCACGGATATGAAATTTGAAGATGCGAGATAGCCAATGGCAAAGAGCAGGCCAGCGACCTGTAAAAGGACACCTGCGCCTGTAATCGTCGCTACAGCGAGCCATTTCCCCATCAACAACTCCATGCGAGTTGCTGGGAGGGCAAGGAGGGCCTCAAGCGTGCCCCGTTCCCGTTCACCGGCCGTCATATCAATGGAAGGTTGAATGGCGGAAGAGAACGTCCAGACGGCCAATACCAAAGGAATGAACAGGGAAAGGGCCATTCCTGCTTGCTCACCCTGAGTCGCAACATCGCTTTGGCCAACATCACCCTCCCACCTGAGCGGGTCGAGTGTTTCATTGGGGTCCAATCCTGCCTCAGATATCCGATTGATGGTCTCATTTTGTTCCCATTCAGAGAGAACTGCAAATGCACGACTCCGAGCTTCCAAACTTTGTTCAGATGTGGACATGTAAATCATCGCATAATCAATGAGGCTGCCGTTCGCTTCGAGGCGCACCACAAGGTCCACGGAGCCGTTTCTCAAACGCTCATCGTCTTGACCAGGTTGGGAAAGCAGATCAAGTACAGGCAAGGTCTCGAACGTTATGTTCATGTTCGAAGCATTGAATTGAAGCCCCAAGTCCTCGGGCATGCCTTCGCTCTGAACCACAACATCGACGGTCATGGCATCCAATTCTGCAGCTTCAGAGGCAAGAAGCAGTGGGAAGAGAATAAAGAGGACGGGGAACATCAGCAGCGGGATGACAAGAATGGCCACGATCGTTCGCCAATCCCTCACAAATTCAACGAGTTCCTTTTTGGCGATGACCTTTACACGGTGAAAGGCCTTACTCATCTTCCAGCACCTCCGCAGGCAATTTGGGCGTAAAGATAGACCGCCACCATTTTGAAAGGCCCTTCAGGGGTTTATCGTCCTCGTGGCGTTGGCGTGCTGCATCCCCAGTGAGTGTCACGTAGGCCTCTTCAAGGTGAGGCGCACCCGTGATTTCCAGGAGTTCTTGGGGGGTGCCGTCCGCCCGGACCTCACCGTTGTGGATGATGATAATGCGGTTGCAAACACGTTCCGCTTCGGTGAGTTGATGGGTGGAATAAATCACGGTACCACCCTCTTCGCCGAGTTGCTTTACCAATTCTCGGACGGTCCGAGCACTGGTCACGTCAAGCCCTGCAGTGGGCTCGTCAAGGAGCAACACCTTCGGAGCATGGGCAAGCGCACGAAGCAAGGCGGTTTTTTGACGCATGCCTCTTGAAAACCCCTTTGTGTGGCGTTGGAGGGAATCTTCCATGCCGAGAAATTTCGAAAAATACAGGGTTCTTCTCCAAGCCTCGCTGTCATCAACACCCTGCATTCTGGCGTGGTATCGTATGTTTTCCCAAGCCGTCAAGCGCGAGTACAAGCCGGTGTTTTCCGGCACAACCCCCACGGCATGGCGAACCGTGGCTATATCGCTACCATCCGAAAGCGACACCAGGCCGGATGTGGGTCTGTACACGCCCGATAGCAAGCGAAGGAGTGTCGTTTTGCCCGCACCATTCGAACCAACAAGGCCGATGATGTCCCCCTCCTTGATGGTCAAACTCACGTTGTGGAGTGCTTTGACATCCCCGAAGGATTTGGAGACCTCGTCCACGACGAGCAGCGGTTGATTCATGCTTACGTCAACTCGCGCGTCCAGATTCAACCGCCCAATTGAGGCCAGGATGTTTGGTTTCAATTCGGTTCGCTCTGGAGAGCGTCGAACGGAGATGGTCTTGGATTTCTGCTTGGGGAACACCCATGTCGATCATGTTGGCCACCAATTCAAGCGCCCCCTGAATGGCCCCGGCATCCAAGAACGCTTCGTTGGAGATGGTTTTTCGCGACCGCAGTTCCTCAAGGCGGCCCGACAAATAGGAGACTTCACCCTTCAAGCGAGGTGCGTCTATATGGGGCAAGGCCAACAGTTGGTCTACACACGTCCGCATCACTGTTTCTTTGTGCAGGACGATTATAGGTGTTCGCTTTGCCTTGGCTCACCGGCGCTGGCTTAATTCAACCAAAACGCCACCTGTTGATGAAGGATGAACAAAGGCAATTTTTTTGCCGCCGGCGCCGAGTGTCGGTGTTCGGTTGATGAGGCGAATTCCATTGGCATCCAAGTGGTCCAACAGGGCTTGGAGGTTGGCGACGCTGAAGCAAAGTTGCTGAATTCCTTGGCCCCGCTTGTCCAAGAATCGCCCGACAGGCGTGTCTGGATGGGTGGGCTCCAACAACTCAACCATGCTGGCTTTGGTTTCAGCGGTCGGAATTGATGTGGAGAAAAACCGTGTCGTCACGCCCTGGTCTTCGACCCGTTCATCGTTCTGGGTTCGCTGCAAGCCAAGCAATTCCCAAAATTTACTCCCCGCATCGAGGTTTTCCGTTGCAATGCCGATATGGTCAATGAAAATCGGTCCAAAATCCATGGTTCTCCCTCAAAATCCACTTGGTGCGGTGTACGTGCCGAAGACGGTTTTCATTTCGCCCATGATTTCCCCCAGCGTTGCCCGAGAACGAACCGCTTCAAGCACATGTGGAAAGAGGTTCTCTCCCGTTTCTGCAGCGGTGGCAACTTGTCTGAGGGCATGTTCTACCCTTTGTGCGTCACGCTCATTCCGCAACGCCTTCAATCGAAGGGCCTGGGTGTCGCCCAATGAAGCATCGGTTTTCATGACAGGAATCGTTTCATGCTCCTCCATAACTCCATGATTCACGCCGACGATGCACCGTTCACCGCTTTCAATCTCATTCAGGTACCTGTATGCAGAAAGGTGGATTTCGTGCTGTTGCCAACCTTGCTCAATAGCGTTTAACGCCCCGCCTTTGTCTTCTATTTGGGTGATGATGGCCTTGGATCGTTCGTAAATTTGCTTCGTTAACTGCTCAACATGCCATGAGCCTGCCATGGGGTCCACGGTATCGGCTACGCCGGATTCCTCTGCAATGATTTGTTGGGTCCGAAGAGCGACGGTAGCGGAGGTTTCTGTGGGCAAACCCAAGGCCTCATCGTACGAATTTGTGTGCAAACTTTGCGTACCACCGAGGACGGCAGCCAATGCTTGAACCGTTACCCGAGCCACGTTGTTCAATGGTTGCTGTGCAGTCAGGCTGACTCCTGCGACTTGTGTATGAAAACGGAGCATGGATGATTTTGGATGGCGGGGGCTGTACCGCTCAGTCATCAGATCGTGCCAGAGCGTCCGCGCTGCCCTGAATTTTGCAATTTCTTCGAAAAAGTCGTTGTGGCAGTTAAAAAAGAACGAAAGCCGGGGTGCAAAAGAGTCAATGTCCTGACCTGTCGCAAGCGCAGCGTCAACATAGGCAAGAGCGTTGGCTAACGTGAACGCCAATTCCTGAACCGCAGTGGAACCAGCTTCGCGGATATGGTACCCCGATATTGATATCGTGTTCCACAGGGGAACTTCTCTTCCGCAGAATTCGAAAATGTCGGTAATCAGTCGCATGCTTTCGTTCGGTGGAAAGACGTAGGTCCCGCGAGCAATGTATTCTTTGAGAATGTCGTTTTGGATGGTTCCTTTCAATTCGCTCATTGGAACACCCTCTTCTTCACCTGCGACAATGTACATGGCAAGGAGAACCATGGCAGGTGCATTGATGGTCATCGAAGTGCTGACTTGGCCAAGAGGAATACCGTCGAACAAACGCTTCATATCTTCAACGGTTGAAACGGAAACGCCAACCTTTCCAACTTCCCCGTAGGCGAGTTCATCGTCGGCATCCATCCCAAGTTGCGTGGGCAAATCAAATGCAACAGAGAGGCCCATTTGCCCCCGTTCAAGAAGCAGTTTGAACCGCTCATTGGTCGCCTCTGCACTCGAGAAGCCAGCGTATTGGCGCATCGTCCAAAGTCGTGAACGGTACATGGTGTCATGGATTCCCCTCGTGTAAGGTGGCTGCCCAGGGGGCGGCAAATCAACATCCGACCTTGGTTCTGCGGAAAGGGGGAGGTCAATCCCACTTAGCGTTTGCCAGTTGGGTTTCCGCTCCTTCGCCATGACTCGGTCACGGTGAGGCACTTCATCAAGACTCGCTTTCGGCATCAGTGATGATGACCGCCGGGGCCATGAGCGTGCCCGTGGGCGAGTTCTTCTTCACTGGCTGCTCGGAGTTCCACAACCTCGACGGAAAATTCCAGCGTCTCTCCTGCGAGTTTGTGATTGAAATCAACTGTCACCAGGTCATCGGCAACTTCCGTGACGGTGAACGGTCCGATGTCCGACATCAACATCATGCCCACTTCAGGTTCGATGTCGCCGAATTGCGAGCGCTCAATCTGTTGGACGGCGTCCTCCATCCGCTGGCCGTAGGCTCGCTCCGGCTCGAGGGTGAAGGTTCGTCGCTCTCCAACTTTTGCACCCATCATTTCTTCTTCAAAACCGGGAATCATTTGTTTGTGGCCCACCAAAAACGTGAGGGGGTCGCGTCCCTCGCTGGTGTCAAAAACCTCTCCGCTTCCGGGGAGGGTTCCGGTATAATGGACGCTGGCTACGGTGTTTTCTGCTAGGGTTTCGGTCATGTTTTTCATCTCCTTGTTGTCATTTGTTTGACAAGGGATCGCAGTTCGTCTGCGACGTCGGTTGGCAGGATCAATTCTGCCTCTTTTTGTTCTATGAATTCTATGCTGTCATCAATTCCCAACCGTTCACCTTTGGCCCAAATTTGGCCCAGGACGTTGGAACGATGTTCTTCGGGGACGCTTGGGTGGTCCAAGACGGCTTTTGCAGCGTATTTGTACTCCAGATATTTCTGACGGTTCAATTTCTTCTGTTGCTTTTGCCGACCGCCGCCTTTTTTGTCCATCCGGCGGCGTCCGCGGCGACGGTCTTGTTTGGGCTCAACTTTGGTTTCAATTTCCTTGAACACGTTTTTGACACGCTTGATATTTGCTTTAACAACAACGCCGTCGCCCTCGTCTTCCTCATCGTCGTGTTCCTCGTGCACCGCAACCTGCTCGGCTTCGATTTCAACGGTTGGCGAAGCAAGCTCAACGGTGGTTTCGGCCTGAATGCTCGGTGCTGCTTTCTTCAGCGCTTCTGATTTGCGACGTAGTTCTGCAAGGCGGTCCTCGCGAGAGGATGGCCGTGTCGTTTCCTGCTCCTTGACCGGTTTGGGCAAAGGTTGAGGGACAGGGGCTGGCGCTACAGTTGGTGCCACAACGTCGCCCTTTTGCTCGAGTTTCTCAATGGCTTCCCGTTGCTTTCGCTCAAGGTCAGCTTGAATGTCTTCGGGGGGAGCGGGCTTTTCCTCGGGAGTGGCCGGCGCTCGACGTGTCGCCTGGCGTTCTCGCTCGTCACGTCGCCGACGGTGCTGTTGAGATGCATCCTTTGCAAAAGGATTGAACTCATCTCTCCGCCCACGTCGTCCGTTAATTGGTAAGACCCCCATCCCGAACGGACCTGCGACATGTAATAACCGTATGCATGGAAAATGCATCATGACCAAACGATGGGCGTTTGGTCTGTTCGCAAATACTGGTCAACTGCACTCCCTTCGAGGGCAGTCGTTCGGTGGTTCAATTCGATATAGCCTAAAAGGGCAATCATTGTTCCGTTGTCAATGCAATACATCCTTGGAGGAGCAAACGAGGCCCCCTCTCGATCTTCGGTCATCTCTTCACACATGGTACGAATACGTTGGTTGCATGCAACCCCGCCGCCCAAGAGAAGTTCGGATTTCCCAGTGTGAGCCATGGCTCGCTCAGCGACTTCAACACATGAGGCAAAGGCATGCTCTTGCAGCGACCAACAGACCGCATCCAACGGTGCGCCGTTTTCAACAAGACGTTGAGCGGCGGTTAACAAACCCGAAAAGGCGAGGTCCATGCCTCGAACAGCGTACGGTAACTGAAGCCCTTCCATGGTTGGATGGGGGTTCCGCTCCAAATATTGTTGCGCGAGTTGTTCAATTTTTGGCCCTCCGGGGAAAGGGATGCCTTGATTTCGGGCAAATTTGTCCAACATGTTCCCAATGCCGATGTCAAGGGTTTCTCCCAGCACCCTGTATCGGCCTTGCAAACGGGCAATGACTTGCGTGTTTCCGCCGGACACATACAGCAGAATAGGGTCGTCACATCCGCATTGCTGGCGACCAATTTCGATGTGTGCCACGCAATGATTCACGCCGATGAGGGGGACGTCCATCTTGGTTGCAAGGCCTCGTGCGACAGCAGCACCAACACGAAGGCATGGGCCAAGGCCTGGGCCTTGGGAATACGCAACGGCGCCAATGTCGGCCGGTGATAGGCCGTTGGATTCAAGGACATCTGAAAAGAGCGTTGATGCGACGTCTTTGTGATGGTCGGCTGCCTCTCTTGGATGGATACCACCTTGATCTGGCCGAAGTGTATCCGACGAGGCGGGATGTGGAATGCCTTCGGGGTCGACCAACCCGAACGAGAGGGTGTGAGCCGTCGTTTCGATGCCGAGTGTCCACTTGGGCATGGTGGGTGGTTTGGGCGATTGTTCTTCAACCCTCTTGTTTCACAGGCAGATGTGCGCCGTGTCTTGTTGAATGCCGGCCCCATCGTCCACTTTGATGGTTCGACCTCCAGCAATGATAAATGGATATATCCTGCAGGAAAGGGA
>JAURDW010000055.1 GCA_030827745.1 Candidatus Poseidonia sp.
CGCGGACCTGCACGATGAGTTCTCGAACCTCGTTGTTGAGTTCGTTACGGGTCGTTGTGAATTCTTTGGTTTTCTCGTTCCAATCGTCCCGTTGTTCACGATGCTGCGTTGCTTTTGTGTCAACCATCTTGCGTCGTTCTTCGAGAAGATCTTTGAGTTCTGCCATTCTTCATCTCACCTGGTCTGGGGAGGACTCCCATCCACCCGCATGCAAGCGACCAACCTCCCCCATTTAACCCTTCATGGGCAGCGATGCGGGGCTCAAGTCTCCATTTTGGCCATGTCGTGGGTGAATCTGTCAAGAGCCAATCGGAGCGACCCCAAATTGGTCGCCCTCTCCGCCTTCAGAATCAGGGTTCCAAGGGAGAGGGCGCGTATCAACACGTAACCGTTCTCTTGCACGAGTGTCACGGTGGGGGCATCCTTTCCATTTTGGGACAGGGCGAGCCAGTCCTGAATGGCGAGTGTCGGCGGCTGTGAGTCCGGAACTTGCTTGCTGTAGAGCACGAACCCGTCGGTCTCCACCAACCACATGTCCGTGACTCCACGGTGGTCTGCGACTTCGGCGAGCAACCGCTCAAGCATGGACGAACTCGGTCACCGGGGTGCATAAGGCTTGGGCTGGCTTGGCGGGGAGAGCGGACCTTGCATCATGTAGCCCAAACCCGACTGGTAGTACCCTTCGAGGGTGGTTTGGACGGTTAACCCCCTTGCAGCGTAGAAGCGTTGTGCTCCGTCATTTTCCGCCTTCACCTCCAGCTGTACTTTCCGATAGCCGTGAGACCAAGCGGTGCGAGCGAACATCTCCCAAGCGCGGCTCCCCCAACCTTGGTTTTGGGCTGCAGTGTCGATGGCAAACGCAGCCACACGGACAATGTCGTCTTTGAACGGCGTTGCCCAAAGGAGTCCGAGAATGCGCTCCGGGGAGGCCGAGGTTGAGTCCACCAACACCAAATTCCCTCCCCATGCAGGTATGGGGAGGTGGCGAACCGAGGCTTCGCTGTAACGTTCACCGGTTTCTCGCAGGAACAAATCCAGCACCTGTTCCACGGCGGTTCCAGTCAGGTCGAGAGGGGTGGCCCCTTCCTTCCACCGAAGCATGATGAAATCCTCCGTCATGGGTCCCGTTTGCCTGGCCGCCGCCGCCCTCTCCTGGGTTCGGCTCTGCGCATAGCGGTGGTTGAACGCTTTTTGGGGATGGCGGCTGGCGCTTCGGTTTCCTCAAATTTCGTGAGGCCACCGTGCTCCAACATGGCTGCAAATTCCTCGATTGAAAGTGAATTCCCTGCTGCAAGCCGAAGGGTGAATTCCTCCACTTGTTCAGGGACGGGGGCCGGATTCGTGCCCGGTATGCCTTTCAAGTAAGCCCGAAGCCGTCCTGCTTCACGACGCAACGGTCGGCTTTGCTCGTTGTTGGCGTTCAAGCGTTGGGTGAATTTCCGGTCTTCCCGGTTGATCGCTTTCACGGTCTCCAACAAGGCGCGACGGGCGTCGTCCAGTTCGGCATGAAGCCCCTGATGGCCGTCGTAGACCCGAACCATCGCCTGCATTTCAAAAAATTTGGAAAACATCTCCATCTCTGCTGCGAGGTGCGGTGCCTCCGAAGCCTTCGTTGAAACAGTAAGGCGTTCGTAAAACGAACCCATCGCTTGCACCAGTCGGTGGCGTGGAACGGCAAGGCGGGCTGTGAGTTCGTCCCGACCATTGAGCAAGCGGTCGAATTCATGCTTTTCGTTGATGGCCTGAACCAAATTAGCGTGTAATTCTGGGTGGTCAATAAGCGGAGGCTGCTGAATTTTATTGACGGCAAATTTGATGACTTCTGAGCGCAGTTTTTTGTCCATGTACAGCCGTTGGCGTTCTTCATCCAAGCGGTTGACTTGAGCGATGGTTGATGCGTAGGTTGCTTCCACCGCTTCTCGGGGCAGAACCGCCAAATCTTTGTGAAATCGGTTGCTCATACCTCATCCACCTCGCTTTTTTTGCGCAGGGCGTAACTCGATTTGCCGCCTTCCTCCACCCGGCGAGCGTCTTCAAGGAGATGGCCCCAATCGCCGGTTTCCATCTGCGTCCAAAACGCCAAGGCTTCCTCGGTGTCCTCAACAGCGTGACGCACAGACCAGAGCCGAGAGACGGTTCGACGACGAAATGTTTCGTTTTCCTCTTCGACCTCGGGGTTTTGTTCGTCTTTTTCGCTGGCTCCCTTTGGTGGCTTCGCAAGAGCGTAAGCCCTGTCGTTTTCTTCCGTCCGCCGTTCCAATTCCTTGGGAAGGGTGGAAGCGAGGGCTTTGCGTCGCCGTACTATGGCCTTGACCAGTGCTTCGGGCGTGACGTCCAAGAGGTCTCCCGTTTGCATCGCTTTGGCGGTGTTCTTCAATGTAAAAGAATCAACCCCTTGCGCTGACTGCTAACGAGAAGGTGAAGAACCACAAGACGTACGGCGTACCATGCAGGAAGCGAAGCGCCGGAAATCGGTGGTTTCTTTCATGATTCTTCTGTTCTTCTTTGCACCGCTCCCAAATGTCCACGCCCAGGGTGGTGAAGCGTTGATTGAAACCGCTTCGGTGAGTGTCGAAAACTACACGACCTTCTCCAGCAACAATTTCAGTTTCACGTTTGAGGTTCACGAACAGATTGGTCAAAGCAGCAATGTTTCAGCCGAGGTGCTTCTTGTTTCTCCCGAAGGCGTGCAGCTCTCAAACACCACGCTGAGCGTTCCTTCGCTCGTTGGCTTTGGTGAAGCGAATGTTTCAGCCACCGTCAGCGGTGTACCGTTTGGATTCAGCCATCTCACAGTGACCTTGACGGGCGGTGTGGGAGAAAACACGTCCACCCATTCAACCTCGTTTACTCGCATTGTACAGCGCCTTCGGCCCCTGAATGTCTCGTTTGGTGGTCCGGCGAGCGTCCTGAGCGATGCGGTGGATGAAAACGGCTCACTTGTTGGCAACACCTCGCTCTCTGACGGTGACTTTGTCCGATTTGAGTTTCCCATCATCAATCACGGCGATGTCGATTGGAGCGGCCATGTCACGCTCCGTCTGGTCAACGGGGGAAGCGATACCAATTACACCCTGGAAAACATCAGCGTAAGCGCAACGACGTCCGAACAAATCGTTGTTCGTCCCACGACGAGGCTGGTGGAAGGGACGCTGGGGTGGGAACTGAACCTTTCCATGAACCTCTCCTCTGCTGAGGGGAATCACGCCCTCTCAGGGTCCTTTGAGGTGGCGCCTCCCCCGCTTCCCGTGCTCTCCATGGCGCTCCTATCCAATTCAGACAACGTTGTTTCCGGTGAAGTTCTTACTGTGAACATTACGGTTTGGAACAACGGTACTGCACCTTTCAACGGGGTCCTCATTTGCTTGCTTGACGGTGACCAGCACCTCAACGAGACCTTGGAGGTCTTGATTGGTGAGAACAAGACCGCAACCCTCAACACAACGGCAAAACCCGTTCTGGTGCAGTGCGATGTCGCCGCTCAGAGGGTAAGCGAAGCCTCTTCGCTCCCCGCTACGTTGGTCGTTACCATCCCTTCTGCAATTTTTGAGGCCGCCGGGTCCTCTTCACCATCGTTTTCGGGTGGTCCATGGCATCACGGCGACCGGCTGAATGGAAACATGCTCCTCCGGAACATGGGCGTTCTTGACGGAAGGGTTCGCCTGGGCTTTACCGTTGATGGCGTCGAATACCCCGGCGAATGGCTCACACTCGGTGAGGGCGCGGCGGGAGAAGTCAGCACCTCAGCGCCCTTCTTACGTTCGGGTGATGTTGGTGTTGAGTGGTGGTTGGAAAGCGATGATGGGGCTGTTGAGGGGGTCGAAAGCGGTGCTGCGGAATTTTCCATCAAGACCCAACAATCCGTGTCGCTGGCCATAGAGAATGTTGAGCGAACAAGCGACGGGAGCGTGGAAGCAACGTTAACCGTCAACCTTGACCCTGGGCGTTCGAGGGAGGTGCTTTTGCGCACCGGTTACGAAACGGGCGATTCAACGGTGTTTCTGAGCGAACACCGTGTTGTTTTGGAACCCGGTGTTTTGGTCCAATCCTTGTCACTTGGCAAGGTCAAAGGCGAATCGGTCGTGGCATCGGTTTCCGCTGTTGATTGGAGCATCGGCCCAGGACCGCTCTTTGACCAGGTCAGCATGCCTTCGGACATCACCGAGTATTGGGTGACTTTTGGTGAGATCACCGACCCTCTTCGTCCTTTGGAGGGCGACCTCGTGACGGTCACGGTGACCTTTCACCAATCCGGACCTCAAAGTGAAGAAAGGGGCGAACTTTGGTTGGTTGATGCCTATGGCTCCTTGCTCGTGCGCGCCACTTCGCCTGTATGGGATGGCAACGACGAGGTTTCGGTTCCGTTAACGGTGACTTGGCCAAAAGGTTCCACAGTCGTCGTTGGCGCCGTCTGGAGCATCGGCGGAGAGAATGTCGGTGAGGAAGCGAGTTACATCTCGGGCCAAGCGGTCGTTGAATCCGATGTTGATTTCCCCATCGGGGCCATGGCCATGGGTCTTGCCTTGGGTGGGGCTTTGGTTTTGGTGGCTCGCCTTCGCTTCCGGGCTGAAGGGTCTTCGAAACCAAAGAAATTGGAGGAATCCAGTCCCAACCAAGCCATCAAGTCCTCATCGGAAGAAAAGCGAGAAATCTCCTGTCCGTCATGCGACCGTCGTCTTCGGGTCCCTCTCACCTACAACGGTTCGGTTGGTTGTCCCGATTGTTCAACAAAGTTCAACGTGACCGCAGAACCAGCAACGCCTCCAAGCGAGACGAAGAGCGTGCGAGATGACTCGGAAAAACCCGATGCCGTCAAGACAAATTCTCCCCCTGCAAAAAAAGCGAAAAACGACGGGAAGGTGGAGTTGGCGTGCCCCGACTGCAGTCAAACACTCCGAATCCCTGAATCGTACCGTGGTTCGGTGCGGTGCCCCGCATGCACAAAAATCTTCAAAGCGGGCGAAGGTAAGGTATCCTCCGAGTAGGTGGCAGAATGGTTGGTCATTTTCAAGAATTTGAGGATGAATACCTCGAGACCATGTATGAATTTCACGAAAGCGAACCCTTGGGAGTGGTGCGAACTGGTGACCTTGCCGCCCGCCTCGGCGTGAGCCCTGCCTCCGCTACGGAAATGGTGCAGCGCCTTGCTTCGCGGGGCCTCCTCGAGTACATTCCGTACAAAGGCGCCCGTTTGTCAAAAGACGGCCTGGTGCACGGTCAGAAGATGAAAAGGCGTCACAGGTTGGCTGAAGTCCTTCTTGATCACCTTCCCTACGAAGGAAACGCCCACGAAACCGCCTGCCGCCTTGAACACGCCATTGATGACGACATGGAGGTGGCCCTTTCCCGTCTGGTCGGTGCAGAAGCGACCGACCCGAGCGGTCGGCCCATTCCACCACCGACCGAAGACATCGAGCTTCGCCTTAGAGAGGTAGGTCGAACCGTATGCCTCTCGGAGTTGGAGCCCGGTTCATCTGGGGAACTGGTCGGTATGCTGCTGCCGGCGGGTGTGAAAGAGCGTTTGGAGGCAAAGGGCTTGGTCCTCGGCTCCTACCTTTCTAAAGAGAACGACCGTCTGCTCACGATGTCTGGCGAAGAGTTCTCGGCCTCGGAGGCTTGGCTTCGCGGCCTTTTCATTCGTGTGGACGAAAATACAACGTGAACCCTTTAGGTGGGGGGAAATCATCCCCGCACCATGGCTGAGGATGAAACGACGGCGGAGGAACAGAACCCTCCTGCTGAATCGACTGGTTTCGGGTTTCGCCTCTCGGAATCCATCATTCACGCCATCGATCGCCAAATCATCAGTTCGGGTTTGCGCCTCATCATGTTCCTTCCGGCCTTTGCCACGCTCACTTACTTTTTGAGTTGGGCGTTTTCCCAAACATCACCCTCGTTTTGGTCGGACAACATCGAGCCCAATGTGGGCATGAGTTTCGCAACCTTCAACGCAAGCCTCACCTTCGTGGTGGTTCTTGGCTACATTCTCGCCGTCGGGTTCCACCGCTACCGTGTGAGCATTTCGCTCAGAACTTTTCATCAAAGGGTTGAGCAATCCAACGATGAACACCGCTCGGTTCAGTCGCTTCAAGGATACGATGGGCTGTTGTACCAACTTCAGACTTCAATGGCCCATCACACAAAATCCCTCGCCTTTTCCGTGATGGCTTCGGTGATGCTGATTGCCGTCCTTTGGTACGGGGCGGGGTCGGTTTACGGGAACCTGTTTCTCCTCGCTTCCGTTTCGTTCCTTGTTCTCTCCGTTGGTCAACATCTCCCCACCCGCTCAAACCCGTTCAACATGGTCGAACAAACCGGTCTTCTCCAAGCCTACAACCCTCCCGTTCACCCATCGACGCTCAACATGGTCTTCAACGACCTCATCAAAACCCACATGGACCCTTTGCTGCGAGCCGAATACGACGATTATGTCAAGCACCTTGAAAGCGGCTTCAAACGCACCGTCGACCGGCACTTCGCACATGAAAAATTCCTCATGACCCTTTACAGGCACGCCACCGGCCTTGACCGGAAAACCCTCGAGTCCGAGATGAGCGAGATTTTGACAAAAGTGGGCATGGATTTCGTTTTCAATCATGAGGTTTTTACCCTCGAAGCCTGGTTGGTTCTGATAGGCACCATCAGTCAGCGGTGCCCAGCCTTCTTCCGCATGGTTGACCGGCTCAAGCAGGACATGGAAAGCGGCCGAAGCCCGGTCATGAACGATTTGATTTTTGAAGTTGATATGGAGAATGTTGTCACGGAAAAAGCCAATCTGTTCACGCTGTTCCACAACCTCTCAAAAGAAACCAAAACCGTGGTGTTCCGAGTTCAAACACCGAATTTTGAACCAAAGGATTTGGCTTTGACCTACCGGCTTGAGCCTGGAGAAAAGTACTGGTGGTCCACCGAAGCCCTGCCCTTGGCAGCCAAAGGCAACGATGACGTATTGGGAAAGATGTCAGGTCTCCTCAAGGACAGCACGGTCTCCTGGCAAACGCTGATTCCCACCACAAACGGAGACGCCACGGTCTCCGTCCGCCTTGAAGAAACAAACGGCGAGCTGCTTTTGGGTCGTCAAATCAATGTCCGTGTACGCTCAGAATTTAGGCAATGGTTGCGAACCACGGGCTCTTATGTCGCCTATCTCTTCGGAGGATTTGGGGTTGTTCTCGCCCTCACGTTCCTTTTGATTGAGGTGTTCGGCGGCGTCGCCGCTTGAAAATCAACTCACTCTCTGAGCCATAGACTTGAAATGGTGTAGGTGGTGGACACGGACATGCGCGGATTCCCCAAGGACGGTGAGAAGAACCCCGACGCGGAGCAACTCGAAGAACTCCGTTCAATGGAGGCACGGGTTCGTAAGATGCGTGACCACCGAAATTCTCTTCGAGAACAAGGGAAAGCGGTTGCAAAAAAGCGAGATGCGGTACAGGAACAATACCGCGAACACCGTGAAAAAATCCAGGAAATGAAAGCCGAACTTGACGCCATTCAAGCGGAGCGAAACATGTACCGTGCCAAGCGGGACGCCATCAACGCCCAGTTGAAGGACCTGTTTTCGCAAGCCAAGGGTCGCCGTGGTGAGCACGGGGAACGAAAATCAGCCACGGCCGAGTACTCCCATCTTATGAGCCAAATCAATAACCTCGAGGAGCAGTTTGAGACCACGTCATCCAGCACCAAGAAGGAAAAAGAGACGATGGAACGCATCAAGCGGATGAAGAATCGCGTTCGTGAATTGGAACCCGAAGTCGAGAAATTTGAGATGGTGGCCGTTGACCTCTCAAACATCGACGAAGCCATCAACACCTTGAAGGCTGAATCGGACGATGCCCACAACAGCTTCGTTGACGCCTTGAAGCGGGCCGATGAGAAGTGGAACGAGTTCAAAGAACAACTCAACCATCGGGACTTTCTCAAATCTGAAGGAGACCGTCACCATACGGAATCCGTCGAATTCCACGAAAAAGCCAACGCCGTTCATGAAAAAATTGACCAGTTGATGGTCGATGTCAACAAGGCTCGTGAACAATTGAACATGGCCAAAGAAGAGCGAAAATCTTGGCTCACCGATCACAACAAAGCGGTCAAGGCCGAAATGAAATCCGGCGCCGAATCCGATGAGGTGGCCGATATGCTCGTGAATTCACTCTTGAACAACGGGGAGTTGGTTTTCGGTGGCGTTGGTCGTGACGATGCGTCCAACAACCCCACGGCCCGCAAAGGCGGTTCTTCAAAGAAGAAGAACATGCGCCGCATGGGACCTCTTCGCCGCAAGTGAGGGCGTCCAATGTTGGGCATCATCATGGCAGGTGGCCAAGGCAGCCGCCTCAAACCCCTAACGGATACACGCCCAAAGCCCATGGTGGAAGTCATGGGGCGGCCCGTCATTGATTTCGTCAAGGAAGCCATGGTCGCTGCGGGCATTCAGGAATTGGTCGTCACCACGGGCTACCGCGGCGAACAACTCGAGCAACACGTGAACGGATGGAGTGACCCGCACACCGGTCTCCGTGCTCGCATCAACCAGGAAACCGTGCCCATGGGGACGGCAGGCAGCGTTGGGTTGCTGCGAGAGCACATTACAGAAACCTGCATCGTAGGTTCTGGGGACGGGATTGCTTCGTTTGACATCGCCGCTTTGTTGAACGCTCACCGCTTTCACGGAGCGAAAGTGACCATGGCTTTGTGGGAGGTCGACGACCCGACCCAGTTTGGAATTGTTGGGCTCGGAAAGACAAAAGAAAGCCCTGTTGACGGCACGTTGCGGTCTGGATTCATCCGACGTTTTCAGGAAAAGCCTACGGCGGAAGAAGCCTTCAGCAACGTCATCAATGCGGGCCTGTACATTCTCGAACCCGAGGTGTTTGACCACATCCCTGAGGGGAAGAAGTTTGACTTTAGCAAACAACTCTTCCCGAAACTTCTCGATTTGGGGTGGCCGATGTATGCCAGCACGATCGACGGCATTTGGTTCGATGTGGGAATGCCCACCGAGTTGTTGAATGCTCAAGCGACGTTGTTGGCGAACCCGAACGGTCTCTCACTCTCGCCTCCGTCCGGTTATGAAGCGAAGGGAGGGAATCTGGTGGCGGCCAGCGCAGTGGTTGAGGGCAAAATCACTGGTTCTGTGGTCGGCAACGATGTCCACCTTGCGGCTGCATCGACCCTCAAGAACTCGTTGCTTATGGACGGTTGCACGCTCGGGGAAGGGGCCGTGGTCATCGATTCGGTGCTTGGTCGAGGTGTTCAGGTACCTGCGGGTGCTCATGTTGAGCGGTGCGTGGTGGGGGACGGAGCCACGGTTGCGGCCGACGGGCACTTCGTGGATGCTAAAATTTCCAAAAATGGCTAATCGCGCAGGCGTGAGCCTCATAAAGGAAGGTTGTCGGCGAGAGTTCGTTCATTATGTCTGAATCACCGAACCGTAGTTACGACCGAACCTGGGAAGAAATCGAAGATATGCTGAACCAAGCCACTGTAAAAATGAACCAGTGGAAAGACTGGTACAATTCGTGCAAGGATGAAAACGATAAGGAAGGCATGAAAGAAGCCGCTCGCAATCACAAGGCCTTGGAGGGCGTTGTCAAGACGCTCAAGTGGACACTTGGTGAAGAAGGCATCAACGACCCGCTGAATTGATTACCAGCCACGCTGGTCCAGCCGAACGTCAAGGGTTTCCAATTCATCCCCTTTCATCGGTTCCCCCTGCATCATGGCCATGGCCTCTGCAACCTTGGCGGCGTCGTCGTAGTGAGCCGTTGCCAGCACGATGGCGTCCGCCATGGTCTTGGGGTCCGAGGATTTGAAAATTCCAGACCCGACGAAAATACCGTCCATGCCCATTCGCATCATCAGCGAGGCATCGGCTGGCGTGGCGATGCCTCCCGCAGAAAAGGTCACGACCGGCAGCCGACCCAGTCGATGAACATCGTCGAGGACAGAACGCACACCTTCGTGCATGGATTCGTCCATGGGTCCAAACGGTGTCACGTTGTAGGTGCCGGGAAGTTCGGAGGTTGCAGCGAGGACGCGGTAGCGCTCGATGATTTTATCCGTTGCTAAATCGAGCCCGTGGTCGTCAAGAGATTGGATTTGGTGGATTTCTTGGTCGATGAGGCGGGCATGGGTGACGGCTGCAACAACGTTGCCTGTGCCGGCTTCTCCTTTGGTGCGAATCATCGCAGCCCCTTCCCAGATGCGGCGTGCTGCTTCACCCAAGCCGGTAGCACCGCAGACGAAGGGGATTTCATATTCGTGTTTGTT
>JAURDW010000056.1 GCA_030827745.1 Candidatus Poseidonia sp.
TGCACGGGCCAGCCGTCACGCTTTCCAAACGAGGAGAAGGCGTTCAGGCACAGTCAATGGTCGCATCTCGGTCGGGACCAACTCCGACGCTCGTGCAGGGTACGCCAACGAGCGCTTCGAGTTTGGCGATGTAGTGCTGTGCTGCTGCAGGCAAGACAGCGATGCCCTTGCCCGACTCGTTGGCGTGCACCGCCATCGCCAGCCATTCCGACAGCGAAAGCGCCGGGAAACCGGGCATGGAGATGTAAATCGGTTTGCAGCGGGCCAGTGCGGAGGCCGAGGAGGGCAATTCGGTGATTTCCTTGCCGTCCAGTTCGTATGCGACGCAGATCTTCAGTTCGTCAAGCCCGCCCAAAACGTCAAGTTTGGTGAGGGCAAGACCGGTGAACCCGTTGATGCGTTGTGCGTGGCGCATGACCACGGCGTCAAACCAGCCGCAGCGTCGTGGACGGCCGGTCGTCGTTCCGAATTCATGACCGACTTCGCCCATGTGTTTCCCCGCTTCGTCATCGAGTTCCGTTGGCATGGCGCCGTTGCCGACTCGCGTGATGTACGCCTTCGTGATGCCGATGACATCGGCGACGTGGCCAGGGTGAATACCGGCACCGTGGGTGGCGTTGCCTCGAGAGGTGACCGAGGAGGTCACGAAGGGGAAGGTGCCTTGGTCAATGTCCAACAAACATCCTTGCGCACCTTCCAAAATCACGTGTTCGCCGAGTTTAAGGGCGTTGTCCAGCATAAGACCCGTGTTGCCGATGGAGGTGGCGTAGGCGGCATGAATCCAAGCGATGTCGGCTGCCAAGCCGTCTTCAGTCACCCGTTCTGGTGAACCTGCGGCCTCAAGCGCAGCGTTCATGCGAGCTGCCGTGGTTTTCGTCCAAGCCTCGTTGCCAAGAACTTCGGCAACGTCACCAAAGCGGAGCCCGACCCGGTTGATTTTGTCAGCGTAGGTTGGCCCAATGCCCCGGCCGGTGGTGCCGATTTTGGTATCAAGGCTGTCCATGAACCGGTGGAACGGTAAAATGATGTGAGCGCGTTCGCTGATGAACAACCGTCCACCCCGAGGGTCCTCGCCCGACGACGCCATCCAACCGTTCAATTCCTCGTCAAGGACCCACGGGTCAACGACCATCCCGTCCCCGAGAACCAGATGGCATTCCTCACGAGTGATGCCCGATGGCAGAAGGTGGAACTTGAGCACTTGGTCGCCAAGCACAACGGTGTGGCCGGCGTTGTTGCCGCCTTGGAAACGTGCCACCCAGGTGGCTTTCTCCGCCAGTCGGTCAACGAGTTTCCCTTTGCCTTCGTCGCCCCACTGAGCGCCAAGAATCACGGTTGCTGGCATGGTGTTCTCCGTCAATCGGGCGAAGCAGGCCGTCTTTGAACCCTGTGTTCTTTGGAAATGAAAGCAATCACCGGAAGAACCGAACAAAACCGCACGCATTGGAACGACGCTTTATAACAACTGAAGTCAAGTTAAGACCATAGAAGGCGGCCGGTTATCTTCCAAAAGTGCTATCATGAGCGGAAGCAGGTGTTGGCAAAGAAACCTCGGATTTAAATAACATTGAGCCCCACTACTAAACAAGGAGTTGAGAAGATGAAACAAGAAAACACATCCGAGCAAAACACACCTGCGGCACCAGCGACCGCCCACCGCGGCATCGGTGCTGAGCGCCCCTCCCGGCGAACCCTCGACGGCCACACTCGCCCCTGCGAAGATTGCGGTGCCGTGAATTGGAACCTTGACATATCCCGGGGCGAAATCACGTGCGAGGACTGCGGCCTGGTGGCTGAAGAAAACGTGCCCGACCCGGGCGCTGAATGGACCAACCGAGACAACGGCGAAGACCGTTCTCGCGTCGGCCGACCCATGACCTACACGCTGGCTGACAAGGGACTGAACACCACCATCGATGTCCGTGACCTGAACACTGGAATCGCCTCCCGACATGGCATGAGTTCACAGGCACGCCGAGATTGGCGCCGCCGGCGAGTCATCGACGAGCGCTCGAAGACTCGGAAGAGCCGCGAGCGAAACCTCGTGAAGGCCAACCAATTCATCCGCGACCGCTCCGGACTTCCCGCACCGCTCCAAGAAGAGGCTGCACGGCTGTACCGACGGCTCTCTGGCGAAGGGTTCGTCACCGGCCGTTCGATCGCTGGCGTGACCGCAGCGTGCACCTACCTCGTTGCTCGGCAGGAGGAGCTCCCTCGGCAAATCCCAGAGATTGCCGAAGCATTTGACATCACAGAGAAGGACCTTTCTCGCTTGATTCGCCAAGTTTCCCGACGCCTCAACATGCACAAGATCACCGGTCCGGACGAGTACTTTGACAAGTTCATCTCGGACCTGGGTCTCGAACCGAGCATCCGAGGACCGCTCGACGAGTTGTGGACCACCATCAAGCCTCACGACGATGTCTGGCAGGGCAAGAAACCGATGGGTGTGGCTGCTGCCCTCATCTACAAAACCTCCAACGAGGTCGGGACACCCCGGACCCAGTCCGAGGTTTGTTCCGTGGCCAACGTCTCTGAAGTGACGTTGCGGGGTCTGCTCCGCCTCTTTGACGGACTGCTTGACAAAATCCGAACCTATCAAAACCTGCAGTGAGCGACCCAACCTTGATGAACAAGCCAAGGAAAGGGGAAGCCATGGGATTCAAAGCAAAGGCCCGCAAACACCGCAAAGACGCCGGCGAAGACGACACGAAGAAGACCTCCACCAAAGTGGAGGGCGAACTTCCCTGCGGCGTTCGAGGATGCGAACGGTTTGCCGACAAAGCCGTTGGTGGCCGTTCGCTCTCGGTCGACGACGCCATTGACATGTGGGGCTCAAGCGGATACCAGGCGCGAAAAGGCCGCGTTCGGGTCTGCAAATCCTGCTACCGCTCGTGGAAGAAGGAAAACAAGAACGACGACATGTACTGAAGTTCACTTTCACCTTCACCAACAGGGTGTGCAAAACGACCCTGTACCCCCTGCACACCTGCCCATCCATGAACCAACGAAGCATTGTGCGTAGTTTGACCACCTCCGATGGGGTTCTCATCGCCATGAACGACGGAACCGTCTCGTGGAAACCCGTTGATGGCCGACCAAAGCGAACCCGTTTGGAAGGACTGCCCACGGTCCTCCTCGTGTTGCGTGGACCCATGGGGGCCGTGGACACCGCCGTGATCGGGTGCGCGGACGGTGAGCTCCACATCTTGACGTTGCCTCGGTTGGAAACCGTCGCAAAATACACGTTGGCTTCAGGCGGCATCCGGGCTGTTTGCTTGGTCTCCGAGGGAAGCATGCATTTCTTGGTCGGCACCCAGAGCGGAGCGGTGTGGTCCCTTGATGAGCGCGCAACGGAACGCTCCAGAATGGTGTTCAGCATTGACGGCCCCGTGTCAAGTTTGCGCCTCGATGGTGAATGGGTTCATGTGCGAAGCGGATGGGTCCACCATGTGCGTTCTTGGGACGGAAGCCATCACAACGTGACGAACACCTCCGAGGGCTTCAATGTCAAGCGTACCAAACGACTGGACCGAAGTTACATCATCGCCAACACGGCCTAAACCTGCTCGTGTTCTTCAAGCGGCCACGGCGAAATCGGTGTGTGCCACAATGCCGTGGGTGCAGGGCGGTGCCATGATGCAGGGGGATTTCCCTCATTTGCAACAGCGTCCCTGAAGAACGAGATGTGCCGCCCAAGCACATCGGCGACGTGAGATTTCCCCCGAATCGCAGGCCCTTGGAGGGGAACGATAGACCGAAGGTTCAGAGCCTTCAGCGTTTCAAGACTGGCAACGAGGTCGACCAGCGAACCGCTCGGCAAGTCCCAGCGAGTTGGTCGGTCGGCCCGAGGCAGCAACGCTCCGACAACCATGGTTTTCAAGTGAGGCAAGTGGTAACCCAAACCATCTGCTGCGTGCCCGGGCAGATGCACGGCTTGGATTTCTCCGTCACCCAAAGGAAACAATTCAGCGGGAAGAACGGGCGTGGTGACGGTGCGAGGCATGTCCGAATCGTACCGGTTTGCCCAAGTGGTGAAGAAATCGCCCGTTTCAAGCGAGGCTTGACCGTCCGGATGAATATGAACGGGAATGCCGTCAAAAGCGTTGGCAAGATGGGCAGCCCCACCCGATACTGGAAACCTTCGTGAGGTCAGTAAAATCCTATCAAGCGTTTCCCCGTTGAGCAAACCCTCGATTCGCTCCACCTGCAGAGCTTGGTACCACGACGTCCCAGCGTCAATGAGAACATGGCCTGCTTTTCCAGAAACCAAAACGACGTTGCCGTCATGATGGATGCCAGGAAGACGGGTGACCTTCACGGTTCACGGATGAACGCCCCGTCTTTGAAGATACCCAAGCGAGGTGGTTGCGGTTAAATAGGGGGATTTTGTGGGCGGACCATGGCACGGTTCCCCGAAGCAGAAGCACGCATGCTTCATCGCAAAATTTGCATGCGGTGCAACGCACGCAACGCTGTGCGAGCCGTGCGCTGCCGAAAGTGCAGTTACAAGGGGCTTCGTCCCAAGAACATCGAGCGAAAGGGCAGCTGATCCTCTCACACCAACCACGCCAGCATCAATGCGGTTGGATCTCCAAGAAGCACGAGCGGTAGCACCGCTGGGAAAAGAAACACCAGCAACGGCATTTTGAAACTGACCCAAGCACGGTCCATTCCAAGGTCACGTAATCGCCGAACCTGTGCGCTAAGTTCCTCTGCGCTGGGTGTGTTGCGGGGAGCACGCGCATGATGCACCACTTGCACACGACCGTCCGGCATCTCCATGGTGTCGGAAAGGAGCCAAACATGACGTTGTTCAACCTCATCCAGCGGGAGCACCGAGGCGTGCCAAGCCAACTTGAGGTCAGCAAAGCTGCGGATGTGACCGCCTCGCAGGTTCAGGGCCAGCATGATGAACGGGATGGCCAAAAACGCCAAACCGCCCCAAATCAACAAGGCCACGCTGACCGGTAGCGAAACCACCGATGCGGCTTCGCTCGGGGCGAGAGGAAGGGGAACCGACATCCACGATGGAAACACCAGCGTGACCCACATCAAGGCCTTGGCATCCGCACCCCCGTGAAGCAGGCGCAAGCGCCAGGCCGCATCAATGAAGAACACGATGAAGAACACTCCAAATGTCTTCCACCAGAGCAAACCCAAGGTGTCGCCCTCACCCAAAACCACGTCCAGGGGTGAGGTCGCTTGGTAACGCAACGCCCCCGCGACGACGCCAACAAAGGCGGCGAGGTACCAGAGCAGGAAAGCACGGTCAACCCACGACCCTGCCCGTGCATCACGAAGGGTTGGACGGCCGAAGACGGCCACGCTGGCATAGGCGACCACGCCGGCCGCCGTGAGGTAAATCGTCCAATCGGCGCCCTGAACCATCAAATCCAACGCCCAGATGAACACGGCCGGCTTGGCCCAGACCACCCAATGCTCGTTCGGGACACGACGGTCCTTGTGGTCCATCCAAGCCGCCCAACCCATGCCGAGCAGGAGGACGGCAACTCGAGTCCATCCCAAGATGGCTTCGTTGGTCGCCTCCATACGCAAACCACGGCGGCCATCAACTTAAAGACGGCCACCGTTTAGCCTTTGATGCGTGCTTGTGGGGAATGAAAATGGACATCGAAGAACGATTGGAACAAGTAGCAACCGTCATCAACCAAATTGATGACCCGAAAGTCCCGAGAAACATCCGCCGCCAAGCCAAGGAAGCTTGCGACCACTGGTTGCTCAACAAGGACAAAAAATTGGACGTTCGCATCGCTATGGCACAATCCAAACTCGAAGAACTCTACGAAGACCCCAACATTCCTCCCGAGTTCGGCACATTGATTCTCACCATCAACACCGAACTTGAGCGCATCCTCACTGAAGTGCTCTGATTCACTCTTCTTCTTGAGTGAAGTCGAGGGCGAACACCAGTTTCCCTAGGAACAAACGCTCCATCACGTTCAATTTCCCTTCGGTGACGATGTCCTCGAATTGTGTTCGCCATTTCGAAGGTTTGGACATGGATTCAATGCCTGTGCGAACGAGCGTGATTTGGTCCACCGTCAAACGACCTCGGCGCAGGGCATACTCCGCTGCGATACGTGCAGAGAGCAATTTCACTTCCTCGTCACTGTAGCCAAGTACACCTTGCAGATCGCTGAGCATCCGCTCTTCGTACGCCGTGATGCGGCCATCTTTGATGGCTTCACGCCACGCCTCCTCAAGGGTGGGGGCGCGCTCAGAGAGCAGGATGGCCAGAGGACGGGTCGCGTCGATGTTTTCCAAGACGATTTTCAAAATCACGACCAAGGGGATGGAGAGAATCATTCCAATGATGCCCCATACCCAGAAGGAAAAGGCTGTCACGACAAGAAGCAGAACGGGGGAGATGTCCAGTGCCCGACCCGCCCAACGGGTCTCGATGATGTTGCCCCAGAGTTGCTGATTCGTGAGCAAAAGCACCGTGAGAAGAATCAGGAGGGACGGGTCGAGGAGGATGAAGCCCAAGATAAGAGGCGGGATGGTGGCCAGCAGCGAGCCAATGTAAGGAACGTAATTGAGAAGAAACGTGAGGAGGGCCCAGGTGAACCAAAGGTCAATGCCGAACGCCAACATGACGATACCCGCACAAACACCGGTCCCGAAACCGACCCCCGTTTTGACCACGACATAGGTGTTGACGCTGGCTTCTATTTGGTCGCGAATCATGTGAACGCGTTCGCTGGCTCCGCCGGGGTAGGCCCGTTCAATTCGACCGGGGAGGAGACTGGCTTCAAAAATGATGAACAGCAAAAAGAACAGGACCGTAATCCCGGTGATGAAGAACAAACCAACGCTCGAGAGAAGGCTGCCAATGGCGTCAGTAAGCCCCGAACCCTCCGAGAGCACGCCCATGCTGGAGAGGTCGTCATCCAAGGTGCCCTCAAGCGTTGCACCCGAGTCAAGAAGGCTCTTGCCAATCAAAGGCAAGCCCTTGACATCGGACCATCTTTCGTTGAGTTTTTTGGTGTATTCGTCCATCCGCTCGTCATCGTCAAGGAAGGCGGCGGTTTGTTGATAGGCGAAGAAGCCGGCACTCAGCACGATGAGGATGGCCAGCAAGAGCATGGTGATGTAGGAAAGCATGAGGGGAAAACCCTTCTTTGAAAGGAAATCTGCTCCCGGTTTGAGAACGAAATACATCCCAAGGGCGATAAAGAGCGGTTGCAGAACGTCCACGAGTTGAATCAACCAAACCGTCACGAGCGTCATGATGATGGCTGCGTGGGAAAGGACCGTCAACCGATTGCGAAACTGCTGGGTGTTCCAAGCAGAGCGGTCATCCATAACGCTGACACAGAGGGTGACTTCTTCAAGACTTCTCTGTGGCGGCTGGGGAGTCATCTCCCTCACCGATCATGGAAAGAGGAGGCAAGCGAAGGGTAAGAGCCGCCGAGATGACCATGAGAAGGCCACACAAGTGGAAGGCGGTGTGATAATCCCAAGGATAGTTGCCCCCCGAAGTCAATTCCCATACAAAGCCCCCCGAAAGCGGACCAAGAATCCGTGCAAAGGCCCCCAGAGATTCTTGGGCACCCATCACAGCACCCAGGTCGTAGCCCTCCTCACGGGCAATACGAGTCAAGTAGGTGCTGGATGAGGGCTGGAAGAGACCGTTGCCCACAGCGATGCAACTGCACACGACGAGCATCTGCAACCAAGCCATGGAAGCTTGGGTGTAAGGGATCAGCGTCAGGCCGGTCCCCGTGATCAGAATGGAGATGGGAATCAAGCGACGGGTACCGTATTTTCGGGTCAGTGGCCCGATCAGCGCTCCTTGTGTGAGAATGCCCAGCAAGCCAATCATAGCAAAGACCCGTCCGTTGTCCTGTTCCGAAAAGCCAAGTCCACCCATGTCAACGCTCATTTCGGTGTAGAGAATGAACACGGCATGCATGACCGTGAACCCAAAGATGAACAACATCGACACCCAAATCATCGCTCCAATGCTGGATGTTCGCAACATGGCAACCGAATTTTTTGCCATGCTTGACATCTGGTTGCCCCAAGAACGCCGGGGCTTGACATCGGCACGCTCAGAGAGCCGTACGGATTCGGGGAGTTTGAAATACGCAAGAACCAACGAACCCGCCGAAAGAACACTCGCAATCAAACAAGGCAGAAGGTAGGGGTAGGCCTCAAAAACCGAACCTGCAAAGAAATCCCAGCGTTCGGCAGGGCTCGAAAACTCTCCACCGATAAACGGGCCGATGGTGAAACCCAGACCAAAGGCTGCACCGATGAGCCCCATTCTTGTTGCCAGTTGCTTTGGCGTGCTCACGTCCCCGATGTACGCCCGTGCGACAGCGATGTTGCCGTTGAAAACGCCGGCCAAAAACCGCATGGCCAAGGCGAAAAGAAGGGTGTTCGAAAAGCCGAACGCTGTGAAGAACACCGTGTTGCCAACCAAACCGACCATCAAAACCGGCCGCCGACCAATGCGGTCGGAAAGCGCCCCCCAAACCGGTGAGAACAAAAATTGCGCAACAGAATAGGAGGTCATCAGCAAGCCGACCCACAGACCGACTTGGACCACACCCTCGCCTTCTGCCAAATCCTTCACGAGGTAGGTCAGGAACGGAATGATGATGCCAAAACCGATCATATCGATCATGGTGACCAAGAAAAGGACCAACAACGCCCCTTTGCTCGCATCGTTCACCGTCGAAGACACTGTCCCACCGGCCTTTCCGAGGCTTCGGACCTTTTCTAACCCACCACGAGGATGTCAGCAAAACATCTGCTTTGCAGCAGGCGTTCAGACAAGGGAAATCTTGCTTTGAATGTCGGGAGTCAAACGGTCGATGACGGCTTCAAGGCGTTCCACAAGTCCGGCTTTTTGGTCGTGCTTGATGAGGGCGTACTTCATGACTTCATCGAGCGTGTCCACGGCCAGCACCTCGACCATGTTTTCAAACCGGTCATCAAGGAGCACGTCTTGCATGTTGGCACGAGGCACGACGATGGTTTTGACTCCTGAGCGCGCAGCCGCTTCAATTTTGGCCGTCACGCCACCGATGGGGAGCACTTCGCCTCGGACCGAGAGCGAACCCGTCATCGCCAGGTCTTGGCGAATGGGGATGTTCTCAAGGGCGGAAATGATGGCGGTGGCGATGGTGATGGACGCCGAGTCGCCGTCAACCCCATGGGTGTCCACAAACTGAATGTGGATGTCGTAATCCGAGATGTCTTTGCCGGTGAGTTTCTTGATGACGGCGCTGACGTTGGTGACGCTCTCTTTGGCCAAATCCGAGAGACCGCCGGTGGCGTGAATCTTTCCTCCACCTCCCTGCGACGGTGTGACCAGCGCCTCAACCGGGAGCATGATGCCGCTAAAGTCGGAAAGCCCCGAATTCGCTCCGAGGACGGCCAAACCGTTCACTCGGCCAACGCGCTCGCCCGAGTTCACGAGCATAGCGTAGTCCTGACGACGCTCAATCATGCGGTCAGCCACTTGTTGTTCGAGCGGCTTGGCGATGTTGCGAGCGCCCAGAACGTGTTCGGCTGAGGTGAAGGGAGCACCGGCTTCAACCGCAAGGTCACCGGCAATGCGGACCAACCCACCGAGTTCACGGAGGCGAAGCGAGAGTTTTCCTCGGCGTCCGGCCCGGCGCTGTGCTTCCCGTAGGATAATGGCCACCGCACTCTTGTCAAAGTGAGGGATTTCTCTGACGGTGTCTTGGTCACGAAGCACCTCCTGAGCGATGAAGCGGATGAGCCTTCGTCGGTTTCGTGAGGTGTCAGGCATTTCGGAGTTCACGTACACCTCGTATCCGTAACCACGAATTCGGCTCCGAAGGGCAGGGTGCATGCCTTGGATGGCATCGAGGTTGCCAGCTGCAATGAGAATAAAGTCACAGGGAACAGCTTCGGTCTTGGTCAAGGCACCGCTGGAGCGCTCGGAGCGGCCCGAAATCGGGAAGGCTCGGTCTTGCATGGCCGTCAGCAAAGCTTGTTGTTCTTCGAGCCGAAGCAGATTGATTTCGTCGATGTAAAGCACGCCCTTGTGAGCACGGTGG
>JAURDW010000057.1 GCA_030827745.1 Candidatus Poseidonia sp.
AGTTCGACCGAATCCGAAACCGAAGAGTCGTTCACGCTCGTAGCGGTCACGGTCACCGAGTAATAACCGGGGTTCAATCCCACAGGCATCGCCAACGAAACGACAACGACCGATTCACCGTCCCATGCGTCCAACACCGGCGATTGGTCTGCAGCGAGGGAGGCTTGCAAGCGCCAGTTGCTTTGGCCGAGGGTAAGGTTGTATTGTTCATCGTCGTTGCCCATGTTGAAGAGGTTCAGGTAAAGCGACTTGCTGATGCCGTTTGCTGCTCCAGTGAAGGTGTTTTCTTCGGCGACGAGACTGACTTCCCGTATGACGGGCACCTCAACGTTTCGGCTGAAGACAACGTTCCCGAACAGCGCCGTGCTGCACGAAGGGCAGGTCGCCCGGAGGTTGAAGGAGACGGTTCCCGGGCCAACGAGTTCAGGGGCCGTGATGTTCAACACGAGATCAATGCGCTGACCCTTGTAGAGCGTGATTGGATTTTGTTGGATCACACCGGTTTCGTTTTCGACCAAGGCCGTCCACCCGTTGGTGTCCGAGAACGTGGTGGCGAGGTTGAACGCAGCGTCGCGGTTGCCTGTGTTCTGAAGTTTGAAATCCACAAGCCCGGATTCACCTGGGGCGACCGTGCTGGCCGTCAGCGATGCGGTTGAGGTCAAGGCTGCGCTGAACTGTTCGCTTACGGCCAAATCCATCGTGAGGCGGGCCTTCTCTCCAAGTTGGGCACTGCTTGCGTCCTTGAGCCAGAGGTTCCAGATGCGTTGCTGGACATCCGCCCCGGCAGGAACGGTAAGGTTGGCCCAGAACTCAACGGTCTTTCCAGCGCCAAGCGGCGGGAAGATGACGTTGGTGCCGTGGTTGTTGCTCCCTTCGATGTCAAGGCGGATGATGGGGTAAGGGACCATCCACGAATCGTTCGTGACGTTGGTTTGAAGGCGAATCGTAGCGGGAGCATACCCGTTGTTGGTCAACATGCAGTGAAGCACCGCCATTTCGTTGGGGGCGAGGGTGTAGCCGTTGAGGGGGTTATCGCATTGCAGGTCAAGGGTGTAATCGGTCACCCGGCTTACGCCAAAGTGGACGAAATCATCGACGTGGAAGCCTTCGCTGGCCACGCTGCTGTCGGAGGTGAACAGCATGCTGAAGGTGTAAGAACTGCCACCCAAGAACACCTCTGGATTGGCGAGGTTGGGGTTTTCGAGCCACGTGGTTTGTGGGTCCCACGAAAGGTTGGTCCATTGGCCCGGGGCCGCACTGGGGTTGCCTTGAGCGATGTCCCAAGAGATGGACTCAAACGGGTCGCTGATGTTGCCCGAGCCTCGCCAAAGTTCCATCGAGACGCTGTCGCCGGCGGCCATGCTCCCCCATGCTTGGATGTGGAATTGGCTGGAAACATATTCGTTGGAGTAGAAAAGCATGCGGCACAAGTAGACGCCGTACACACCGGTCATGCCCGCATCGGGTGCGTCGGTGTCGCAGGAGTTCCCTGTCATGTAGCGGGCGTACACCAAACGGGTGGCCTCAGCATTGGACGGGTAGTTGCTTCCTGCTGCGGAGTGGCGCCAGTGTTTGTTCCCCGCAGCGCTGCTGGTGGCGTCGGTCTGCCATGAGCCCGTTGCGAAAGCATCGCCACCTTGGGCCGGATACTTCCCGGAAAGGAACTGAGCGTTTCCGGTTTGACTCCAATCCTCCATGCTGTTGGCGGCAACGGCGACGGGGACGACTTTCTCCCGCTCGTCGTTGGTGTTTTTGTCGTCGTCAGCGAAGGCCACCGTGGCCCGTAGGATGAGGCCTCCAGAAAGGTCGTTGGTGGTGGTGTTGAGGACGGAGTGAGCAGCCGATGGGGTCCAGGTGAGAAGGTGATTGTACGATTGACCGCCCGTCAAGAGGTTGGTGTTGAAATTAAAGGATTCCATCACAAAACCGATCGGGTGAACAACGTCAAGGCGTACGGGTGCGTCCTCGCCGATACCCGATTGGCCAAAGCGCTGGACGGTGACGGTGATTTCGATCGTTTCACCGATGAAGATGTAATCCATGGTGGTCCCGTCAGACTGGACCCACTGGTCGGCGCTCACCGAAGCGTTGCCGATGGTGATGGATTTGACCGTAAAGTCGTCGTTTGTTCCGCCACGACCGGAGGCCGCTTGAGCGGGAGTCACCAGTTGAAAGGCCGTGGTTTGAAGGACGAGCAACATGACAATGGTGAACGGCAAGAATCGGCGCATGGACATCATCACGCTGTCCCAGCAGGATGGAGCATAAGAAGGTCGCCTTTCCTTGGTTCGCCGTTTCGAACACAGCGTGGACTCAGTCCTGCTCATCGAGGCGAAAGCCGCGAATCACGGGCTCGTTGAACTGCGGCGTATTGTCTGTGACGGAATCTTCACCCAGCGGTGGAGCGGCGATTTGGTCAAAATCCAATCCGTCAACCATGGAGGGCGTCGCCGTTGCATCCTGAAGGACTGGGGACGAAGGAGGAGCGGTCGCTTGGACGGCGACGGGGACAACAACATGTTGAACCATCGCTGGCGTATGTGTGGGCGCATGGTGGGGCGAGGGTGCGTTCTGGGCTTGATTGATGTCTGCAGCGAGGTGGTTGATGGTTGAAGCGAGGACGTCAAGTTGCTCTTGAGTGTCATCAACCGTCCGCACCGACCCCTGGGGGTACATCCACGACGGTGGCGCCCCAGCCCCACCTCCCAAAACCGCCAGGGTGGTGAACGCCGCCATGGGCATCACGGCCAAGGCCGTGAGCAAATTCAAAAACGAGGTCTCCGGTGTCGAACCTGCTGAAATAAGGGATTCGAAAACATGCTTTTCGAAAGCGATGTTCAGCGCGATGTTTTCACCCAACACCCGCTGCACAATGTAACTCGACAACTGCCCCATGGACCACAAGAGGAAGACCGGGAACGCCCACGATATCCGAAGCGTGTTGCCGAGAAATTTCCTCCCGAGCGAGGCCAAGGTGATGTAGCGGCGGGCAAAGGATGGAAAAAGGCGTATGGAGAAAAAGAGGCAGAAACAATACAGCAAGAGAGCCAATTCAAGTTGCCGGTGTTGATGCACCACCCCTTCGGGAAACATGAGCACCAAGGTGAGTGGAATGGTGGCAAGAAGCACCTGAAAGGGAATGGCCAGCAACACAAGGGAACCGCGAATCGTCCACAGCGCATGGCCGGCCACGTAGCGTTCATGCACCAAGGCCGAAAGCCGCCCGTGGGAGGAAGCCGCATAGCGCTGTCGGGCGGCAAATCGATGGGAGGGACTTCCACGGTGGCGCGTCAAGCCAAGAGCTAACCGCCATCCACCTGCATCGATCACACGCAGGGGAACAAAACCCCCCATTCCGAGCGCCAACAGCAAGGCGAGCATGCCGTAGAAGAGAGAGGCCATGCCGATCCATGGAATCATGTCCATGTCGATACGCAAGCGAAAATCGCCTCCCTGGGCCGTGAACACCAGAAGGTAGGTCAACGAGAAGGCCGCCATCGGCGTGAGAAAAATCTGCGCCAACAACTGCCCCGTTAAGCCCAACCTCGCCACGAGGGAGGCAACCGGGGCGGGACCAGCCATGGCGTTGAGCCATGGCCTGCTCATCTCAAAGGTTGCCCTTGACAGAGGCTGCAACACCCTATTCCTGCTGTTGCACTTTCACAGCGGGGAGCGGTTCCGCCATCGGGTGCCCGTCGGTGATGAGCAAACGTACCGTTCCTCTGATGCGGCCGTCGCTGCGTGGACGGCCCAAATCAGGGCGAGCCAAGGTTGAGAGCACGGCTTCGCACGTTGCACAACGAATGCCGGCGCTCATCCAAAGCGGCGAAGGGTGTTGACAGCAGCCTTCGTGGTGGCGCGGACGGTCCATGATGCGTTGAAGTTCGACGGCCATTCCATGGGACCACGGCGCAGGTCGGCCTGCGAGTTGATGTTGAAGGCGGGAAAGTACGGTCCACGATGAAGCCACCCACAGGCCAAAACCAAAGGGAGCAGAACCCCACCGCAAACTGGCAGCGCCGAAGAGCAAAACAACACCCGCGAGAACGAAGCTAAGCCAGTAAAAAGTCCGGAGATGCAGGACGCGTTGGGTCAAATAAGGCGTGAGTTCAACAGGCTCGGGATGGGCCGGGAAGCGGACATTGAACCCCTTGGCCCGTGTCATGAACAGGGTGGGGAGCCTTGGCCCGACGTGCCCGATGGCGCATCCAGCCACGAACAGCGCGACGGATGAACCGATGGTCATGCCCGTCGCCCCTCAATGTTGCAACCGCTTGAGCGTCGCTTCGACCTTGTCCATACCGCGCGATATGTCGTCTTGGCTGATGGTGTAGGCAAACCGAAGATGGCCCTCACCGGAAGGCCCAAAGGCACTGCCGGGTGAACACAACACCCCGTCCTTGAGCAATTCAAGCGCCACCTCTTCCGATGTCATCCCCGGTACGTCCACTTTGGGGAAGACGTAGATGGCCCCTTTTGGCCGGTGGCATTGCACGCCCGGCATGGCGTTGAGTCGGTCCACGATGAGGTTGCATCGTTGTTGAAATTCCGCGGCCATCATGGCAGGATAATCGTTCGCTGAGGTCATGGCTTCCAGGACAGCATACTGCATGGCGTCGTTGCTGCACGCCGAAATGTAATATTGAATTTTGATCACTTGCTTCATCGCTTCGACATTGGTGGAGATGATGTAACCGATGCGCCACCCGGTCATGGCGAAGGTTTTCGAGAAGGAGTTGACCACCAAGACTTTGTCGTAACCCGTGCCCATGAAGGAGACGTGTTCGCCTTCGAACACAATGCGGTCGTAGACTTCATCCGAGATGATCCATAGGTCGTGCTTCTGAGCAAACGCCAACAAAGCATCGCGCTGTTCTGCGCTCAAGGTCCCGCCGGTAGGGTTGCTTGGAAAGTTGTAGAGGACAGCGACCGTGTTTTCATCCACCAAAGCCTCGAGGTCGGCGATTTCAGGAATAAATTCGTTTTCAAACAAGCACGGGTAATACTTCCCCTCGCCCCCCACAAGGGTCGCGTCGGGGCCGTACAGGGGGAAGTAAGGCTCGGGGAGCAGCACGTTTTCGCCGGGGTTCACCAGCGTCATGAAGAGGTTGAGCAAGGCGTTGGTGCCGGACATGGTCATGCAGACGTTGTTCTCGTCCATACCGGCTTGATAGCTTGACCATGATTCGGCGATTTTGGCACGGAGGGCCGGCAAGCCCGCCGTGGTCGTGTACTTGTTTCGCCCATCCTTCATCGCTTGATGGAAGGCGTCAATGGCGATGGTGGGGGGTTGGAAGTCGGGTTCGCCCAAGCCGAAGGAAATCACGTCGTCGCCCGCAAGGTCGAACATCTTGCGAACACCAGTGGGTTGAATCGCCAATGCTCGGTCGCTGAACGTTCCCATGACACCGCCCAAAGCCGCCTTGCATTTCAATGCAGTTATGTTTTCTTCGATGAGGACGAAGGCTCACCTTCACCCTTCACCAAGACAGCGTCAAGCACCGTTTCTTCGGCGTTGGGAGCCAACGAAGCCAAGGAAAGAGGTGGGTCAATTCGCCCTCCGATGGTCATCAACACGAAGAGGGCCATCAGAGCAAAGCCAACAGCAAGGAACAAGGTTTGGTCGCCCCAACCCTCACCGTCGCTGGCGGCCTTTCCGCCGCCCACAAAAGTCGTAAAGACCGGCAAAGAAGGCACGCCTTGTTCGTTCAAACCCCGAACCTCAAGCGTGTGGTTGCCCTTCGAAAGTTGGTTTGCATCAAGACCGACGACCCACGCAAAGCGCTCCAACGCACCGAGTTCACCAACCACCTCTTCGTAGGTCGCTTCCATCCATGGTCCGCCGTCGACACGAACCTCAACGGAGGCCACCGTGCCCGCTTGACCCCATGCGAGGCCGCGCGCTTCGTAAAGGCCTGTTGAAGCGTTGATGCTGGCGTTGGTGATGTGAATTTGGGTCGTGACGTCCACGTTCCCCGTCAAGTTGTTGTCTCGCATGTATTCAGCGAGGTGCACGGCGGCGTAGGCATCCACCATGCCCCACCCGAAGTCACGGTTCCAGAAGGGATCAACCTCAGGCGCTGAGGCTTCACCGCGCCGTTCGGCCGTAAGTTTCAGAATTTCTTTCATTTCGGCGGTCGACAGATCCGGGTTGGCCTGAATCATCATCGCCAGAATACCGGAAACGGAAGGCGTTGCGTAGGAGGTTCCCGAACCGCGCCCGGTGTAGCCGTTGTCTTCGGCAGAACCGCCCAAAAGGTTGACGCAACCTCCGGAAGTCACGCAGCCTTCTGCTTGAACGATGTTGGTGCCCGGAGCCGAAACCTCGGGTTTCAACTCATCAAGAGGGTTGCCGTTCCCGTTGTCCCGCCGTGGACCTCGCGAGGAGTACGATGCGACGGTGTCGTCGCTTCGGTCCACGGTGTTCTTGTCGTCGGTCGCTCCGACGGTGATGGAAAGGCTTGACGAGCCCATGCCGGAAAGGCCGTCGTTGTCCGGGCCGTCGTTGCCTGCTGCAACGCTGACGACGATACCGGCGTCCATGGCTTCGTTGAGAATGCGGCTGTGCATGTCCTCGCCGTCCGAACCGCCGCCTTCGTGAGAGGTGATGCCCCAAGAGAGGGAAATGATGTCGATGCCGTAATTCTTCTCGTCTGCGCCTTCCCAAGCGGTCTCCTTGTTGTCGATGATCCACTGCAGGCCGTTCATGGCGGATTCGTAGAATTCTTGAGAGAGCAAATAATTCTCAAAAGGACCCGCCCCCGCATCGGTGCCGATACGAACGTCAACGAGGTCTGCATCAGGAGCTGAACCGTAGAAGTCCGTTTGTTCACCGCTGGCGTCCACGCCCGTTGCGGCTGCCATGCCCATGCAGGCCGTACCGTGTTGATTTCCGTCATCGGGGTCGTAGGTGCCGTCGGTTTCACGGGCGCCTCCGGCGGTGCAGGTAGGGTCCGTATGGAGGTAGCAAACGGCGTCGTAACCAGCGATGAATTTCTCGTTGAGTCCCGGATGTTCGTTGTCCACGCCCGTGTCCACCATGGCAATGTTCACGCCCTCACCGGTGTACCCAAGGTCCCACGCACCCACGGGATACAAGGTCGAGTTGCGCGCTTTGACGGCTGGCGTTTGGATGTCGCCGTAGAGGTGAATCTGGCCGTACCGCTCGACCATCACGACGCCTTCAAGGTCAGCCAACTGGGCGACCAGCGCGGCATCAACTTGGCCCAAGAGCACCGCATCAACGGCTTCGATGACGTCCACAACGGTGAGGTTGAGGGACGACAAATCTTGCAAATGACCAGCGGTCACAACGTCGCTGTAAGACAGACCGATGCCCGTGGTGCCCGTGAAGGTCTCCAAACTGTCGTGAATCTTGTTCCGATTGAGGTCAAGTGCAGTTCGCTCCCACCAGGGCGTGGTGTCGCCCAACCAAGCGGCATCGGCTTGCTGCGGCACGTTGGTGGTCGCTCCTTCGGGCATCCATTGGAACCCCGTTTCGTCCATCACCGTCCAATTGAGGGGTTGTGGTTTTGCAGCCAACGAGCCCGTCACGGGCGCTATCAGGACGACGAGCATGACCAAAGCGAGCGAGCGTTGCACGGTTTTCCCTCAGCGCTTGCCACCCGTGATGGAGGCATCAACCTAACGGGTCGGCGTATCGGCACGGGGCTTGCGTGAGGGGGGGGTGCAAAGAGGAAGATGAAAACCCTCGCTGGAGGACGCTTTGTGAATCTATAAACACGGCATCTGGAGGGCAAAAAAGGTGGGAGCAGAGGGATTTGAACCCCCCCCAGCGGATTTCTTCTGAAACTGCGCATCAGATGGGCAGTCTTCAGGATCGCAACGGGTCGGCGCTCCAGTTGGTCATCAACTTCAGCAAACCCACTCGTCGTCATTCCCGTGCAACTGGAGCCCGCGATACTACCAAGCTATACTATACTCCCGTGTGTATTCAACCACAAGCCTCAGTTCTTGGCCTGTCGGCGTGCACGCTTTCGGCGTCGCAACTTCTTCTTGCGCCACTTCCAACGTTGGTTGCCGGTTTTTTTCCAAGCACGTGAACCTCGCTTCATGGTGAACAGGCCTCCCACTTACCTTCCCTATATGAGAGCATCGTCTGTCCTTGACGCCGCCGGACAACGAAGCCGTCAACGGATTTTATACACCGAATCCGCCTCGTAATCGCATGGACCTTCCCAGCCTCCTCGCTGAAAACATCGTTCAAGGCTTCCTCATCGGTTTGGTCGTCGGCCTGGTGGTCAGGGTGGCTTCCAAGGCCATTCGAAACCTGCTGATTCTCCAGTTCGTGCTCCTCAAGTATTTGGAGTCTCGAAACCTGCTCATCATCGACTGGCACCGACTCACCAACGGCCTCATCGGCCAGAAGGAACTGGTCATCGACCAAGCTCAGGACCTCATTGACACCGTGGTGGAGATGGGCATCTTTGGGGCTGCGTTAGCCGGTGGGTTCCTCTTGGCCCAGCGAATTGGCAAGTGAAAAGGAGACCAGCGAATCATCGTCCTCCAAACGCCTCACGCAGGTCACGAGTCAGCATCCACTCGTTGCCCACATCTGGATGAAAGTAATACTTGGGCCGTGTTGTGCATTCCCACTCGCAAGCTGGATCCGAGCAGCCCGGCTCAAGCCACCGACCGCAGCGTTTGCAATAGATTGCGTCGTACTTCAAAACATAGCCTCTGCTAGATTTTGGGTGCTTGCATATTTTTTGGGCGAGAAGAGCTTGTCGTTTTTTGAGCTGGTTGTGTTTTCGACACATATCATTTCTTCCTCTTCGTTGGTTTAAATACGACTGCTGGCGGAGGTGTGGATTTCACCGCCGCCGAGTAGATTCTTGGTTGGAACTGAGGAAAGAGCGGACGTACCAGGATTCGAACCCGGGTTTCCAGCTTAGAAGGCTAGAGTGATATCCAACTACACTATACGTCCAGCCTTTGGGCGGCGACAACCCTACATGAACTGTATGCCTTGCTCACCAAGGCCGTGCGCACTTCAAACATCGCGTGGGCCGGCGAACCGTCGTCCGCTTCCACGAGTAACCACACACCTTGCAGGTCCACTGTTGCACCTTCAGGGTGTCGAGCACCGCATCCCTCATCTTCTGCAACAACGGGGAATCCTTCATGGCCGGTGAGGGCGCGACTTCGTTGGTCAATCGGTCGTGAAGTTCACTGTGCAACATCAACCCTGCAGCGTGGAACAATTCGTGGGCGAAGGTGTGGCGGTAAAGGGCCTCGTCTTCGAGCAGGGCAGGGTGGAGCCCGATGGTTACGGGACCAGGGTCAAGACGAAGGGTGCGGCGGCGAATCAATTCATTGCTGCCGGCCTCAAAACGCGTCATCCCCAGGCGGTCGTCGTTCACGTCCAACCATTCCACGGAAAATCGGTCGGCAATCCACGGAAGGAACACCGCTTGAACCTGCCCCGAGAGGGCGGAGAGGACACCGTCCACCACGTCTTCGGGGATGGAGGGGGTCACGGTGGGCTGGGGCGTATTGGCCAGCGGACCTTGTTTGCCCTCGCCCATGTGCCAGCGAACCATCGATACCTCAAGAGACTTCACGCCCAAGGTTCCGAAGGGGGAGCCGCATGTTCAGCGGGATGAAAGTCGGCAATCCTTATGGCGGGGAGGCGAGTCGCCGGACTGCGAAAGCACCCTAACGGGCGTGTAGATCAGTTGGAAGATCGCTACCTTGGCATGGTAGAGGCCCCGAGTTCAAATCTCGGCACGTCCACCAGAGACAATTCAAAACAAGGCTGTTGGACGTGCGCCACGACCGTATTGTTGTCAAACATCTCGGTCGTTGGCTCGGCACGTCCACCATTGACGATTTCATCATGACTCATCAGAGTCAATGGTGGCTGTGCTGCCACAAACTTGCAACGCAGCAATCCGGTCAAGTTTGTTGGCT
>JAURDW010000058.1 GCA_030827745.1 Candidatus Poseidonia sp.
GCTTTCGTCGTCCAGGGCGGGAACGGCAAACTCCTGAATGGAGAAGGCCGACGCTGCCCCGAGGATCAACACGATGACGCTCATCGTGAGGATCGCCAGGCCGGTGGTGCTGTTCAGGGGTGTTTTGGGTTCCATGTGTTCAAACCTCACACATCCCTTGGTTGCAAAACCCTATCAAGATGCCTTGAAAACGGGCTAAAACCAACGATAGAGCGTGAAAAACCCTGCAAAAGGTTGCTTCCAGCAAGGACCTCTTGTAGGAAAGAGGCGCTCCCTTTCTGGATTTCGAGATATTTTGAACGGCCGAACGGCCCAGCCAAATCGCTGAAAACAGGGTTTTCTGTCGTTGAAACTGTTAAATCGGAGAGAAATTTGGTAGGTGCATGAAGGGAAAACAAAACCCAATTGGTTTGTTTGCAATTCTCGGTATGCTGCTCCTAGCGACGGCGCCACTCGCTACGGCTGATGGAGGAACTGCGCCCCCATCGTACGCCTTTCTGCCAAGCTGGGACGGAGCCATCAGCGGCACGTTGGATTCAACCGGTGAATCGGTGTTGAACGGCTTGGAATTTACCAATCATGACTTCGATGACGAAGGAAACCTCTACTTCATTGAATCTGAAGATTATGCCAACTGGATGGGCGGCCAATTCGCTCCCGGTCAACGGGGTTTCCATTTGATGAAGGTGACCCCAAGCGGCCAGATTGAATACACAGAAACCATCACTTGCTCAAATTACTGCAACAATCCGGATTACGCCTATTCAAAAGTCGTCGGTATGCATGTCATCGACGAAGACCGCTTCTACCTGGTTTTGAGTTCTTATTATGCATCGTTAACCTTCTCCGGACAATCCTACTACTCGGGAAGCCAACAAACCCTCACCACCGCATTTTACGACAACGGGAGTTGGTCTTGGGTGGAACAAGAGTACACCTCCGGTTACGCACACGGCACCATTCGTCACATGGAAACCGATGAGGCTGGAAATTTCTACACGGTGATGTTCAACGGGAACAGCGGTTCATGGAGTGAATACAGCATTTCCTCTTTTTCACCCAACGGCACCAACTGGGTCCGCACGTTGGAACTGCCCTACCAAAGCCCCACGTACAATTACATCGCTCCGCTGTTTGATGTGGACTCAACGGGTTTGCACGCCTTCGTCACCGTTCAAGGCCAATTCAAATACGACTCTCAAACCGTCCAATGCCCTTCAGGTGGCGAAGAAGGCGTTTGCCATATGTGGTTGAGTCTGAGCACCTCCGGCGTGAAATCCTCAGCCGTCGGCGCGCCTTACACCTCGGTTCAATTCAACCGAATGCAGGTGCACAACGATTCGGTGTATCTCTCTGGAAACACTTACGACCGAGTTGTTGGCTCCCACACGGAGAGCAACTTTACAGGTCAGAAAATTTCTCACTCACCGCGTTACGGTCAATACGTGGCCGTGATGGAGAACGACGGCTCCTGGGGCTACCATCTGGTCGTGAACCAGCTCCAGAATTCCTACTACAACTACGGTTACCTCACCGACGTTCTCGAGGACGGTAGCCTGATCTTCAACGCCATCTATCCCGAGGCTGCGAGCGTTGATGGAGCGGGTGTTACCGCTTATCCCAATGCAGACGTCGAATCGATTTTGATGCGTATTCACCCCGACACAGGCCTCGAGTGGTCAACCAGTGTGGGCTTCACCAACGCCAACACTGTCCCGTTCACCATGCGAAGCGACGGTTCAACCGTGGCGTTCCACGTCCAAGACCGCTCCAACGGGGACATCTACTACACCTACCAAAGCCAGCCTCAAAATCCACCCGATAACGGCACCACAAGCAATTATGTCTTTTGGGTGGACCTCGATGACGGTCAAATCGTCGATGTCGAACCGACCAGCGCCACCGGCGTCTATGGCAGAAGTCCGGAAGGAGGCGTTTTGGCTGCACGCAACTCGTGGATGTACTATTTCATGCCCGACTTTGACGGTGATAACGTCGGAACAGGCGACAACTGCCCCGAGAATTTCAATCCCGACCAGCTCGACTACAACAGCGATGGTACAGGGGATGCGTGCGATTCTGATGACGATTCAGACGGTGTGGAGGATGTTTCAGACTCCTGCCCGCGAGGCGAGACAGGGTGGATTTCAGATGAACTCACCGATTACGACGGCGATGGTTGCAAAGACCGAAGCGAAGAGGACCTCGACGACGATGCTGACGGCGTCCCGGACATTACGGATGCGTGCCCGGTGGGCATTGGGGGTGCTGGCTACGACCTAGACGGCGACGGTTGCAAAGATGTTGAGGACACCGATGACGACGGCGACACCGTTCGGGATGAATCGGATTTGTGTTCGACAGGAGCGACCGATTGGGCCTCAGGCACCCTTACCGACCATGACGGAGATGGATGCAAAGACGAAGACCCCGAAGACGCTGACGACGACAACGACGGCATCGCAGACACCCTTGACCAATGCCCTCGTGGCGCAACAGACTGGCCTTCGAACATCAACACAGATTTTGATGGAGACGGCTGCAAGGACGGGTTTGAAGACGAAGACGACGACGATGACAGCATCTCCAACGCCATTGACGACTGTCCCCGTTCCATCGGGGTGGTGAACGCCAACGGTTGTTCCGCCACTCAAACCCTCGAAGAAGATGGTGGCAGCAGCACCGTGTACTACGTCTGCCCCGTTGGAAGCATTGTCGTGCTCGATCCTTCGGATTGCCCAGAGGACCAAGGTTCAAACCAAAACGAAAATCAGAGCGGCGAAACCAGCGAGACGTTCTACTACGTTTGCCCAGGTGGATCGGACGTGGTCACCGACCTTTCGGAGTGCGAGGGCTCCATTGGCGAAGGGGGAACCAACATCACCCTGATCGTTGACCCATCCTCTAACGCTTCCGGAGATTACATCACATGCGAAGGAGGAAAGGCCATCGTTCTTGACCGAGCCAATTGCCCTGAATCCATCACCCAAGACGCCGCCAGCAGCACTTCCGACCAAGAAGAAAATAATTTGATGGTTCTGTTCATGGGTGGAACTTTCGCCATGTCGGCCATCGCCATGGTCGTGGTCTTGGTTCGAAGGCCCACACAGGGAGGACCTACGTTCCAAGCCATGGACTCATCGGACCGCTTGTTTAAGGAAGAGCCTGAACTTCCCAAGGCCGTTTCGCTACCGTCTCCTCCCGCAAGCAAAAGTTCACCCCCCGGCGGAGGACCGTCCACCGACCTCATCGGCGTCTCGCACGATGGACAGGAGTGGATTGAATGGCCTCAAGGCTCTGACAATCATTACTACCGTGAGCTGGGTTACGGCGGGACTTGGACGAAATACGAAGGCTGAGCAGTGAACCGAATCCCCACAGAACGGGCTGAAAGGGCGATAAAACGTGAAAAACCTGCAAAAGGTTCACACCGGTCTTGCAAAACAACGGAGGTTGGCCATCCACGCTCAAGCGTTCAAATAGGCTCAACGAACATGGGCCATCATGACACACAAATTGGATGCTGTGCTGGATGCTGGATTGCGACCTGAAGCGAGTTTCATGAAATCAAAAAACGGTGAGAAGTGGGGCTACATCGATTCTTTCAAGCACGAGCAAGGGCAATCCAAGTGCGTCTTTGAAACCGACGAAGAAGGCTCCTTCCTGCAGCTCACCCTGATGAACGAAGACGTCGGCGAAGAGCATCTCCCCGAACTCTTGGAAATCATCAACATCATGAACGGCATTCAAGACCAGGTCCGTTTCTTCTACCACCTCGGCAACGGCGCCCTCTTCGCCAAGCGGGAGTTCATCGTGGAAGGCCGCAAGCCAAAGCAAATTGAGGAAATGGTCTTTGAGCGCTACGACCGCATGAAGGACATTTTTGACGACCTGCTCTGGTCCTACGAATGGAAAGTCAAAACCGGCGGCGACCTTGAAGCCCTCTTCGACGCCCTCGCCAAACACAACGAAGAGCGCAAGAAACGCAAAGACCGCAACAAGGGCAAGGAAGGGTTCGACCCTGCTTACGCATGAGCACGAAGTACGGGCTCTTCTGATGGCCTCGGCTCAACCAAAGACATCGTGGGTGTGCGCCCAGTCAACCTGGTAAGGCTTCCAAGAGGGCCGAGACAAAGGCCAGAACCGCCAGACTTACAATCACCATCACCGAGATTCCAACTCCCCAAAGAAGCGACCCGTCGTTTTTCACTGCTGTATAAACGAGCACCCCAATGAACGCAGCAACAAGCAAAACGGAAACGATGGTTTGATTGCGGGGCTGTTCCACTTCGTAGTAGTGCTGTGCAGCACCATCGTCGTAATAGTCAATGCGAAGACCAATTGATTCGTTTGCTTCGCCGCTGAGCACAAATTCAGCGGTGTGGTTAACCTGGTCGTATTCGCCGAGTTTTGTAAACTCGAACTCGTCGCTTCCATCCCCCTTGAGATGATACATGCACACGGCATTCGCGGATTCAACCTCACAATGTTCGTTGTAGGGTTCGCGTTGGTATTCCCGGATCGCGCCAATGTGGATTTCTGGGCGGTAAGCAAAGTATGAATTGACAGAATCAAGGAAGATGATGTAGACGGATTCTTCGACGCCGTGAGAAACCTTGGGGTCTGCATCAAACCGGAAGATGCCGTCGTCGTCGCTGTAGATCGCGACTTCCACCCGCCGATTGAACTCCCATGCTCCAGCCGAGAGCAGGCTGGTGTTGGTGAGGATGAGGAGCACCAACACAGGAAGGAAGATCCCAACAATAAACCCGAGCACATTCGATTCAGGCTCTGCCTTCGAAGATGCTTCACCCACCGGTGTTCTGTCGACAGTCGCTACGTCTGCTGGTTCGGCGGCTGGGGAGATGACGACCGAAGCAGGGACAGGGGTTCCATTCTCATCGTCCATGATGGTTGTACTGACTTGCCGGTTTAAACATCTCCCCGGCAACAACGTTTGATGTTGTTAGACACGTCTGCACGCTCCCACCCATGGATGGAAAGGAGGCTTGACCTCACCAGACCCTGGCCGGAATCGAACCGGCTCCTCTGCTTTCGCAGCGTGCACCGTACACCAAGGGCGGGCCGTAGCTCCTCCACCATTCCTCTCCCGAGAACACCTGCCTCGCCGTCCTCAAACGAACAAAGCGCGACCGTGTGCGATCACCGACCTCCGTCGGCGCACGAGCCGTCTTCGGGCAGGAATTGGAATTGAGGTGGAACGGTTTGGACATCCGTGCAGTCGTCCTCGTCCAAACACACGACGGTCATCTCCATCGGCGCCCTGCCCATCATCGGTGGGAGACCATCGTAGTAGGCCATCACGGCCCTCATCACGTCGCCCAGCGACCCCGTGCCGTGGGAAACGGTCACAATGTGGTTCACCTGCATCGTTTTGATGCCGGGGTGAAGTTCGCTGAAAGGTTGGGATTTGGCCAACTCGAGCATCCTCTTCGCCAAGTGGGGCGTGGCGTTCTTGCCCGACCATTGAAGCCCCCTGACGGGGTTGCTCATCCAAGGCTCGCTGGATTGGAGTTCCAAGGTCTGGCCGAGCCACCTCGCGTCCCTGCCGACAACCCGTTGCCTCAGCGTTTCCCTGACAGCCAGTGCGGTGTTGGGCCCGTACAGAGCGGGCGCCAACCTGAGCAAATCGCCGTGGACGATGTGGAGCGTGAACGCCTCGCCAAGCAGCCCATACGAGATGGCGTTCGGCTTACCGAGCACGAGGTGCGGGTGAGCCTCCAACCACGCCAAGAATTCAGCGTACGCACCCTGTGGCCAAGGGGCCGCAGGCGGCACGGCACCCAGCCATGAAGCGGAGGCTTCGTGTTCGTCCTGTTGCCTCGCCCACGCCTCGAACCAGGCATCGTGGGTCATGGCGTGGGGGTGAACGGGAGCAGATGTGCCGTTGGCGAGCATCGATTGAAGGTCGGCTGGCGAGAGGGAGGCTTCGGGGACCGTTTTCCAAAACCAAGGGGCCATGGCTTCTTCCCAGTCGTTGGTTGAAAGAGGACCATCGATGCCGTGATGCACCTTGTACACGGTCGCAGCGTGGGTCTGGTATTCGCCGTACAAGTTGGGCGACATCCATTCAACCACGCCCTGATTGGCCAGCATGGAACCGTTGCCAAGATGAACATAGGCATCGGTGGTGTTCGCAAACCACGGGTGGACGCCTTCGGCCATGTGGACGTGTTTGTGGTCAAGCACCACCAAACCGCCTTCCCTGACCTTGTGAACGGCTGCGGCCATCAGGTTCGCAAAGTGCGAACCCTCAACGGGACCGTGGCCTTCCAGCCAGGACAACCAATCAGCGTACATGACGTCAACGGGCGGCATTGCGCTCCAAGCAGCGTACGCCTCGCCGACCTGATGGATTTGCCAGTGAGGGACCCTCAGGTTCGCCTTCCTGTACACCTTGTGGCCGTCGGTGGTGTCGGCCAACCTCTGATAGGTTGCAAAGCCCGCTTCGTTGGCGTTGACCGTCCAACCGTCGGGGGTGTATTCTCCGAGGTCCATGCAGACGTGGATGAAAGGGTGGTCGGCGTCGGCCACGAGGCCAAAACTGGCGTGATGATGGGCGCCGGCTGCTGGATGAACGATGACCAGCGGCCTGCCGCCCACCGCTTCCACGGGCAGACCGACCCCGAGGTTCGTCCCTTGCATGAGGCCCGAGCCGAAGCCGCTGTCATGGGGATGGTTCGTTGCCATGCTCATCACAAACACCTCGGATGGCCGAACGGGACGACCCTGAAAATCCTCTTCGTTTGCCTTTCCAACCTTGCGTAGTCGGTGGCCTTCACCACGCCGCCCCACCAAGGGTGCTTGGCCGTGTCGTAGACGGTGTCTTGATGCAAGGTCACGATGTGAGCCGTGACCAGTTTGCCCGAAGGTTGCGGGTCGGACGGCGGGTCTTCGGAGTAAAAGCAGAGGAAGAACAGGTCGTTGAGTTCAACCAATTCGTCCACGAAGTACGCCAACCTCCTCACGTCGTGGTTGCAATACGCCAACTGCATGCCGTAGGGCTTGAGAGCCTCCGACCACGTGTGGGGCGCCTGAGAATTGGTGACGGCCTTGAAGTCCTCTGGCGTCGTCTCGGCACCGGTGGCGTTGGCCACCATGGAAAGCGTGGTCGCCACGCACGAAGGACCGATTTGCCTCACGTGCTCAAGTTTCAGCGATTCGAAAAACGGACCTTCGCTTTCATCAACGCTCGAAGCGTACCACAACGGCGCCGTCGGATTGGGCCTCCACATTACGCTCATTCCCATTCCTCCCTGAAGGCGTCGTCAAACTCGGACCATTCTTTCTCATCGTCATCAAGCGGTTTTCCCGTCAAGGTGTTCATGATGCAGTCCGGACACGAGCACGGCCTTTCGATGTACTCGCTCAAGTCTTGTATCCTCAATTTCGTGAACTCGTTTTGCAGTTCAATGAACTCCATCACCAGCCCCCAAAGCTTCTTCCATTCCATTTTTTCACTCATTGTGGTTCCTCCTCAATTCCTCGATCCTCCTCGTGGCTTCCTCGCTCCATCCGTTCCTGATGTCCGCCCACTCCTCCTTGGTGTACTGGCAGAGGAAATCCTCGGGCCTACCTTGAGGCCAGTTTTCTTCCCACCAGGCCACCCTGATGTGTTCGTAGATGTCCTGCTCAGCAGGAATAAGCCAGATGGCGGTGTCCTCGATGCAAAGATGAATCAGCGTGAGCATCGCCAAGCCGAGGGAGTCGTGTTCGGGGTAAAGGTCGAACTCCTCGTCCGCCGTGTGGTTGGTCGCCCTTCCACCTAAGTACGGAACATGGTCGGGCACGTACCAAAACGAACCGAGGGAATGCCCGACCGCGTGCATACCGGCGTAGACGACGCCTCCGTTTCCACCGTGGAGCCTCATCCACTCCCTCGGCCTCGTGCCTTCCTTGAGCATCTGCATGTGCTTGGCCATGTCGCCGGGCCTCGTCCAGCACCTCAACTCCAGCGAGAGGTCGAACGCAAAAGTCGTGCCGTGGTTGCCCTGCACCGAAAGGGTGTAGCCGTCCACCGACACGTGCGGTGATTCGTGAATGAACTGCACCGTTTCAAGCCAGTGACCCATCTTGACCAAAGCCTCCTCGGAGGCGTCTTCAACGAACTGAAGTTCGTGCGGCATCGAGGTCAAGCACAATTCCCAATCGGGCCATGTGTCCCACGGCGTGCCTTGGGCGATGTTGTGCTGATTGTAGGCGGCAAAGAGACCAAAGAAGGCCGCCGTCTCGTCCAAATCCGCATCGTGGTCAATCAGGTCGCCTGGGTCGGCGTAGCCGTTTTCAACAAACCAACTCGCATGCCTGTTCGTTATCGCTTTTGTTTTCTTTGTGTCTTTTTCGTTCATGGTCTTTCACTCCTGTTTTGCGTGTATGCACCGCCGTGCGTGATTCTGGCTGGGGCACCGGGAGTCGAACCCGGATCGAAGGGTCCGCAACCCAACATGCTCTCCATTACACCATGCCCCATTGGATGGGAACTGGCAGAGGTACCCGGATTCGAACCGGGGTCCAGAGGTCCGAAGCCTCCGATGCTCTCCGCTACACCATACCTCCATGCAGTTCCCGCGGGAACAGCGGTTGCACTCACGGAGTGAATCGCTGACCAGCCAAACGCGATGATCGTCTCATCGACGGCGTTTCCAGAGGGACTGTGGTTCCACATCTCGGGTCGAAAATGTGCAGTCCCTCATGTTGTTTCCCCGCTGGTAGAGCACCATAGGTGCATCACCTATAAAAACCTATTGCCTAAAGGATTTATACTCTACATTTATGAAACGGTCATGTTTGAAAACATGGGTCGCCAAAACATGCGAAAAATCACCCGTGGTCCTCAAAAACAGGATGCAAGGTTATAACCAAAACGCGTTGAGACAACGCTATGACAACCATGTCACCCCTAAAAATGCTGTTGGCCGGAGTCGTTCTGGTCCTGTTGAACGTAGCTGCCCTCGCCCCGCTCGCCACGGGTGCGGTCGAAGGTGCGGTGGAGGAAACCTTTGCCACCTTCACCAAAGACAGCGCTTGCGCTGACGACGACTGTACGACGGCTGAAGACGACTGGGCGGTCTCGACCGCCTCCCGTGATTTCTACGGCTACTCCATCACCAACGTCGCTGACGTGATGGCGAGTGGCGCTGAACCGGAATACGAGAAGATCGGACCGGTCACCTACGACATCACCACCACGAAAACCATCACGGGCTACGACGCCAGCGCTGGCGAGTTGACCTACAACTCGGTCCGCTCCTTTGCTTGTGCCGAGGACACCGAAGTGGCGTGCGACACCCCCGTGAGCCAACTCAACATCGCCTTCCAAACCCAAGTGATTGGGGCCACTGGCATGGCGATTGGCGGCATCATGGATGTCACCAAGGCTGCCTTCACCGCCGGCATGCTGGCTCAAGACCTCGAGTCTTTGGGCCCTGGACAGATGACCGCCGACATGATGACCAGCCACATCGCTGGCGCCTCGGCCATCATGCAAGGCCCAGGCGGTAACCTACCGGAAGCCATGGCCGACGACTTGGCCGGAGCGGCCGTCGCCAACGGTTTCTGGGAGGCTGCTGCGGATTCGGTGGACGAGCAAACCGGAGGAAACATGACGCTCGCAGAAATGTACGGACTCGGCGAAAACCAAACCGCCAACTTTGACAACCTCTCCGCCAACTACGCCTTTTACAACGCCATGATGCCGACGGGAGAAGACATCTCCTTGACGGGCATGCTCGGCGTGCTCGTCCTCGCCGTCGCTGGAGAGATCCGCCACGCCGCACGCGTAGCCGCCGCGAGGGGACTTGAAGGCCGTCGCGGAGACGAAGTCGTCGCCGCCGTCGGGGGTCTCGGCGCGGGTGTCTT
>JAURDW010000059.1 GCA_030827745.1 Candidatus Poseidonia sp.
CCCATGGACATGCCGGGTTTGATGAGCCGTTGGAGGACCCAGACATCATCAACGGTTCGAATTCGAAGTCGCCATTCGTTGGGGTCCTGAAACAAAATTTCCATGCCCTCACCCAAACACGCCGAGGAGGTTCCCGTCTTCATCCATGTCCATGTCCAGGGCGGCAGGGCGCTTTGGCAGCCCGGGCATGGTCATCATGTCGCCGAGCACGGCGACAACAAACCCAGCTCCAGCATTGAGTCTGAATTCACGGATTGGAACGGTGAAGCCTGATGGCGCCCCGAGAAGGGAGGCATCGTGGGAAAACGAGTACTGTGTTTTGGCCATGCAAACCGGGAGATGGCCGTACCCCCATGAGCGAATACGCTCCAATTCTCGCTGCGCTTTTGGCGTCATTTCAAGGCCTTCTGCCTTGTAGAGGCGGGTGGCGATGGAGTTCGCTTTTTCCAAAACATCTGTTTTTGAGCCAAAGAGCGGAACAAAAGGACGTCCGGCTGCGACATGGTTTTGCACGGCTCGTACGACGGCTTCGGCGAGGTCTTTGCCTCCGGCACCCCCTTTGGCGTGCACTTCGGTGACGCACACCGACTGCGCACCACTCTCGTGGGCCGCATGGGTGATGGCGCTGATTTCTGCATCGGTATCGGAGGCGAATTTGTTGATGGAGACCACAACGGGGACGCCGAAGGCGGCCATGTTTCGGATGTGGCGGTCGAGGTTTGACTTCGCTCCGAGTGTGGTTGCCTCAACGTTTTCTGCTTCCAGCGTGGCTTTGTCGGGGCGAACACCGCCTCGGTCACCAAACGCACCGCCATGAAGTTTCATCGAGCGAACGGTGACGTTCATCACCACACAGTCGGGGGCTTTGCCCGAGGTGGCCGCTTTGATGTGCATGAATTTCTCTGCTCCCATGTCCGAACCAAAACCTGCTTCGGTCACGACGAGGTCGGCGCTCGCCAAGGCCATACGGTCGGCGATGATGCTTGAATTTCCATGAGCGATGTTGGCGAAGGGGCCTCCGTGAATGAACGCAGGGTTGCCCTCGAGCGTCTGCGTCAAGTTTGGCAGGAAGGCTTGACGGAGCAGCAAGGCCATGGCGCCTGCTGCACCAATATCTTCGGCTTTCACCGGATGGCCTTCGGTTGAGGTGCCCACCACAATTTCACCAAGCCGGCGTCGCAAGTCAGCATAATCGCTGGCGAGGACGAGGATGGCCATCACCTCGCTCGCCGCCGTGATGTCAAAGCGGTCCTCACGCACCATCCCGTTGGCGGGTCCTCCCTTGCCGACGGTGACGTTGCGAAGCGCTCGGTCGTTCATGTCAATAACCCTCGGCCATGCAATGCGAGTGGGGTCGAGTTTTGTGTCGTTGCCGTGCTTAAGGTGGTTGTCAATCAAGGCCGAGAGCAGGTTATGGGCTGAGGTCACGGCGTGAAGGTCGCCGGTCAAATGGAGGTTGATGTCCTCCATGGGAAGCACTTGGGCATGGCCGCCACCTGCAGCGCCGCCTTTGATGCCGAAAACAGGACCCATGGACGGTTCTCGAATGACGCATGTTGCGGATTGGCCGATGCCGCACAGCGCTTGGGTCAAGCCGATGGTGGTCACGGTTTTTCCTTCTCCAAACGGTGTGGGGTTCACCGAGGTCACCAGCACGAGGCTGCCTGAAGGTTTGCCAAACCGCTCCTTCAGGGCGGGCCAGGTGACTTTGGCAACGCCGTTTCCCATCGGCATCAATTCATGTGCTGAGATGCCGAGTTTCCAAGCAACCGCTTCAATCGGTTCCATTTTCGCTGCGCGTGCGATTTCAAGGTCCGAGGCCATGGTTTCGTTGCGCCTCGTTGAGTCTTTGAAACCCTCGCCTTGCTCGCCTCTTATGAGGGCTGTTTTGGGGCAGGTGGCGTGAGCGGTCGGCTCAATCGTCCTTCATCGTACCGAGGTAATCTGGCAGGTCAACGCCCGCCATCTTGGCGACGTCATGCACCGGTGGAAGGCTTTGAATCAAGGAGGAAACGAAGTTTGAGGTGGCTCCTCCCTCCCCGCCGTTGTTGCCTGAGTCCCAAACGGTGATCTTGTCGATCTTCAGGTTGGCGATGGCTTCGGTCTGGCGAGCAACGAGTTCCTCAATCTTCTCGACCATGAGCAAGGTGGCAGCAGCTTTGGCGTCGCCTCCAGCGCTGGTCACGAGTTTGGCGTATCCTTCTGCCTTTGCTTCAAGCACAGCCCGTTGGCCTTCCGCTTCGGCGTTGTAGGCGGCGAGTGTAGCGTCGGCTTGCCCTTTTGCGATTCTGCGCTGGCGTTCGGCTTCGGCTTCAGCGGCAATCTCGACCTGTTGCTTCGCCACTTCTTCACGAGCGATTTCTTCGGCCCGCAGACGCTGGCCTTCGAATTCGTATTGAGCCTTTTCAATTTCGATTTGAGCCTTGCGCTTGGCGACCTCTGAACGCTTCAGGGCCTCGGCTTCCCTCTCGGCCAAATCAGCGTTGTAACTGGCGATTTCTGCCCGAGACAAGTTTTCGCCTTCAATGGCCTTGGATTCTTGTTGCTGGACATAAACACGGCGGTCGGCTTCGGCTTCTTTCTGACCCTTGTCGGATTCGGCCCGGTTTTTCGCCACCTGGATTTCACGGGCTCGGTCGGCCTCGGCTTGCCCAACGGCTCCGTCCCGTGTGGCGTTGGCTCGGTCCACATCTGCGGCTGCGATGGCTTGGGCAGCCGCTTTGGCACCGATGGACTTGATGTAGTCGGCTTCGTCGGTAATGTCCGTGATGTTGACGTTGATGAGGTAGAGACCGATCTTGTGCAATTCGGTGTCGACGTTGTTCACGACCTGGCTCAAGAATGCCTCGCGGTCCCCGTTGATTTCTTCGATTGTTAGGGAGGCAACGGTGAGGCGGAGTTGCCCAAAGATGATCTCTTTGGCCATGGCTTCAATGTCCGATGGTTGAAGTCCGAGCAGGCGCACGGCTGCATTTTGCATGATGGACGGTTTCGTGTCAATACCGATGGTGAACGTTGAGGGCACGTTGATGCGGATGTTTTGCTGAGAAAGCGCATGCTCGAGATTGATGTTGATGGTCATGGGTTGCAGGTCCAAGAAGGCGTAATTTTGGACCAAGGGCCACACGATTTTTCCGCCACCGTGGTAACATTGAGCTGCCCCTGCACCTTTCGTGTTTCCGTAAACGACCAAGATTTTGTTGGCTGGAGCGAGTTTGTAACGGCTCGTAGCAACGTAGATTGTCGCCAGAACGACGACGACAAACAAAGAAATTCCCAAGAGAACGAGCGTTTCGCCTACGGTGGCCATGGTTCAACCACAGGCTCCCTCCTTTAAGAGATTTAACACGGCGCGAAGGTCATTCTTCTTCAGCGGACACAACAGCGTCCGCCACTTTGAGTGGTTTGACCACCAAGATTTCCCCGATGTTTCCGGTCACGACGACAAATTTTCCAGTGTCAATCTGCAAACCCTCGTCTTCAGCCACGGCTTCACAGGTCCTCAAAGCGTCCTGAAACTCGACTTGCACTTCCCCGGATTGGCCGGGTCGGATGACCCTGTACACGGTTCCTTTGGCCCCCAATGCTTCGCTGTGGGTGACCGTGCCGTCGGTCTCGAGACTGGCGATGACTTGGAAGACCTTCCCGACCATCCACATTGAGCCGATGCCGGTCACGGTGCCAGCAAGGATGGCAGGAATGGCGCCATAGTCGCTTTGACTGACGGCCAAACCGAAAATGCCGAACATCATCATGAAACTGAGCAATCCCTGAATCGTGAGCATGTGAAACACGCCTTCAGCGTCCATCTCGAGATTGATGTCAAGGCCGGGGATGGCGTCGATGAAACCGTCGGCGACGCCTCCCACGAGCACGAGGAGGAAGTAGATGGTGAACAGGACGGTTCCGATCACCGCCATGGCTGCGAAGAAGACATCGATGCCCGTGATGTCGCCAAGGCCAAAGAACTCCATAATCGACGAAAATCCGAACAATGCATCACGTCCTCTTGCGGGTGGCTCGCTTCGTTGCTTCATCAAGGTTCTGTTCCTTTTTCAGCGGGCGGATGTAAATGACGTAGTAGTGTCCGTAAACGATGGGGCCAAGCGACCCACCCACCAGCATCCCGACGCCCCAGGGAGGCAACTCCAAAGCGATGCCGAGCAAGAGGACGACGAGCAAAGCGATGAGGATGAATGCCTTCTCAAAGAGGATCAAGAAGATGTTGTCCCGGTCGCCGTTGACCCGGTCCTTCAGCAGCAGGATGTTGAGGAGGTCGGCCATGCGTTTTCAGCCTCAAAGGGTGGCGAGAAGAATTTCAAACACGACCAAGATGAAGACATAGAGTCCGGCAACAAACACGAAGGGAGGTGTATTTTCGTCCTCCAACTGTTTGAGCTTCGCTGCTTGTTCCGGGGAAGATTTACCAAATGTTGCCTCGTACATTTTGTCGTTTTTGTTCGATTGATAAATGAGGAACACAAGGGTTGAGATGATGATGGCCCACGATGCGCCGAACACGGTTCCGAGGGCTTCGTTAAACTCCGCCCACATCTTGAAGGTCATGTAGGTCCCGAGAATTGCGGTCATCGTGCCGATTCCTTTTCCCATGAACCGACCAAGAATGCCTCCCTCTTGAAGGTTGACACGACGGTTCGGCGACTTTTTGGGGTAAGCAAGGCTGCAAGGTTCATGGTCGTCATTCGCTACGGAATTGCCGGCCAACCGGTGGAGCACAGCCTGTCACCGCTTCTCACGGCGCTCGTCGCCGCCCATGTGGGTCTCCCGTACGGCGACAAGCACCTCAAAATGGACCTGGTTGACGTGCGGGTTCTCACCGACGCACTGGCGTGGGGGTATGCAGGAGCCGTCCCTTCCCCCGGGCCATGGGCCTACACCGGGGCGCCGTTTGGAAAGTTCCGTACCTCTGCACTGCTGCAAAAAGCGGTTGCTGATGCTATGAAAATTGAGGTTCCTCACGCCGGTTTTGCACCCGTTTCAGCCGAACCCTACGTCTCCACACACGACGTTCATCCCAGCCTGCCAACCCGTTTGTTTGGTGAAGAGATTTGGCTGAACCTGACCTCGCCTCTGAAGCACCAACTCGATTCGGGAGCGGTGATGGCCGTGGACAACTCGATGGCCACCAAATCCGTCAATGCCCTTCGTTGGGACGGGCGCGGTTGGTGGTGTGGAGGTTTTGATGGCGATGGAGTTCGGAGGGTGTTGCATCATCACGGCATCGGTGCGGCGACAGCGGTCCTCGGTTTGTCAGGAGGCGGCGGAGCCGCCCGCTCAACCGCTTCAAGTTGGGCCGATGCTGGAGGGTTGGTCCACCCGCTTTTCAGCCGCCGTCAACTGGATGCCGAGGGTTTCGAGAGGCATCTAACGCAAAGGGAGCCGGATGTTCTTGTGGACTTTGACGGCACCTTGTGTCCCGAGGAATCAGACGTGCTTCTCCTAAAAGCCGTCTATGAACCCATGGAGGGTGGATTTGAGGACCGTGTCGCAGCCTGCACATCGCCCTGCCTCGACGGCCGGTGGTTGCTTGCTGCGCAGCATTTGGCGTGTTGGCGAAACCTTTGGGCGCCGGAGCATGCCGCTTCTCTGCCGAATTTGGATTTGCTCTTGACGCGGCTGGTGAAGGCTGAATCTTTCCTCGCCGCCCACGCATTGTAGCAAAGGTTCTTTGGCGAAGTGGCCGGATTCCCGACCAATGGGCGATGCTCAAGCATGGAGGCCAACGGCCGTGCTCTGCGTCCTTTCGCTTCTCGTTCTGCCCGCTGCAGTGGGCGAACCGCTTGAGGACCGAACCTTCCAGCCAACCCACGACGGTGTTGATTTCCCCGTGGGATGGACGGAATTCAACCTCAACGGCCCATTCTCTCCCGAGGTGCGAATGAGTTATCCCGCCATGGAGGACGGTGAGGATCGAGAAATGGCGGGCAACGGTCCGTTCCCATGGGTTGTTTTCATTGGGGACTCCGGTGAGGCGGTTGACGGTTACACCCAACTGACCGAGCCTTTGGTTCAACGGGGATACATCGTTCTCGTGACCCAACCCGTTGATGATGAAACCGACATCGAATCCAACGTGGATTTCGTGGATGAATTGTTCGGTCAAATGCTGCAGCAAAATCAGACGAACAGTCGCGTCCTGGGGAGTGCGAGCAACATTGACGTTGAACATTGGGGCGTGCTCGGCCATGGAAAAGGGGCAGCGGCGGGCTACCTCGCCGCTCCGTTCTGGTCCCTCGCCTCAACTTCGTCGGGGCACCAACCACCCCGTGCCCTCGTTGGTTACGGATTGGATTTGGAAGACGTTCGTCCCGCCTTCACGTGGGACGATGTTGAGGAAAACGCCTCGTTCGCTTCGCCCAACGCCGCCTTGTTCATGACGGGGACGGTTGACGAAATTGCCCCCTCCCAAGTCACCATGGAACGTGTGGCGGCAACGGGGGGGTACGGGTGGCAGTGGATGCACATGCTCGGTGCTGACCACTACCAATTCCAAGACACTCGCTCAATCTTCGAAAACGACGGCGACCCGACCATGAGTCAAAGCGACCAAATCCAAATGGCGGTCGATCATACCATCGCCTACCTCGATACGGTGCTCCGGGGTGACCATGCACGCTTTCGTGATGCCTTCAACCGAGACCTTGGGCCCTATGTGGTGAGCGATGAGCGGGCGTACATTGACGAAGAACTTGAGCCGAGTCAGTTTCTTGTTTGGGACAATTTGAGCGTTTCGCACAACGTTTCGGCGACCTTGAACGCCTCAGACACCTTTGAAATCAACGCGAATTGGAGCCTGCGAAACGGCGATGTTTACCCCGCTCTTCCTGCCTCTTGGGAGGTGAACGTGACGTGTGGCTGGGAGGGTGCTTCGTGGAACGCCACGGGGAACCTTGACCCAAACGGCACCGCTACGTGCACTTACCCCATGACCTCCGTGGCGCCGGGTCTCCAAACCGCTTGGTTGCGGGTCGAGGTCGAGGGCGCCCCCGCCATGCATCGGGCGAGCGTTGTTCGTAACAACACCCCTGTGGCCTTGCTTTACCCTCAACCCACGGTCTTTGTGGCCCAACACGGTGAAGGCCAATTGAGCATTGGGGATGTGGCGGTGGACCCTGACGGCCAGAGAGTACGCGTCATCAACGCCACGTTGGTGGGTCTCGACGCCCATCATTTCTCGGTCGATATCGCCGAAAACCAGGAAAGCCTCACGGTTCGCCATGCCCTTGATGAAGAATGGTTGGGAGAATGCATGCTTGCCGTGCATTTACGGAGCGATGGTGGCGTGGTCGATGAGGTGAACACAAGCCTCCGGGTCATGCTTACGCCCGTTGACGACCAGGTGGTGAAATCCGGGCCAGTGCCGATACAAGAGATGAACGAAGACGGCGCTCCTGTTGTGTTTGACCTTCGCACAGTGGTCACCGACCCGGAAGGCGAATCCATCGTGTTGCGGGTGGACGGTCAAGCCACAGGGGAACAAGGACCTGTTCGCTTCGTCATCGCTGAGCCTTACATCACCATCACACCGCTTCCCAATTTGAACGGGGCAACCGTTTTGCGAGCCACGGTGAGCGACGGCTCAAACCCGCCCGTGGATTTGGACATCCCCGTCGTGGTGAACGCGGTCAACGACCCCGTTGTGGTGAACACCTCGCTCTGGGAGGGTGACGTGGTGATGAATGAAGACAGCGTGCATCGCCTTGAATTGGCCCGGTTAGCGTATGACCTCGACGAGGACCCGCTCCTCTGGACGCTTGAGGGCGCACCTGATGAAGTGGCGGTTGAGCGGGACGGAGAGGCGTTTACGCTGACGCCCGCCAGAGACCTCAACGGTTTGTTCAGCGAACTTTGGTTGAACGTGACCGACGGCCAAACAAGTTACAGCTTTTCATTCAACCTTCTCGTCGAACCCGTCGGTGACCTTCCCTTCTTGGCGCTTACAAACGTGGAGAGAAATTCAGGCAGCACCACGGCCACGTTGCAGTGGTCGGTGGCCGACGTGGACGGTGAAAGTTCCACGGATGCCCGGATCTTCATCGATGGAAGCGAAACACCGAGCAACCACTCGTGCATTGAAAACACGCCGGGGAGTTATCAGTGCCTCACGCTTGTCTCCCTCCCCGATGATGTCAACGGCTCCGTCTCCATTCAACTCAAATTGTTGGATTCGGGTTTGAACCGAGACGTGATTGCGGAATATGTGTTTGATACAACAGCCCCAGCCCCGAACGGCGCACCCTCTGCGGACGAGGCCAACGGAGATGCGATGATTGGCTCAACCCTCCTCGTGGGCGTGATGCTCGTTCTCGTCGGTGTTTTGCTCTTCCTCGCCGTTCAACAGCGCTCAAACAAAACGAGCCAGATACAATCCACCTCAAAACCAGCCGACGAAGATGCCGGTGAGGGTCCACCTCCAACCGGTTTGCTGGCTCGCGCCGGACGGGTGAAATGATCACAGGGGGATGTTGCCGTGTTTTTTCGGCGGTGACCATTCCCGCTTGTTCTTGAGGATGTTCAAGGCACGGCACAAGCGAAGACGGCTTTCTTGTGGTTCGATGACATCGTCAAGCCAACCGTTCCTCGCTGCGACGTAAGGGTCGCCAAATTTTGCCTTGTATTCGTCGACCAATTGAAGGCGAACATTCTCCTTCTCTTCATCGGGTGCCGCTTGAATTTCTCGACGGTGGATGATGTTGACGGCGCCTTCGGCCCCCATCACCGCCAATTCAGCGGTGGGCCATGCAACGTTGTAATCGCTCTGCAAGTGTTTGCAGGACATGGCGAGGTAGGCGCCACCGTAGGCTTTCCGGGTGACGAGGGTGAGTTTGGGGACCGTTGCTTCAGCGTAGGCGAACAGAAGTTTGGCACCGTGGCGGATGATGCCGCCCCATTCTTGAACGACGCCAGGCAAGAAACCGGGGACGTCCTCGAAGGTCACCAGCGGGATGTTGAAAGCGTCGCAGGTCCGAATAAAACGGGCGGCTTTGATGGAGGCGTCAATGTCCAAACATCCGGCCAACACTTTGGGTTGGTTGCCGACGACGCCCACGGTGCTGCCGTTCAAGCGAGCGAACCCGATGATGATGTTGTCCGCATAGGACGGGAACAATTCCATGAACAGACCGTCGTCAACCACATCCTCAACCACACTCACCATGTCGTAGGGTTTGTTTGGGTTGTCCGGAACGATGTCTTGGAGCGTTTC
>JAURDW010000005.1 GCA_030827745.1 Candidatus Poseidonia sp.
CCGCTCATCGATTCAGCCTCGTCTTCTGGAACCAACATGACTGCGAGCAAACTGCCACCAAGAAGAAGAGCGAGCACGAACCAAGCGGCATCTTTGTTCACAGGTCGACATCGGCCTGCAAAAGCACTTGAAGTTAATCTGTAGCCGTATCGTTGAATCTTGCGTTCAATCAAACCTTGATATGGACGAAGCAGCAGCGGACTTCATGGAACGCATGATCGTCGGCGGAGGATGCTTTTGGTGCGTTGAAGGCGCCTACAAACACATCCACGGCGTGGAGTCTGCCCTTCCCGCTTATGCAGGCGGCCATGACCCCCACCCGACGTACGAAGCCGTGTGCAGTGGAATGACGGGCCACGCTGAGGTGGTTGAAGTGGTGTTTGACCCGTCCATCGTCTCGTTTGAGACCCTGCTCGAGGTGTTCTTCACCGTCCACGACCCGACCCAACTCAACCGCCAGGGCAACGACGTTGGGACGCAATACCGTTCGTGCATCATGCCGCTTTCCGAAGAGCAGCGAGCCGTGGCCGAGGCCATGATCGCCGACATGGGCAACGTCTACGACGACCCCATAGTAACCACGCTCGAGGAACCGATTCACTTCCTGATCGCCGAGAAAAAGCATCACGACTACTATGCACGAAATCCCTATCAGGGCTACTGCGCGGCCGTTGTTGGACCAAAAATTGCGAAAGTTCGCGCCAAGCACGCTCATCTCTACCGGTGAAGCATGCCAACTCCTTGCGCTTTTTGTCCAAAGAGGAGAAAATTGTCCCAGTTTACCGCCCGAACGCACCATGGACGCGATGGGTGAGGTTCAAGAATCGCCAACGAAGCCCTCAATTCATGCCCAACAGCATTCCCAAGCCGCCCACCCCCGTCAACGAACCCATCCTCGGCTACCTGCCGGGCAGCAAGGAGCGCGCTGACCTCGAGGCTGAGCTCATGCGTCAGTCGGCCGAAGTCCTCGAAATCCCGTGCATCATCAACGGTGAAGAGGTCTTCACCGGCGATGTGGTCGAGCAGGTCATGCCTCACAACCACGGCCATGTCATCGCTCGCGTCCACATGGCCGGCGAGAAAGAAGTGAACGCCGCCATCGACGCCGCCCTGAACGCTCACGAAATGTGGTCGACGATGCCTTGGCAGGCACGTGCCGCCATTTTCCTCAAGGCCAGCGAACTGCTCAAGGGTCCACGGCGAGCGGAGATCAACGCATCCACCATGCTGAACCAGTCGAAAACCTGCCACCAGGCTGAAATCGACTCGGCCTGCGAACTCATCGATTTCTGGCGATTCAACTCCGATTATGCTCGTCAAATCTATGAGGACATGCAACCGCCTGTCTCGCCCTCGTCCATGTGGAACTCCAGCGAGGTGCGACCGCTCGAAGGTTTTGTGTTCTCCGTCACACCCTTCAACTTCTCAAGCATCGCCGCCAACCTCCCTTCTTGCGCCGCCATCATGGGCAATGTGGGCGTGTGGAAACCATCCCGCAATTCCTACGTCTCCAACTACCGTTTGATGCGCCTCATGATGGATGCAGGCCTTCCCGGCGGCGTCATTAATTTCATCCCCGGCCGAGCCGCTGTGGTCGGCGACATATGCTTGAAGCACCGCGAGTTAGCAGGTATTCACTTCACCGGATCTACCAGCGTCTTCCGACAGATGTGGCGGGATGTTGCCAACAACCTCGAGAACCTGAAGTCCTATCCACGCATCGTTGGAGAAACCGGCGGCAAGGACTTCATCGTCGCTCACCCCGATTGCGACCGACAAGCCCTGCTGGTCGCCATGCTCCGAGGTGGATTTGAGTTTCAGGGCCAGAAGTGCAGCGCTGCAAGCAGAGTTTACGTAGCCCGCTCGGTATGGGACGCCATCAAAGACGACTACGTCGCCGAAGTCAACAAGATCACTGTTGGCGACGTCTCGGATTTCACCAATTTCCTCGGCGCTGTCATCGACAAGAAAGCCTTCGACAGCATCACGGGCTACATCGACCGTGCTGCTGCCAACCCAGACTGCGACATCATCACCGGCGGCACCTACGACGACAGCACGGGCTACTTCATCCAGCCAACGACGATTGTTTGCAACGACCCTCGCAGCGAGACCATGGCCGAGGAAATCTTCGGCCCCGTCCTTTCGGTACACGTCTACGAAGACGACGCCTTCGAAGCCACCCTTGAGCTGTGCGACACCACGTCCGAGTACGCCCTGACCGGTTCCATCTTCGCCACCGACCGCCGCCACATCGAAACCGCCGTCAAGGCCCTTCGCTACAGCGCTGGAAACTTCTACATCAACGACAAGCCGACCGGCGCCGTGGTCGGCCAGCAACCCTTCGGTGGGGCTCGTGGCAGCGGAACCAACGACAAGGCAGGGAGCCCGCTCAACCTGCTGCGCTGGGTCAGCCCACGTTCCATCAAGGAGACCTTTGCGCCGCCACACGACTGGACATACGGCTTCCTCGAGTAATCACACCGAGTCTTGCTGGGCTGCCTTGGCCTTTCGCTCAAGGCGAGATTGGTGAGCATGCTCAGCCTGCGGGATGATGTAGCGCGCCGGCACACGGACCGAAACAAGGCCAATGAGGTACCAACCGAGCGTCAAGAGCGGTGTGGCCAGCATGACCGTAAGCGCTGCGGCCATCACCGGGAAGCCGTCGGTTGCCTCCCAAGACCAGACAGCGCAAAGTGCCGTGCACAGGGGCAACCACCAGCGAGCGGCATAACTCGGCGTGGACATGCCCTTGTGGTCTCGCCGGGGTGCAAAGGCAGCATGGAACCAAGACATTGTGCTTTTCTACTGGCCTGTGTATTTGAACGGCCGTTTTTTTCTTCAAACCGTTGATGAAGGAGAACCCCGTAGCCTTCCCTACCTGCAATGATGAAGGCCTCTGCCGAATGCTGTTTTTCAGTGACGAATGATGGGCGAACTGAGCGGGTACAAGTTCAATCCGGTGGGAACAATGCAAGGGGTGCTCCAACCGCAGCAACCCAACTTGATTCCGCTGAGCCCCGCTCCAAACAATTTGACCGTTTGGCGGGCCTCAACCCCCTGGCAGACGGTTCGTTCCATGCTTGGTCTCGTGCTGGTGTGCTTTTTCATTGCACAAATCGCTGTCTTCATCGCAGCCGGTTTCATTGACGGCGACCTTAACGGCACCTTGGGGCCGATGGAGCCTGCCTACACCTTCGTCGGAGGTCTCTGCCTCTCGCCGCTCCTCGCCCTGTTTTTCTACCTCCGTCGACCGAGTTTAACCCACACCGTCCACGCGTACCCGCAAGCAGGCGGAGGCCAACTGCATGCACTCGCCGGCGGGAACGTGGTTCGTTCACCTGTCCCGACCGTCATCCAACATCACCTCTTTCGTTCCACAGCCCCGCTTGAAATGCCGCGCCCAAAGCACCTCTGGTTGCTCTTTGTGGTCGGCGTGGGTGGTTCAACGGTGTGTTTGCTTCCGCTGATGCTTGCTGGCCCGACCCTTGGTTCGGTCCTCCTTGCTTTGCTTGTGGTGCTGCCTGCATGGCTGATTGGTTTCGCAACTCCCGTCTTTGCTTGGTGGTCCATCACCAGCCGCCACATGGGCATCAACATCGCCCGCAGAGACGCTGAATGGATGCTGGTTGCTGGCATGCTCTCCACCGTCCCTGCCATCATCATCAACTCCGTCTTGACGCCGGTCCTGATCACCCCGTTCGGCCTCGATGCCACCGCCGTGGGAACCTTGGGAGAGGGCATCGTCTTGTTCGTTTCGGCTCCTGTTGGCGAAGAATTGTGCAAAGGCCTAGCCGTGCTGGCGTTGAGCCGCCTCATCCTCTCCCCAAAACACGGGTTCTATGTGGGATCCACCGTCGGCCTGGGTTTTGCTTTGCTTGAAAACGCCCAATACATCTTCATGGCCTTGTTGGGCGAATACAGCAGCGTGACTTACCTGTTCACGGCCGTGCTTCGGGGCATCAGTTCCATCCCAGGCCACGCCATGTGGACCGGGCTCACGGGTTACGCTCTTGGATGCTGGTTGCAGCGCAAGAAAGGGCAAAACGCTGCAGGTGAACGCTCCTACCTCTCTGAAAAAGCGAATGCGAACTGGATCCTTTACGACAAAAACGGAACCCCCGTTTCGATGTCGTCGTGGTCCACGGTCCCCTCCGACCGCATGGTCCGTCTGTTGATGCGCCATCAGGGGCATGCATGGCCGATGCCCACAAACTTGGGCGTGGGATTGGGCCTGGCCATGCTCGGTCATGCCCTTTGGAACGGTTCTTCGTGGGGAGTGAGCATGTTGCTTTCCGACAGCGAAAGCGGGTTGGCCATCGCTTTGCAACTCGCATGGTTGATCGTGATGGTGGTCGCCTTGTGGGTGTGTATCCTGCGATGTCTCCCCACCATTGTGTTGGGCTCAGCAACAGGGAAATCACGGTCATAATCGGGTCATGCCTTCAAAAACCCAAGGCGGTTGGGAGGGTTAGGGCATGTTGACTTGCTCACCAGAGGTGCCTTGGCATGGACGTGTTTGTCAGCGGCCCAAATGCAGGGAACCTGATGGTGACCGTTGGTTTGGTTGCGCTCCTCCTCGTCCTTTCAACCCGAGCACGCATGCTCGACGCCACCGGTTCCAAGGCGGCTGCCATCCTCGGCCTTATCGTGGGGGGTTTGGGCCATTGGACATGGTTGCTCATTCTGCTTGGCTTCTTGTTGAGTTCCCACAAAGCCACAAAATGGCGGTTTGAAGAAAAGACGGCCCTCGGCTTGTGCGAATCAAGTGACGGCCATCGAGGTTGGACCAACGTCGTCGCCAACGGAGCCATTCCCGGTTTAATTTGCATCTACGCCTACCTCTCCGAGGACTGGACCAACGTGGTATGGATTTTCGGAGCGGCCGTGGCCGTGGCAGCATCGGACACCTTCGCAAGCGAAATTGGGTGTTTGGACCCGAGGGTTCGGATGATCACAACCTTCAAACCGTGCCAGCAGGGTGAGAACGGTGGCTTTTCACCCAACGGGCAAATGGCGGCCGTTGCGGGTTCAAGCGTCGTTGCAGTCTTGACAGCGCTGGCTTGGTGGTTCACCGTTGAGGGAAGCGATGTTGAAGTTCTCCAACTCACGGCGGTCTTGGCGCTCGTGGGTTGGTTGGGTTGCCAAATCGACAGTTACCTTGGTGCGTTGCTTGAAAACCGTGGCTACCTCACCAAAGGTTCGGTCAATGCTCTCGCCATCACGGGCGGCGTCCTCATCATGGGCGCGTCGCTGAGTTTGCTTTGAGCAGTTCATCGGGGCATTGGCTTCTTGAAGAGGAACGCTTTCGTTGCCTCATGGGGCGTCGGTCATGGGCCATCGGCACGCTCTGCCTTCTTCTTCTGGTCGGCATTTCAACGGCGGTGACTGCCAACACCAGCCCGACGTACGAACCCGGCTTTGTTGAATGGAACATCGCCCCGCACGAGCGCCTTTTCGTTGAAGGGGCCGATGTTGAAGAAGCCGTTTTGCAGCGCGGTCAAACCGATTCCGCCGTCGGTGGCTTCACCACCGGTGTCACGCCAAACGGCCCGGTCCCGGTCTTCACGCTCCAAAGCCCGCCCGTTGAACAACCGGTTGAAGCCGATGTCCTGATGAGCGTGTTTTTCTCCGCCATTCTTGAAGGCGGTGCAGGTCCCCAAACCTGCACGCGTCAAACCCTCGTAGACTCGAGCACAACCCTCTCCTACACCGTGAGTGTTGGTGGAAGTGAAATCTACACTTCATCCGTGAACCAAGTCCTCGACACCACCGCCGAAAACGACGCGATGAATTTTTCCGGAGAAGTCCAGAACGTCACCCTCAGCCTCGCCCCGGGGGATTCCATCACGCTGAGCGTCTCGGTCGAACACCAATGCTTTGGCACCCAGGCTCGCGTGCAGTGGGGCGGTTTTGAGCACAACAGCGGTGGCATCGTCATGCAGGGCGTGTTGTACCAACCCGAAGCACGCATTCACGTCGATGCTTCTCGCTTTGCCCACGTTGAACTGGAGCACAAACTGCCGTGGGGCATGGAAGACCTTCGCGACGAGAAATGGGAGATTTGGGGGCCGCTGTTGCCGACCGACAAAACGATTCGTGACGGGGAGTATTTGGTTGAGACCAGCGCAGGGCGTATCCGCATGACTCGCGATTTGGGAGGAAACACCACGGTGTACACATGGTCGGGAGCCAAAGCCTTGCCCGTCGGCGAACTGAACCTTCAGTTCTGCTTGCGCACCGTTGCGGGAAACCTCAACAGCGACTGCCATGCTCAGGGCATCTTGCGTTTTGAGGTGACCGAGGGCGACGAAGGATTCGCCAGCGCGCCGCTGTGGCTCACGCTCACCACCTTGGTGGCGCTGCTTGGCTATGTCGTCAACGCCTTCAGGAGCGGTTTGATGCTGCCGATTCCAATCCTCGGGGCATTGCTGGTCCTCGCTCTGTTAACCCTCCCCACCGTTTTTGACCAGCCCAACCTTGGCGCAGATGCCATCATTCTTGACAACACCAAAGCGGTTGATGCTGAACTCACCGCCCTTGACGGGTCAACCGTTTCGGTGACGGAATTGCTCGACGGCTACGAGGCTCTCATCATCGGAACCGTCCTTCCGGGTTCGGAGCAAAGCCTCACCCAAGCCAACGAGTTTAACCGAAGCATCGACCAACTCGGCGAGCGAGTGAACGTCGTGCACATCGTCACGGGCGACGATGCACGGCCAACCGATGCAGCCGCCCTCGCAGCGGCCACCAACGCCACATGGAACACCTACCTCGATACGGAAAACGCCTTTTCAAAGAGCTTGCCGACCGGGCCCTCCGATGCTGTGGTGGTCGTGGACCCGGGCATGCACGTCACGTTCTTCCAACCCTCCTCCGCTGCGATGTTGGACATCGTTGAATCCGTTGACGGTATCGCTTCCGGCGGCCCCACATCAGTAGGTGCTTACTTCTCGCTCTTCTTCGGGCCTGGCCTCTTCCTCCTCTTTTTGGCCTTGCCTCGAGAAGAATGGACGGCCCCAGAAGAGCCGCTGCCTCCCGGCTTGCTCTGGGCATCGATCATCGTCGCTGCCGGTGCAGGCATCGCTATGGTCAATATGCCTGCACTGTTGATGGCGCTTTTCCCCGTTGGTCTAACGGCCCGCTTCGTTCTTGACATTGCGATGATGGTTTGGATGGTGGAAATGTGTTTGGTCACGGCAAAACGAGGCGCTCCCTACGAGGCTGAAGCCCTCGGAAAAGTGATTCACGGTCGCTTTCCCAAAGGCTTCCAAGTCTGGCGTGACACCGTTGACATGAACCGTGATGTCCTCCTTGGTGTGTGGCTCGGATGGTTCGGCTGGTTGGCCTTCCCGCATCTTTTCCCACAAGCCGTGGCTTCCACCGCCCTGCTGGGAGGCACGGGCTGGGTTTGGTCGGTGCTCTTCTTTATGCTCTTGACCTTCAGTGGAGGGTTTGTGGTGCTCATGCTCCGCATCGTTGCTTCGTGGGGTGGGCCCTTTTCACGCTTGTTTGGAAAGTTCGGAGGCGAAGTCTTTGCGCAATTTGTCGGATGGGTGCTCACGCCCATCGCCCTTTGGATGGCGTTCAACGTCACCCTGAACGTGTTGGAACTCGGGATCTTCTGACCATGACCGTTATGTGCATGGGCGTGATTCTGCAGAGGCATGAAGCCAATCCTTCACTGGAGCCAAACCAACGCTCGATTGTTGAACGCCTGCCCACGAGCATGGGTCAACACCTACGCAGCAAACCTCATGACGGGTTCAAGAGGGCCAGGTGCGCCCCGCAGCGGAACGCAACGTCGGCCCCAAATTGACGATGCTGTGGTCTCTGCCTTGCGGTCAACATGGACCGACCGGATGGAGGACCTCTTCGTCGGCACCGAATGGTCAAGTCCCTTCCGAGAACATCGTTTGAAGCGGCGGTTCACCGATGCGATGGACGCAAGCGGCCTCAAGGCTCCTGAAACCAATTTGACCCTGCATCTCAAACGTGGCGTCAACCAACTTGAGGCCCTCGAACGCACCGTTGGCCTGCGTCCATTGATGCGAGGTTCTGGTTCAAGGTGGGCCTATTTTGAGCGGTTGGACGGGGTCCATGTTGACGGCGTCACGCTGTACACCGCCCCAGATTTGGCGTTTTATCATCAGCACAAGTGGACGTTGATACGGCTCCAATTCCGTTCCTCAGCGCACCAAACATTAGCCCAACAGTTGGAGCACTTGTTGATGGTGAAGTGGGCCATGGCTCAACCGGGTTTTCCAAACGAGGCGAACGCCTACCGGGTGAAGGTGATTCGGTGGCACCGCCACCGTTGGATTGAGCACCATCTTGACGTCAGCGAAACCCTGTTGGAACAAGCCGATGCCTTGGTTCAGCACGATGTTCAAGAGATGAAGTGGCTGCTTCGTTGTTGGAACAGCGATGCGGACCTCACAGCCGTCCCCTATGCCAGAGATGTGAAAACCTGCGAGTCATGTGCTTATCGGAAACGTTGTCCAGCAGGCCAAAATCTGGCCCAAGCCAAGGCGATGCAAGAACGGTTCGTGCTGAACTTGCATCAAAGAGAGGAAACCAAGTCACTGAGAACTTCGTGAACATTTTCGGCTTTTGTCACACCGCTGGCCAAAAGAACGCCTTCAGCCCCCAATTCAATGGCTTTTGCAACATCTGCTCCGTTCTTGACACCTGCACCGCACAAGACGCGAACGGCTGGATTAACGGCCTTGACCGCCGCAACCGTTTCGGTCACAATGGAAGGGTCGGCCGTGGTCACAGAGATGTCGCCTCCGATGAGTTCAGGTGGTTCAACAGCGATGTAGGTGGGATTGAGCTCGGCGAGGGCCCGAGCCTCTTCAACATCGGCTGCGCAAGCGCAGACGGGAAAGCCATCGGGCAACATGTCGAGGAGACGTCGAACATGGTCAAGTTCCACCTTGTGCTCAGCGTGATTGATGAGTGAACCGGCTGCACCTCGAGCAAGCGCCGTTTGAGGCTCAAGCCAACCGGTGAAGCCTCCAAGCCCCACCGGATCCAAATGTTGCGACCACACGTGAACACCGGCTGCGCGGTGCGCCAGGAGGGGCAGGTCAAAGGCAGAGACGGCAGCAACCAACTTGGCGCGACCACCGGCGACTCGCTCCATCGCCGAAAGCAAGGCTTCGGCGGCTTCCCCTGATGCGGTGGCGTAAGTTTTGAAATTGACAACAATCAGCGGCTGGTCCATGAACTGACGAGAGGGGGCGTCTTTTTGCGTGTTTCCCAGACAGGCGTGCAAAACCGGGGTATTCTTCATCTCGGCCATGCACCGCCGTGAAGTTCAGTCAAGGGCGGAACCACGCTGCCGTGGTCAACCATCACATCTCGCAAGGTGCAACCGTCCCCGATGGTCGCTCCTTGCCCAACAAGGCAACCCTCCAAGAGGCACGAATCGCCAACCTTGGCGCCGGAAAGAAGCGTGGAGGAACGGAGTTCAGAGGACCCAACCGAGCAGGCTGTTGAGACCATGCTCTTGGTGATGTGCGACGTTGGGTGGACGCGTTTCGCCGTTGCTTCATCCCCGTACCATGAGGGTGGGGAGCCGTGCAGCATGCCTTTGTCAAACCGGCGATGAAGAATGGAAGCTTCGACGGCTTGGTTCCAGGCAGAAGGCGTGCCCGCATCGATGAAGTAACCCTCGAAAGGCGAGCCGCTTAACAAACCCTCGGAAGCAAGTTTCGGGAAGACATCCCTCTCTATAGAATGGCGTCCTAAGGGCATCCAATCAAAGATATCATCCTCAAAGATGTACGACCCCGCATTGATAAGATTTGAAAAAACCTCTTCGGGTGATGGTTTTTCCTTGAACCGAGTAATTCGGTTGGAAGCGTTGAGCCCCACAATCCCAAACCGAGTTGGGTCTTCAACTTCCCACAAACCAAGCGTCCCCACCGAGCGGTTCGCTCGATGCAAGTCCAGCAGTTGCGATGCGTCCAGTGACGAGACGATGTCCCCGTTGAAGCAAGCAAACGTCCCGCTGACGACATCCCTGCAATTCCCCAGCGCACCGCCCGTCCCCAAGGGTTCGTCTTCAGGGACGATGCGGACGTCAAAAGGAGCATCGCTGGCTTTGAAATGGCGTTCAATTTGATCCACTTTGTAACCACCGGCGACGACGACTTCGTCGACCAAGTTCTCTGGAAGACAGCGAACCACGTGCTCAAGCAGGGTTTTGTCCAAAACGGGGAGGAGAGGTTTGGGGACGGTGGATGTCCACGGACGCAGGCGAGACCCCACGCCACCCGCCAGCACCACGACCTGCATGGGATGGCCTTGGGACCCTCCAATATGAAAACGACGCATGGCTTCTTCGGCAAATGCGAACATCAAAGTATTCAAAGACGGGGTTCCATTGGTTGGGTTTGGAGAGCATCATGAACATCCACGAGTACCAAGGAAAAGCCTTGCTCAAAGCCAACGGTGTGCCGGTTCTTGAAGGCGTTCACTGCACAAATGTTGAGGCTGCTGTTGCAGCCTACGACCATCTCGGGAGCAAAGTGGTCGCTGTCAAATCACAAATCCACGCAGGTGGGCGTGGAAAAGGGACGCTCTACCATCCCGAAACCCGGGCGCATGTGATGGACGGCGGCGTCAAAATCGCCTTTTCGAAAGAGGAAGTGACGACCTACGCCGAGAACATCTTGGGAAATCTTCTGGTGACCATCCAAACGGGCGAAGAAGGAAAAATCGTCAACAACCTCTACGTTGAAGCCGGTTGCGACATCGCCCACGAGTACTACCTCGCCATTTTGGTGGACCGCGAAAACAAGTCGGTGCTCATTATGGCCTCCACGGAAGGCGGCATGGACATTGAGCATGTGGCTGAAACCACCCCCGAAAAAATCCACAAGATTTCCGTTGACCCCAACGCTGGGCTCTTGGGCTACCAAAAGCGTGACCTGGGCCTTGCCCTTGGTTTAACCGGGGCCGCCCACAAGGCCTTCGCCAAGGCGTTGACCTCGATGTACGGCATGTTTGTCTCGAGCGATTGCGCCATGCTGGAGATCAACCCACTCGTCCGCACCGCTGACGACGAAATCGTGGCCTTGGACGCCAAGGTCTCGTTTGATGAGAACGCTGAATTCCGTCACAAGACTTGGGACGACCTTCGCGACTTGTCGGAGGAGGAGGACGTGGAGATCCGTGCGAAAGAAACCGGCCTCTCCTACGTCAAACTCGACGGCAACATCGGCTGTTTGGTCAACGGAGCTGGCCTCGCCATGGCCACCATGGACGTCATCAAGTTGTACGGAGGGGAACCCGCCAATTTCCTCGACGTGGGCGGCGGTGCCAACGAAGAACAGGTCAAGACCGCCTTTTCCATTATCCTTGAAGACCCCAACGTGAAAGGTATCCTCGTCAACATCTTCGGAGGCATCATGCGCTGTGACATCATCGCTCGAGGCGTGATTGCGGCGACCGAAGCCCTCTCGCTCGACGTGCCCCTCGTGGTGCGACTGGCGGGGACCAACGTGGACGAAGGCAAGGCCATCCTCGCCCAGTCCACCCTCAACATTCACCCCGCCGACGACCTCGCCGACGGGGCACAGAAAATTGTGGAACTCATTGGAGGTGGAAACTGATGGCGATTTGGATTGAAGAAGACGCAAAGGTCCTCGTTCAGGGCATCACCGGCAAGCAGGGTATGTTCCATGCCGACAAGATGGTCGAGTACGGCACCCACATCGTCGGCGGTTGCACGCCCGGCAAGGGCGGTCAAACCGTGGAACTCCAAGGCAAACCCTTCCCCGTTTGGGATTCCATGTTCGACGCCATCGAAGCCACCGACGCCGATGCCACGGTCATTTACGTCCCCCCGCCCTTCGCCGCCGAGGCCATCATGGAAGCCGCCGATGCATTTGACACCGTCAAAGGCGAAGGCGTCGTGGTCTGCATCACCGAAGGCATTCCTACGTTGGACATGGTCAAGGCCGTCGCCTTTGTTGAGAACCGCCCCGGTGTTCGCCTCATCGGCCCCAATTGTCCCGGCATCATCACTCCCGGCGAAAGCGGTGGCGCTAAAATCGGCATCATGCCGGGCCACATTCACGCCAAGGGCCGCATCGGTATCGTCTCAAAGTCCGGCACCCTCACCTACGAAGCGGTCGCCCAAACGATGAGCATTGACGAGGGTCAATCCACCTGCGTCGGTATCGGCGGCGACCCGGTCAACGGGACCGGCTTTATCGAATGCCTCGCCGCCTTCCAGGCCGACCCCCAAACGGAAGCCATCGTCATGATTGGTGAAATCGGGGGCAACGCCGAGCAAGAGGCTGCGGCTTGGGCAGCTGAGAACGTCACCAAGCCCATCGTTGGCTTCGTTGCTGGGGCCACCGCACCGCCCGGCAAGCGCATGGGCCACGCCGGCGCCATCATCTCCGGCGGCAAAGGGACGGCAGAGGAGAAGTTCGCCGCCTTTGAGGCCGCTGGTATCGCTTGTGCAAAGGACCCGTCCGAACTCGGTGCTGTGCTGCTTGAAGCCTTGAAAGCCGCAGGACTGCGGTGAGTGGAAACATGGCGCTTGACGACCAAGCGCTCAACGAGCATTACCGGCAACATGCCATCGATTTGGCGTGGCTCAAGAAACCGAGTCAACACGTATTCCGTTGGCGAACCAACGACAACCGCTGGCTGACGGCCAAGCGACGCATTCGGGACCACGCTACCTTCCTGAAAGCGATTGGGAAAAGTGCACCTCGCGACGTCTACGTCTCAACGGCCTCCTGGCTGAACCCGATTGACCTCCCCCGATTGAGGGACAACCCCGAACATTACCCCGTTCTCCTGGACCATTTTGTTGTCTTTGACATTGACGTTGCGCCCTTTTCTATCGAGAATTTGACGAAGGCCCAATCCATCGCCCGTGGATTGATTGAGTGGCTTGAGGAGCACGAGAACCTCCTCCATCGAAGCGTTTCGTTCTCGGGCTCTAAGGGCTTCCACCTCATCTACGACGACCCTGACCGTGAGGCCTTTGCCCTGCCCAACCTCAAAGAGCGTGAGATGGTGGTCAAAGCGCGGCGGAAGGCGTTGTTGGACCGCGTGGTGGAAGCTGGGTTTGAGGTGGACACCAAGGTGACCGCCGACACACGTCGAATCCTCCGTCTCCCTGGGAGCTTGCACGGCAGCACCGGTTTTGCCTGCACCCGAATCACGGTTGAGGCACTGAACGGTCCGTTGGAGGACCTGTTGGAGACGCTCTACAGGCACCCGTCAGCGCCCGACATTCCACAACAGGTTGACCCTCCCCCGGCCCAACCGATCATCAATCCGGAGCCAACGCCTGCAAACGAACCCGCAGAACCGTGGCTCAAACTTCGCGTCAACACCCACGTGCAGGGCACAAAGAACCGCCATGTGTTGATGATGTGGCTGCCGAAATCGTGGGGCACCCCGCTCGAAGCCATGGAGCGTGCCCTCGAATGGGTCGAAGACGACAACCTCGGCCCCTGCAGTTTTTGGCGACATGACGAGCGTGTGTTCATGCTCTGCCCGCTGGCGATTCCTCGTCCAAAACTCGTGAAGATGTACAAGCGCCGTGGCCTCCCGCTGTCCCAATCAAAGTTGAAGCAACGTGAACACCAGTGGGCGTCCCTCACACCACCGGACGTGAACGGCCTTGAGAGCAACGAGCCTGAATTGATGGGCATCTACGGCGTGGCGTATGACGGTGTACCGCTGTATTCACGCCAGCATTTGGAGCTTGAACGACGGCTCGGTGTTCATCGAGAACTCCCGCCTCACGAACTGTGTGGCCAGGCCGAACCGACCTTTGACATCGTGTCCATGTCGTGAACCTTTATCAACCGCCAATGCTGACATTTTTGTGTCCTCGATGGAGTCTCCGGACAATGACACCTGCGTACCGCAACGGGCCATGACATGCTCGGCCATGGCGCCTGAGGACGGCGCCATGGCCACTTTTTCCAGGTGGATTCCATGAGAGAGTTCTTGTCCGTCATCTTCTACTTCTTTTTCTTCCAAGCACTCGTTCTTGCTGCGTTTGGCACGCTTGGGGGGGATGCAACCATGATGTGCACGGGTTGGGTAGGGTCGGCTGTTTGCCTGTCGATCGCCTTGCGAAATCGGCAGAACATGAGTGAAGGAACGGTTCAACCCCTTGGCGCTCACGTTCCGGAGACCTCACCACACAATGCGTCGGCAGGCGCCATGTGGACAGGAGGCGCCGCCCCTCTCGACCGTTACCAGTCGGTGATGGCTCGACTCCGGCTGGCTCCATCGACCAGCCAAACGGCGGCGTCCCTTGTGAAGCAGCACAAGCGTTGGTTCAATGGCGGCGAACAGGCCGCTCAGGCCTTCTTCAACCACCCCCAAGTCGTCAAAGCGCTTGATTTGGGAGGTGCCAATCCCACACCCAAACCACAGGCCAAGGCACCCTCATCGACGCAAAAACCAGGCAAGGTAACGGCCGATTTGCGCAAAGACTCCTTCTGGGGAAACCTTGAGCAAACGGCCGCTGAATCCGTCCCCGCAGCCGATGGCGTTTGCGGCATGGCCAACTGTTCAAACGACGTGAACGCCTTCAGTTTCCAATGCTTTCAGTGCCGTCGTCGCGTTTGCAGTTCGTGTGGCAACAGCGGCGTCCTGTGCCTCACCTGCGCCTCATAGATAGAGGCTCTTTCGCTGCACGGTCGCTTGAGGCGTCATGCCGCTGGCTTGAACCTGTTCAAGGCGGAAACGGCCGGCGTTGCTGTGGACATAGAAGAGTTCACTCTCGCCAAATTTCGCATCCCACTGTTGTTTGAAAACATCGGCGTTCTGCTTCGTGTTGGCGAGGGCCGAAGGCACGTTGTGGAACATCACCAAATGATGGTGATGAGGGCGAACATACTTCGCCAACACCTCGGGAAGCAAGCGTGTCAGCCAGGTCTCGAGCGGGAACACCGCCGCCCGAGAAATCACGTACCTCGGTTTTTCCAGGGGCGAAAGCACCTCTTCAAGACACTTCGAAAAGAGGGAAGCCTCGTCCGCCGAGCAGTTTGCCAGGTGCATGCGAACCCAACCACCGCCTCGGTCGCCACCAGCTGCTTGCACGGTCGGCGGCAGTTGTTGTGTTTGAATGAGAGCGTTGACAATCGCTTCGCTCATCGCCGTCGTGAGGGAGGCATCGCTCCAGGGGACGCCCGGCTTTGAGAAACCAAATCCTTGCCCGCCCGCCTTTTGCTTCAACTCCACTGCGTCCTTCGGTTGAGCATTGAACGGTTGACCGATGCCCCAAAGATCACGTGTACGGTCTCGTAATTTGGAACGTTTGAGCATCTCTTCGTTGAACATCGCCATGCCTTCGTGAATGCCCATCGGCTCGGCGTCCATGAACGCTGGATGGACATGGCCGGGACCCTTCTCAATCGCCCCGTCGTCGCCGACACCGTACAGTTCCTTGTGCTTGCGAATGAACCGTTTGTAGTCACTGAAGCCGGTCTGAAATTCATCGGCCAGGCAAATCACATCCCAGTTGTTGGCGACCTTCTCGGGCCAGTGCTTGTCCAAGCGAATGCTCCGGCCTCGGAGTTGGTTGATGCTCATGTTGGTGGTCACGGACGTCAAGTCAATCAGCACGTTGATGCGAGACGCATCCCATCCCTCGCCCATCAAACCACGCGTCCCGATCAGGCATCGAGTGAAACCCTCTTGGAAGAATTCGGTGATCATTGTCGAATAATACCGTGGTACCCAGTCTTCGCCGGTGCCGGAAATTTCGTGGTAGCGACCCATAACCACATCGTTCAGCACGATCTTCAGATGTCGCTCACCAATCCATTCTCGTGCTTTTTCAAGAAAAGCCTCGGCGAGGTCGTCGTCCACCAAGACGGTGCTGCCCGTCATCAAAATGGGGTCGAGCATGTCGCCAGCCGGACACGCCACCAAATGGCGGAAGGCAGCCACCGCCCCCCCTGCCTCGTCGTCGAGCACATCGTCAATGAGCAACGTTGAGGAGGTTTTCTCAAAATCGGTAATGACCACCGCACGGATGGTGTTGCCGAGGTTTTGCATTTCTTCCTGAAGGATCGTGCTCAACGCCTCGCATTTGCTGTTGCTGTAGGCAAGGATGCGGTTGATGGGAGATGCACAGGGTTGGCTTCCCGTTTCCGTGATTTGGGTGCCCAGCAACCGGTACTGTTTGGCGGCATGTTCAGCCTTCTCTTGGTCGTTGGTGTTGGTTGACCGGCGAAGCCCAAGACGAACGTAGCGGGAAACGACGCTCCTCAACATCTCATTACGGTGTTCTCTGGTCAACGCAAGCGCCCTTCCATCGCCTTCCTGAACGTCTGTTGGAACACCTGCTGGCATGGGTCGATGTTCGAGGGCGAGGTACATACGACCCTGATGGGAAAAATCTGGAATTGCGCGCGTGTACTCATCCCACGACAGGTGACCACCCGAGGGCCCCTTTCGGGCTCTGAGTTCCTCCTCAACCCAAGCGGTGAGCGGGAGAATGGCCTCCTCTCCCTCAGAAGGTTCGTTCAGTTGACGGAGGATCCCATCAAACGTCTCGTTGACGTCTCGGATGAACTCCATTTCCATCTGCGCTGGACGAACGAAGTAACACAGGTCCTGATAGGGTGCAAGGTTGGCGTCCCGCACCAAGGCTGGCACAGGCACTTCGTAGTCAATGTCGCCAAGGAAGTCAGCATAACGCAGGGCGTCTTCGTCATCGGCTTTATCCGCATCAGGAGGTGTGGCCGTGAGTCCAAGGATCACCGGGTCGTCAAAGAAGTCCTTCAGTTGATGCAGCACACGCCCCCAATGATGGAGCAAGTGATGGCACTCGTCAAGGATGATGAGCCCGATGCCCGCTTTCTTCAGTCGAAGCAACGTAGAGCGCGAGGATTCGTGCAACGTCCAAAGGGCGTTGCCGTTCTTGGCATAGTCGTCCCGGACCGCTTTTCGGTACACCTTTACTCGCTTGGCGTAGTAAGTTGGGTTCTTCTGCTCCAAGTCGGCGATCCATGCCTCGGCTGAGGTGATGTCCACCGCCTCGCCTTTTTCCACCAATTTCTCCGCCCACAGCATCATGGCGGATTCATCCAAGCCCTCGCCACCCCGTTTTGGCATGGTCACCGATTGGTAGGTCAGTGAGGTCAGCAAGCCCGGTCGTTCAGGGTCAATGCTGACTTGATCTTCCTTTCCGTCGAGCTCAAACAAGTCGGTTCGTGCAGCCCATTGCGCCTGAATGGCGGAGTTGGGCGAGAGGACCAAGGCAGGCTTGCGGACCATGTCGGCCCAAACATAGAGCCCAAGCACAGTTTTCCCTGAGCCGGGTGGGGCGACGATGTGCAGTCGTTTTTCACCTGCTTCAAGTTGGGGTTTGATGACCGAAACAGCTGCGACTTGGGATGGACGAAGTGTGCCGCCGAACCGAATGTTTCCGAAATCGGGACCGTCGCTCACGACGCCATCACCTCAACGGCCAGGGGGGCCTCGTTTTGGACCCCCGGGTGGGCCGCCCTTCTTCGGACCGGGGGGACCGCCACCGGGCCCACCCTTCTTCGGGCCAGGAGGTCCGCCGCTCTTGCTCGGACCGGGAGGACCGCCACCGGGGCCACCCTTCTTCGGGCCAGGAGGACCGCCCTTCTTTGGGCCGGGAGGACCGCCGGATTTCTTAGGGGCGGGGGGTCCTGAACGTTCTGACGCAGGGGCGGCGCTTGCGTCCTCCTCTTCGTCCTCAAACATGGCACCGCAGTGAGGACAGGTGGGGTCACTTTCTTTGACCAAACCATCGCAAATTTCGCACGCAAACATGTCTTCTTGGGGTTCGTCTTCCCCGATTTTCTCTGTGACGCCGTCCTTTGAACGGAACATGGTAACGCTTGGAGTAAGGTCGTAGCCTTTCAGAGCCATTTCAGTTTGGATGGCTTGTTCAAAAGCTTGGGTCAAATCTTCTGGTGTGTCCAAGACCCGACCGTCGTCGACATAGGTCACGTTGACCTCGAAGACATCTCCGTCCGATTTCGTTTGAGGGGCTTCGACCGCTACGCCTCGCTTTCGTGCAACTCGACGTACAGCCACCTCTGCAAGGCGACGGAGAAGCGCTTCGTTAGGGGCACCGTTGCTTTGCCCCCCGATGGTACCTGCCATAATGTCCGCTGCTGCATTGCCGGTTTCGTTTGCACCTGTCCGGAGGTGGGCGGGCAACTCACCGTTTCCGAGATTGGCGAGCACGGAAGAGGCTGGAGATTGGTTCATCGACAACCATTGGCTTCGACGCTCGTCTTTGACGGCCCGCTCGGCCTCAGCAAGCCGGTTCACCATGGCATCTGTAGGCGAGTTTGACGGATTTTGGGCGACTTTGGTCCCCCCAACTGGGAGGGGGGCAACGTTGCTTGTGTTCGGGACGGCGCCGCTAGCGATGGATGGTCCCCGATTGATATTGGGCATGTCGGTTAGCGGAGCCACATTGGACGTTGGAACTGCCGTATTGGGAGGTTGATGTGGCGGGAAGCCTTGTTGGGGTGGAAAGCCTTGCTGCGGTTGATAGGCCCCTGGGGGGATTTGTTGTGGCGGATAGGCTCCTTGCTGTGGTTGTTGGGGGGGGAAACCGCCTTGAAGCGGTTGCTGCGGATAAGCACCTGGAGGAAGATTCTGCTGTTGATGAATTCCTTGAGCCATACCTTGGAGCATGTCTTGAGGAATTTGGCCAATTTGGTTCATGTTGGCTTCTTGCTGCATGCGTTGCTGCGGGTTCGAGACCGGGTCAAACGAACGTTGCTGTTGAGGGAATGGCGGGATATTTTGGGCAGGGGGCGGGGTAAACCCACCGGCGACTGAAGTGTCTTGCCGTGACCCACATTCGGGACAGAACATGCTGTCGGTTGGAATCAACTCACCGCATGCACCGCAGTTCATATTCACGCCCCCGTAGAATGAGGTGATGCTACCCTTCCTAAAGGATTGCGACAAGATGCCCGCCTTGAGGACCAACAAATGCACGAGGGCCAACATCGGAACAAAGGGCACACATATCTTGATGCAGGAGGCCACGGTCCACCAACTGGAGGGGAGGCGAGGTGCCGGTCTTGGTGAACGAGAAGATCGATGCGTTGCTCGAAACGACCTCGCGTTCGTTTTACCCCACCCTCAAGTATCTCCCCAAGAAGACCCGCGGGCAAATTGGCCTGCTGTACCTCCTTGCCCGGGTGGCTGACACCATCGCCGACACAAAGAACGCAGAGACGGCGGTGCTGCTCGACCACTTGCAGAAGTACAATGACGTGGTGCAAGGCCGTGAAAAAGATCTTCCAGATTTTGCTGAACTTGCTGCCTTGCAAGGCAACGAGCACGAGGCAGCCTTGCTTCGAAGTGTTTCCGACGTCGTTGAAGGCTTACAGGCCTACACGGAAGCCGACCAAGAGCGGATGCTCGCTTGCCTTGACATCATCGTCGGCGGGCAAATTTTGGATTTGCAACGCTTCGGCCCTGCCAACGAAGGGGGTGCGATTTCTGCCCTTGCTTCAGAGGACGAACTTGAGGATTACACCTTTCGTGTTGCTGGCTGCGTGGGGGTCTTTTGGACATCGATGTCCTTGGCCCACTTAATGGAATTGCCCCCCGAAAAAGAAGCACTGTTCATGGAGCGGGGCATCCGATTTGGCAAAGCGCTTCAAATGATCAACATCCTTCGTGACATTCCTGAAGACCTTCGCTTTGGACGATGCTACATCCCAGAAAGTGCGCTTCATGAACACGGGCTCGTGGCTACGGATTTGCTCGACGAAACGAACCTTGAGGCGTTTCGACCGCTATACGACCGCTACCTTGACCTAACAAACGAGCACCTTGAGGCAGCAACCGCTTACATCAACATGATTCCCGAAACCCAATTTCGGCTCAAAGCCTCGTGCATGCTCCCCGTCTTGGTGGGGCAACGGACAGTCACGTTGCTTCGTGAGGGGAACATCCTCAATTCGGATGAACGCATCAAGGTTACACGCGACGAAATGAAAACCTATGCGAGGAAATTACTTCGTGCTCTCCTCATACCGGGCGGCGTTCGCCGTTTGCTCGAAAAGAACAGAGATGTACATTGAACTATAGAAGAAATGCCAAAGTGAGCAAGTAGTCACTTTGCCGCCAGAACAAAACATAAGTTCGCTCCTCAAAGAGGAGGTCTCTTAAACAAGCGATGCGAGGGGCCGCTGTTTAGGATGCTGGAACGCCGCAAGCCCCTCGATTTGTTGTTCCCTCTCAAGGGCAATGCTTCGAGCCGGGACGACGAAGCAGCATCGAAAGCACCAACAACGCTTGACCGTGTTCGAGCGGGCGTCACGCTGGCACGTGATGCGGTCAAAGCCGTCAGCGTGACGGCCATGGAAGCCCTTCGTGAAGGTGCATCCATCATCGGCATCGTGAGCGATAAAAACGAACTGGTTGATCCCTTCGCCCACCTGGACGCTCCAATTTGGTCGGAAAAACCTCCCGCAGAACTCTACAAACTCGCCTACAGGTACTGCGAAGAGTTGACCATGCGAGAAGCTGGCAATTTCTATCATTCATTCAAGTACTTGCCCGATGAGCAGCGAATGGCGATGTGCGCCATCTATGCGTTTTGTCGACGTGCTGACGACATCGCAGACGGCGATTGGTCCGACCGATTCCCAGGCAGTCAAGGGACGGTCGACCCCGAAGCTGTCGCCTATCGAGCCCAGTTGGAATCCTTGCAAGAGCAAGGCACCATCCTTGATGAAAACGCCTACCTCAACAAAATCACTCAACTCTTCTTTTTCCGCAAAAAACTCTCGACATGTTACGGTGATGTCCATTCTACAGACCCTGTTTTCTTGGCCCTCAAGGACACCGTACAACGGTACACCATCCCACGGGAGGTGTTTGACGACCTGATCACCGGCATGGAGGACGACCTCTACAACAACCGGTACAGAACGTTTGATGAACTCTACGTCTATTGCTACAGGGTCGCCTCGGTCGTTGGCTTGATGTGCATTGAAGTCTACGGCTACGACAACCCCATGGCCAAGAAATATGCGGAATCGTGGGGCATTTTCATGCAACTCACCAACGTCTTGCGCGACGTTGGCGAAGACATTCAGCGGGATAGGGTGTACCTCCCGTTGAACGAACTGGAACGCAACGGCATGACCGAAGATGAACTCAACGGAAAGATCGTTTTGAACAAACATTGGGAGCCGTATTGCCGACACTACGCAGCACGGGCACGCACCTACCTCGAAGAGGCGCGTGCTCTGCTCCCCCTTCTTCCTCGGCGCACGAGGTACTCACCTGCGGCCATGATTGCCTTTTACGATAAGATTTTGAGGCAAATAGAGAAGCAACAAGGCGACGTCTTCACCCAGCGGGTTAAACTTAACAAATTTCAGAAAATTTCCCTTGCAGCCGCCGTTTACCTTCGCCACCGTTTCCTTCCTGCCTTCCTCGACCCCGTTTGGGGAGGGCTGGCTCGCATTGGTCTGCTTCCATCGGTTTGACCGCCTTCCGGAAGGCCCGTCCTAAACACCACTTGGCGGATGTGATTCCCCGATAAGGAGATGAGTTTGGCGGGCAATCGTCAATCCTCTGAATCAACGTACCAGTACTTCTTGTTGGGCGAAAGCGGCCGTTTCATCCAAAGAGGCCGTCGTTCACCGCGGGGATGGTGTTCCCGGTCCTTGGCCCACGAATTCCACTTTTTGTAATATTCAAACGATTTGTTCGTGTCCACCTCAACATCACCGTACTCTTCGCCCTCCTTCGGAAGCGATATCTTGACTTTTTGCAACCAACAGTGCGCACCGCTGATCGGGTCGGGTTGCACGGCGTGAGTGATGTTCTGGTGGACGCCTCCATCTCGCCAAAACAAGCGGTTGGTGTCGGGATCTTCCGACTCGAAGGGAACGATGCCTTCGACGGTTCGCATTCGCCACTTTCCTTCACCGCGGTCTTCGATCGAGACGGTGTTCGTCATCATCCGGTTGCCTGCATCTTGTTGGCGACGCCATCTCCCAATGTGATGAGAACAACCGACGATGCCCGGTTTGATGGCCTCGGTCACCCATACCTTGTCAATGAACCACCCTATCTCGGTCTCTATTTTCAACAATCCACCCTCCGTGACACCCAATTTTTCTGCATCGCTTGGATGGATCCAAATCGGATTTCGGTGCGCAATTTCCACCAGCCATTTCGCGTTGGCGGAACGGGAGTGGATGTGCATGGGCAGTCTGAAATTGGGCAGGAGACAGAACTCGTCCTCGCCTTGAAGGTTGTCCGGGTGAACATGCGATTTTATTTTGTAATGGGGAATGGCGTGTTCGGGATATCCAAATTCGATCATGGTCGGAGAATAGAATTCTTGCTTCCCTGAGGGCGTCGGCCATCCTTCTTGTTCGTATTTTTTGTAGGTGCTCTCCTCAATCTGGTAAGCGCCGTGGCGTCGCATGTATTCCAATTCGCTCAAACCTTCTTCATTGGCCGTGTCTTTCAATCCTGGAACCCGCTCAAAGATGTACTGATAGTAATCGTCAATGGACATTTTTTCCTCTGGTTTGTACGGCGACATGAAGTATTTCTTGATGCCCATGGACCCGTCGGGGTCAATGCGATGGCTCAATTCATTCCAGAATTCGTCCTCCTCCCACACCTCGCCGGGATTGACCTCGTAGGTAAATTCAACCTCGTTGCCTTGACGGCGTTCGTACTCGCGCAGGACGGGTTGCCGGAAGGCCACCCATTTCCCGGACGATGTCGCGTAGGAATTGATGTCGTGGCGTTCGCTTGCGTGCCCCATTGGGAGAACGTAATCAGCAAAGAAAGCCGTTTCGTTCCATGTCGGGGTCATGGCGATGTGGCAGCCAACGGCCGCCTCATTTTGGAGCATCTCGATCCATGAGAAACCGTCAGGGTAGGTCCAAACAGGGTTGAAAACACGCGTGAAGTAGACATCCATGGTGCCCCGCCCTTCCTTGACAAGGTGGGGTAAAATATGGCTCATCTCAAAATGGGCAAGGGTGTACTCCGGAGGGAAATGCAACTCGTTCCAGCCTTCAGGAGCCGGTGGTTCGTTGGGGAGGTCCGGCTTGAACTTGGACCATGAATTCGGTGCCGTACCCCCCTTGGTCCCGACAGAACCGGTGAGCACATTCAGGAAGTGAAGGGTTCGGCTCACCTGCCAGCCACCGAGGTTTCCGATGGAGGCGGCCCGCCAAACGTGGCTTGACAATTCCGTTCCCGCATTGGCGACGATGTTCCCTGTTTCAATGACCTGTTCGACGGGAATGCGGCATTCTTTTGCTGCAAACTCCGGCGTATACATGGCATATTCGTCTTTCAAGATGCGGATGAACATCTCAAATGTCCGCTCGACCTCGGGGTGAACGGCCTCAAGGTATTGCTCCCAATTCACTTGGGATTCCATGAATGGACGGTCGTAGAGATCTTGGTCAAGAATCATTTTGGCCCAAGCCAAGAACAAGGCTGGCTCGCTTCCTGGCCATGTCGGCAACCAGTGGTCTGCCATGGATGCGGTGTTGGACAACCTCGGGTCGACGACGAGAAGTTTGGCTCCGGCCATCATGCCTTCGAGGATGCGTTGTGCATGCGGGTTGAAGTAGTGACCCGTTTCAAGATGGGACGAGCAAAGGAGAATCACCTTGGCATTGGTGTGGTCGGGGCTCGGCCGGTCGTGGTGATGCCAGAGGGCGTACCCTGTACGGGCACCGGCACTGCAGATGTTGGTGTGCGAGTTGTGGCCGTCAACGCCCCATGCCTTCAGCACACGGTTCGTGTAGCCCTCATGGCCTGGACGTCCGACGTGGTAAACCACTCGGTCGCGAGCACCGGTGTTCAGAGATGCACGGATTTTTCCGGCAATGTCGTCAAGGACTTCGTCCCATGTCACCTGCTCCCATTGCCCCTCACCACGCTTTCCGACCCGCTTGAGCGGGTGAAGAATGCGTTCAGTGTCGTTGATCTGGTTGATGGTCGCAGGTCCTTTTGCACAGTTTCGGCCTCTGCTTCCCGGGTGATGTGGGTTCCCCTCGAACCGGGCGACGTTGCCGGTGTCCTTGTCGACATAGGCGAGAAGACCGCAAGCGGATTCGCAATTAAAACAGGTCGTTGGGACCAGAGAAAAGTTTCGCTTGACCTGTTTTGGCCAAGCTTGCGCATCAAGTTCGGTATGGTTGTCCCACTCCTCAATGCTGGGGTACTTTCGCAACGGCGAGGAGGCACCATCATGCCGCTCCTTGTCGATGTTGGGAATGAGGCGGAGTTTCTGGGCGATGTTTTCAATAAAGGTTCGTGCCATAATCATCCCTCACAAAAGCGGCTCAAGTTGCGGTTTCTCGATGACGTGGTGACCGTGGCGCAAAATCACCAGCAGGGCCACAGCCCCGACGAGAATGGGAGCCACGCCGCCGCTTACGAGCAGGCCGTGAAGCACCGCAAGGGTGGCCCCCCCGATGGCAGCGGTCTCAACCAAAAACTTCGCAGGAAGCCAACCGTCCCTTGACCACGAGCGCCCTTTCGCTTGTTGGAGAAGCCATGCGGTGTAGACACCGGTCAGGGCGGCGATGGGGATGCCTGCGTAGGCCATGTATTCGAGGTAGAGGAGGTAATCCGTTGGTTTGAAGAGGACCAAGACCGCACTGAGAAAGAGAATGCCTCCGTAGGCTGCGAGGATGTAGGCACCCTTCACAAGCCATGAATTCCAATTTGGACGAAGCATCACGTAGAGGAACCGTTCGGGGCGGTCCAAGTCCATGATGAGCAGCACACCGGTGATGGCGAGAAAGCCCAAGCCGACACCGGTCACGGGCAGCCAGAGGTCCGTCATGTCGAGTTGACCGCTAAGCCACAGCATCATGGCGACCATATAGGTGCCGGCTGCGATGCCCTTTGTCCATATGTAAGCACTTACTTCCCAACCCCACAGAATGCCCTTCGAAGGTGCATCGTACGCCCGCTTGGCCTCGGATGAGGTGTCGGCAAGTTTGGCTGCAACGTCGCGGATGATGGCTTGGTCCCGAGGATTCGCTTCCTTGGCTTTGAGGTCGAGTGCAAGTTGGACAATCATGGAATGTTCGTCAGCTGCGCCGAGGCGTTCTTGGGCGTACTTGGCGTAATGCCCGACGCCCGCCGCCTGTTCGCTCCACATGCCGGCTGCAGGTTTGTCGGTGGCCAAGGGGTTAAGCATCTCGTCGGAAGTGTCGAGGTAATACACGTTCGGTACGGTTCCAGATTCGGGTTTGCGAACTTTGGTGTCGTGTTCGGCAATCAATTGCGACAGGCTGGAGTTGGGGTCGTCCAGATCACCGCTCACGATGGCTTCAACGGGGCATACAATGACGCAGGCTGGCTCGTAAGAATTCTCAATTCGGTGGGCGCAGTAATTGCATTTTGCAGCCGTACCTGTGTTGGGGTTGATGTAGAGGGCGTCGTAAGGGCAAGCCTGCATGCATGATTTGCATCCAATGCAGCGGTCGTCGTCGAAATCCACAATGCCGTCGGAGCGGGTGAAAAGAGCGGTTGTTGGGCAAATGGTGGTGCAGGGAGCGTCTTCGCAGTGGTTGCATCGGTGAACACTGAACTCTCGGTTTGAATCCGGGTAGGTTCCCGTTTCGATGTATTTGACGTGCGTACGGTTCACACCGACCGGAACGTCGTGCTCTGACTTGCACGCCACCGTGCAGGCATGACACCCAATGCACTTTCTGTTGTCAATTGCAAATCCAAAATTTACCATATGTTCACGTCCTTATCCTTGAGAAGCTGCGCATTGGTTTTTGCCGAGGTCCAATTCCTCTGCTGTAGCAGCATCCACCTCATCAAGATGAGCGTTCACCTTGCGAATTCGATCGTATGTTTCCGGCTGAGGCCGCATGTGTTCCTCAACCCATGAGACAAAGGCTTGCTCTGATTCCAAGCCGTAGATGCTCTCGTTGAGAGCTTTGACGGTGCCGAAATCGTTCATGATGAGGTACGCATCATCGGCCTCACGAGCCCAATCCGTGTAATGGCCGGGCAGGACCGCAAGGGATTCAGGGAGAACACAAATGCGCTGTTTGAGAGTGATGTAGAGTTGCTTGGCCCATTCCACGACCTTTTTTCCGAGGTCAGGCCGACCAACAGAGACGATGAAGACCGTATCGCCAGAGATCATGTAACGGTCGTCCAAGACATAGGTCGTCGAACCCGGTGTGTGGCCGGGAGAATGGGTGCAGAGAACCGAGGGCCCTGCTGCGCCAGAGAAACCGATTCGCTCACCGTCCACCACGGGCCTGTAGGTGATGTTTGATGTGGCGAAGTCGCCATCGTGAGCGAGGTAGTCAACGCCGCACGCTTCGGCGAGGGATGGGCCGCCCGAGATGTAATCCGCTTGGAGGTGGGTTTCAAACACCGACACGATGCGCCATTGACGGTCTTCAGCGAAACGCTGGTAAAACGAAACATCTTTGCTGACGTCAAAGAACATGACTTCGCCGTTGTATGCGAAGCCGTAAGAGCAGGAGGCTTTTCCAGGCCGATTGAACTGCCACACTTCGTAATGCTCAGGCGAGGGAATTTGTTTCGCCACCAAGAGGTTCCCCCAAGAGACGATGCCGTTGGCTAACCATTGGACATCCGCGAAGCCAAACTCTTCAAGCATGTCGGAAATGAATTGTGCCGAACCTTCTTTCGCACAAATGACCCGTATGGACCGAGAATCGTCCAACTTTTCCGTGGATTCTTCGGGCATTTCCAGAAAATCGAAATACGGAATGTTCAGCATCTCAATGTTGTTTGGCCCCTCAACGTGGAAACGAGCGAAATCATCCTCGTTTCGGACGTCCAAGTAGAGGTGTCCAATGCCCTCTTCAATCCACCCGTACATGTCGGCGGCAGTGAAGCTCTTCGACACACGTCCACCTCACATCATGAGTTGGATGTCGGCTTCGGCGGCGAAGTCAAGGAAGGCCGCAGCGCCGGCAAAATTCACGCCCTCGATGAAGTCCTTTTCCTCAAAGCCAAACACATCCATGGTCATCTGGCAGGCGATGAGGTCAACACCCAACGCCAAGCACATCTCACGAAGTTCCGTGACCGTGGCAACGCCTTTGTTCTTGAATTGCTTTTTCATGAGCGAAGTCGCCATGGAGTCAAAACCAGGAATGAATCCACTCACAGCGTGCGGAATGGGCCAATCAATGGCTTGGAAGGCCTTCGGACCAAAGGGCATCTTCATCGGCATGGCGGGGTTGGCAGCTGGGGTAACTTTCGCTGAAATCTTGTGTTTCAAGAGCGGAAGGCCGTAAAAAGTGAAGAAGATTTTGACCTCCATGTCCATGGCTGCCGCCGTCGAGGCGAGGATGAAGGGAGGGTAAGCCCAGTCAAGACTGCCTTGAGCAGCGATGATCGCCATCTTTTTGCCCATTTCAATCCCCTCGCTTAACGAGGAAGTAGTACTTCCCGTTCTCTTCAGCTTCCTCAATCATCTCGTGACCGACGCGATTGGCCCATGCGGGAATGTCCTTGCATGAACCTGGGTCGGTCGTAATGATCTTCAGCACCTCGCCAGGGCTCATCGTGTCAATCTTCATTTTGGACTTTACCACCGGCAAAGGGCAACTCATTCCACTGCAGTCAATTTCGTCGTTATGGCTCATGTTTTTTCCTCCATTCGCATGCTTTGGGTTTCTTCGAGGCAGGAAAGCATCTTCATCACCAGCGGGCTTCCCACGCTGTAAATCACGCTTTGACCGTCTCGCTCTGCACGGACGATGCCGAGGTGATACATCTGCCTCAAGTGTTGTGAAGTCACGGGCTGTGACAAGCCGATTTCTGCTTGAATCGCTTTGACCTTCATCTCACCGCTACGCAACAATTCAACGATGCGAAGCCGGTCAGGATGGCCCAAGCATTTGATCACCTTCGAGACGTCGCTGACGAACTGAGCGTCAAGGACGAAGGACGGCGCCGGAACCTGCTTCTCCACGGCGAGAAAGTGATACAACAAATACATTAACTTATTTGCATAAATGAATGTTTTACCGGAGCCTTACCGATTCCCCAAAAAAATGAGGACTTCCAGACCACGACGAAGGCCCGTTCAGCCTCGCATCACGCAAAGATCGAACCGATGTCCATGAGGTATTTCACGAGCACCACGCCGACCAACAACATAAACACGCGAAGGATGTTTTCCGATGAAATGTAGCGCATCCCGAACTGAGCGCCCAACTTTGCTCCAAAGTAGGTCAAGAGCGGCAACGACAACAAAAACACGGCATTGGAACGGAGGGTCTGCCAGTCGCTGGCCTCAATAAACACAAGATGTGTAAGGATGGCCACGGGCACAACGACCATCATCAGATGAAGACTTGAGCCGATGGCTTTTCGAGTCGGCAATTGGGCGTATTGTTGCAAGACGGGGACATAAATGACACCTGCTCCAATGGCTAGGATGGAAGAGAGCATGCCCCCGATTCCGGTACCGATACGCAACGGAAGATGGTGAAGAGGGAGCGGCTCCGATGCCTCACCGACGGATTTTGCGGCCGCAAGGGCTTTTTTCCCGAGCTTTTTGGCGGTTTTTCTCAACGACCAAACCAACATCAGCGCACTCAACGACTTGAAAATCAGGTCGAAATCATCACCCAATTGAATGACGATAGCCACCCCGAGCAGGGCAGCAGGGACGGCGCCGACCAAACCCGACTTCACGGCCTCATCGTTGACATGGCCTTCTTTCCTGTGAGCCAGTCCGCTGCCGTAACTCACGACGCAAGTCAGGGTCAAGGACACGGCAAACAAGGCGCCATCGATTTCCCAACCCCCGACGTAATGCAACAGCGGCACGAAAAGGAGACCCCCTCCCATGCCAACGGGTGCAAACATAAAGGCGATGAAAAACACACCGAGAGCAAGAAGGATTTGGTCGTACATGGTGGTGCCTCATCAAAAGGTGCTGTCGCCCTTGTCCTGATTCGCCTGCCGAGGGCAGGGGTGAAAGTGTTTTCTTCGCCTTGACGGCGAATCGAGGTTTTGGACAAGCAGGGGGCCTCGTCAAAGCTTCGTTGATGCATCGTCAAGCGCCAAGGGCCGCACCGGATGAGCCAACCACGACGGGTCGTTTTTCCAGTCAAAGGAAGGGACATCAACGTACACCTCAACCTCGTTACCGTCGGGGTCGAGCATGTACACCGAATGTGAAATGCCGTGGTCGCTTTGACCGACCACCTTTGCACCAACGGCCATGCAACGGGCCTTCGCAGCCACAAGTTCAGCGTCGTCGCTCCCAATGCACCAACCGGTGTGGTACAACCCGATTCGGTGGCCAGCCAGGGGACCGGGTGCATCGCCTACTTCGAGAAGGAGGAGTTCGTGATGGGTGCGCCCCCCGCTCAGAGCGGTGGCTCTTCCTCCGAACGTTGTCCCGACAACTTCCAAACCGACCACGCGTGTATAGAATTCCACCATCGGGGGCATGGAGCGGACATAGAGCACATAATGGCCCAATTCAACCATGTGCACCCCTCTCAAATGAACCCCGTTCAAACATTTCGCGTGAAAGCCTGAATGCCGGTGATGTAGCGACCAAGAATCAAATTGTGAATGTCGTGGGTGCCTTCGTATGTTTTTACCGACTCAAGGTTGGCCATGTGACGCATGATGGGGTATTCATCGAGTACGCCGTTTGCCCCGTGGATGTCGCGAGCAACTCGAGCGATCTCGAGGGCGATGTCGACGTTGTTCATCTTCGCCAAGGAGATTTGCTCGGGGAACCAGGTCCCCTCGTCTTTTTTGCGCCCCAAATGGTAGGCCAGCAATTGGCCTTTGGTGATTTCTCGCAGCATCCATGCAAGTTTGTTCTGCACCAGTTGGTAGGACGCAATGGGGTGGTCAAATTGAATGCGAGAAAGGGCATAGGTCTTGGCGCTGTGGAAACAGGCCATCGCTGAACCTAAGGCACCCCAAGAGATGCCGTACCGTGCGTTGTTCAAGCAGGAGAACGGTCCGCGAAGCCCCTTGACGCCAGGAAGCATTCGGTCTTTGGGAATCTTGCAGTCTTGGAACACCAACTCGCTGGTCACGCTGGCTTTGAGCGAGTGCTTGCCCTTCATCTCAGGAGCGGTGAAGCCCTCATCGCCCTTTTCCACAATGAAGCCACGAATAATGCCGTCCAATTTCGCCCAAACCACGGCCACATCGGCGATGGTCCCGTTGGTGATCCACATTTTTGCACCGTTGAGAAGATAGTGGTCGCCCTTGTCCTCTGCTTTGGTGACCATGTCACCAGGATTTGACCCATAATCCGGCTCGGTGAGGCCGAAGCAACCCACCCATTCGCCCGAAGCCATTTTCGGAAGGTACGTTTCTTTTTGTTGTTCAGAGCCAAAATCCCAGATGGGATACATGGCCAGCGAACCTTGGACCGAGGCGAAGGACCGAAGGCCGCTGTCACCTCGCTCCAATTCTTGACAAATCAAGCCGTAGGCAACATAGGAAAGTCCGGGGCAGCCGTAGCCTTTCAGAGGCGCACCGAGTACGCCCATTTCCCCGAGGGCCACGCGCCACTCATCGAGAAAAACACCTTCCTCGCAGGCCTGTTCAATCTTGGGAATTACCGCTTCATCAACCCACTCGCGAACCATGTCCCGTATCATCCGCTCTTCCTCTGTAAGGAGGCTTTCAATGTCGTAAAAGTCCAGGCCTTCAAACGGTTCCATGGGGGTCCCTCATGACACCTGCCTCGCGGGTGCTTCATCAACATAACCCTTCGGCAACGGGAACCAAACGGGTTCATTTCTTTCCGAACCGAACCTCTCGGTACTTCCGTTGGAGGAAGGGGCTGTTCATGTAGATGAGACCGAGGATCACACCGGGCACGGAAATTGCAACGGCGCCGAGCACGAGGACATCCATGATGGTCGCTTCAACTTCCTCGGTGGCCGGTGTGAACGCAACAACGTTGCCAAACTCGGTGATGAGGAAGCCCCGATGAAGGCTGTTTTCCCAAACCACGGCGAGACTTCGGCCTGCGATGACTTCGTTCCATTGGGCAGCATCCTCGGGCATCAAAACGGTCTCCGCAGACCCGGTCATGGTTTCGTGGCGAACGAGCCCAAGAGGGGCAAGGTGAATCAGCCCCGTTCCGCCATGACCAGGGCTGACACCGATGTGTTCGCCCAAGCCGAGGTCCAGTTTCATGGCAGGGTCAACGCTGCTGAATTTCGGATTGATGACGTTAATTTGAATCACACGACTGAGCAAACCGCTTGCAAAACCAACGCATTCGTTGAGGGCGGCATTGGTGCAATCAACACCCACCCAAGTTTGGGCGGAAGTGTTCGCCATCCAGGAAAGGCGATGGTCCCCGTCGATGACGGCGATTCCGTCGTCCATCGAGGCGGCAAAGCAAACGTTCCTGTTCCGGTGGCAGGTCAAGTCCGTAACGGCGCTCGTTCCATGACCATCAAGGCGTTCGAATCCGGTGTGCTCTGCGAACTTCCAAACCGAACCATCGCTGGCTCCAACATACGCAAAGTCGCCTGAAGGTCGCCAGGCAACGGCCGTAAGTTCGTATCCCAAAACGCTGAATGTTCCGTTGACGTACGTCACGCTGAGGTCGTCGGCGGCGTAACGCATGGCGAGACCCTCATCGCCGACCAAAAGGGCGGTGTTGCCCCGGGGATGCCATGCGATGTCGTGGACCGTGCTGTTTCTCCCCGTGACCAGTTCAACATCTTTGCTCCGGTCACCGGCTTCGTCCGCAGAAATGAGACGAGCGAAGCCTTCCATGCCACCAAGAAGAACATCGGTGCCGTCCGGTGAGACGGCCCCCACACGTATGCCGAGGTCGGTTTCGCCGATTGTTCCGACATCTTCGAGGGCAACCCGTGTGACCAAGCCCTCGGCCATCACGCCCGGTTGGAGAACCAAAAACGCAAGGCAAACCACGAGCATCGTCCGACTTCGCATGGCTTCTCCACCAAATCCGATATGAAAACCCCTCCCCTTGGATGGCCTCCCCTCCAAGGACCAGCACGGTGAGCCTTATTTGACGGGAGCCGGTGCCGTCGCCATGGAGCGATTTTCAGTCAAACGTGGACTCATCAAAAGCATGGGTGGAAATGCAGGATTGGCCAAACTGGCCACGGGATACTTCGAGAACATCAACGTGGATGCCGAAGGCGTCTTCTCGGGCTCCTTTGGGTTGTTGGTGAAAGTTGAGGGGTCGTATGACAGCGCTGGGAAATTAGCGGTTGATGTGGAACAGATGAAGGGTGCTGACCTTGCGGCCTTCTTGGAAAGCGACGACGGCAGGGAACAGGCGATGGAGTCGCGCAGGCGATGGTCGGGTTTTCTCGACGAGGCAACCGGGTACAACGCCAAACAACGAGGTGACAAAGCCAAAGAAGACGCTAAAAAACTCTCGAAAGCGAAGTCAGCCATCAAGATGGCTCACAAATCAATGGAGATGATGAACGTCGACCAAACAACGGTCGACCGAGCCCACGAACTGATTGCTCAACTTGAGGCGACCATGGAAAAAGGCGAATTCCCCACCGAAACCCAGGTCAAGAAACTCAACGATTTGTTTTGAGGCAGCACCATGGCCACCGACGGACCGCTTCCCTCCTTGCTCGGGGACCCCGAGGCCGTCGCAGGTATGGACCCTGCTGCCCGGAACCGTTTGGTGACGATGGTCGGCAGCGTTGAGGAAGTCGTGGGCGTCGATCACCTCATCGATGTCCTCTCCGGTGGCAAAAGCCATGCGAACGACGAGGTCGTGCGATGCTATGTCGGTTTCGAGCCAAGCGGCAAAGCTCACATTGGATGGAAGGTCCTTGCGTTGCAATGCAAACGCATGCTCGAGGCTGATGCGAACGTGATGATTTTTCTGGCCGACTGGCACGCTTGGGTGAACGACAAATTCAACGGTGACATGCAAGCCATCCAAACCACTGCCGCCTACATGGAGGCGACGTTCCGAGCCCTGCTCGATCACCCCCCCGAAGGCGAGGGCCCTGGTGAGTTGAGGTTTGTTTGGGCATCCAAAGTCATGGAGTCTCCGGATTATTGGGCGAGGGTGCTGCGCTGCTCCAAAGGAGCGACCCTCGCCATGGTCAGAAAAACCTTCACGATCATGGGGAGAGATGAAGCCTCCTCAGACCACGATCTTTCGAAATTCTACTACCCTGCCATGCAGGCGGCTGATATTTTTGAGATGGATATTGATGTGGCCATTGGCGGCATGGATCAACGAAAGGCCCACATGTTCATGAGGGACGTGGCCTCAAAATACGGCTGGCAAAAAGCCACCTGCCTTCACACCCCCATCATCTCCTCGCTCAAGGCATCCGGAGCAAGGATGGAGTCGTTTGACCATAAAATGTCAAAATCCGACCCAAAGGGAGCCTTGTTAATCCACGACAACGCCGAGCAGATTCGGAAAAAAATGCGCAAAGCCTACATTTCCCCTGAAGACCCGGAATCCCCGGTTTACGAGCTTGCTGAACACATCGTCCTTGCGGAATTTGGAGAAATTGTTGTGACCCCTGACCCCCGCTTCGGCGAGCCTTCAACCTGGACTTCTCTCGAAGCGTTTAGGACGGCAGTCATGGACGGCACGCTGCACCCACTTGACGCGAAATTCGGTGTTGCGGATGGCATTGCACGAGGTTTGTCGGGCGTTCATGCACACTTTGAGAGCGACCCCGCCCTTCTCGATGCGGTGACCGAACTCACCAAAGGATGAGCGCTTAGGCTTCGCCTTCGAGCACTTCAACACTCAGCACTTGCAGAGAAAGGACACGTCGCGTGTCTTTGGAGAAGGTGCGATTTGGAAACGGCTCAACGCGAACGATTCCGTTCACACGAGCACAGGAACCTTTCTCAAGTTCCCCCACGAGGTCGTCAGAGACCACGCCCACCATCTCGTCTTCCTGCGAAACATGGAGAAGTTCGCCTTCTTCGCTGAACACCGCTTGGCACATTTGGATGTCTTGAACGTCTTCGTAGTTGGAGTGTTCGGTTGACATCACAAACTGTGGGCGAGGTGGACGGACGCTGTACGGTTCTTCCTCCATATCGAGGCGTTTGAGCAAACGGGCGAAGCAGGTCTCGCAGTGGCTTGGACTTTCGCGTTCTCGAGCCCGTCGTTGCTTCATCGTGGTCTGCTCTTTACAGCGTTTGCACTCGTACACCGCTTCTTGAACCCAGCCGTAGGAAGGAGAGATGTCGTTGATTTTTACGGTGATGCTGACCACCTTATTCCTGTCTCGCATTCGAAGGGTGTCAATTCGGCGATGATAGTCTTCGTCCAGTTCAACCACCCTGATGATGGGGCGCATGCGCACCATGTTCTCGTCAAATTGCTCCCGCATCACCTGGTGGCCCAACTCATGAAACCGCGTTGGGTTGAGATGAAATGACATTCGAAGGTCTTCGTAGTCGCAAACCAATCGGTGAGCGATCTCAAAACCGTGAATAATGCCGGGATTTCCCTGAAGGTGTTGAATGTCTTCGAGGTAATGCTTGCTCACCAGCAGCCGCCAGGCACGGAGGATGGCTTGTTCTTCGGGGTCAAGGTCAATTTCGTGTTCGGAGGGCATGGGATTTCTCCGGAGATTGGACGGTCTTTAACTCTAACCGGTACGGGAGTGGATGAAACGAGCCGCAAAACAAGCCACATGGCGTAGAGGCAAGGTTCATGAATTGCTTGTCGGTAGCCAAAATACAGGAGTCATGCAGCATGCCGAACATCATCGTCCTCGTGAAACAAGTTCCCGACACCAACGCCAAAATTGCGGTTAACGGTGACCGCGTGGACCTCTCTGCCGTGAAGATGGTGATGAGCCCTTACGACGAATTTGCGGTCGAGACCGCCCTTCAGCACCGAGAGGCCGCAGGGGGCGAGGTCACAGCGCTTACCGTCGGTGGCGCTGGCAGCGACAAGATCCTCAAGGACGCCAAGGCCATCGGAGTTGACCGCATCGTACGGGTCGCTGCTGAAGGTGAGATGGACTCCAACGCCCTTCAAACCGTCCTCGCACAAGCCGTGACCGAACTCGGCGGTGAAATGGTGTACTGCGGCAAAGCAGCCGCTGATACCGGCGCAGGTTCTACAGGACCAGGGCTTGCTGAGCGACTGGGCTGGGCTTCGATTTCCAACGCCATCAGCGCCTCCTTTGACGGCGGTCTTTCCGTCGTGGCCCCAAACGGTGCAGGAAACGCAAACGTGCAAGCACCTTTGCCTGCCGTCGTTTCCTGTGACAAAGGGGCTTTTAAAGTTAGAAAACCCAATGTCAAAGGCATCATGCAAGCCAAGAAAGCAAGCGTAGAAGTTCTTTCTATAGAGGTCCCTGCTTCCGCCGTCTCCATCGTCGCTCACGCCCTGCCCCCTGCGAAACCCGCTGGGAAAACCTACAACGGTGGCGAGGCAGCAGCAGAAGTGGCTCAACTGCTTCGAGACGAAGCCAACGTCCTATGAGGTGATACCATGACACAAACCATCGTGATTGCAGAAATGAACAACAACGCCGTCCACCCCAGCACCGCTGAACTCATCGCAGCAGCGATGACCTTTGGTGACGCCCCGACCGTGATTGTACCGTGCACAGAAGCCGCAGCTGCCGACGGCGCCGCCAACATGGGAGCAGGCTCCATCATCGCCGCAAAATCCGCTGCGTTCGCCCATTACGATGCCAGCGGTTGGGCCTCGGCGCTCGACGCCGTCACACCCCAGGGCACCTTGATTACCGGGGCCAGCTCCCAATCCAAAGACCTCGCCGCCCGGATTGCAGCACGTCGGGGCCTTGCCGTGATTCAAGATGCCGTCGCCATCGAGGGCAACAACGTCACGTCACCCGTTTACTCCGGGAAGGCGATGCAAACCGTGGCTTTGGCCGGACCTGCTGTGATCTCCGTTCGTTCCAACGTGTTTCCACCCGCTTCGGGAGGGGCCTCGGAAGTCAATGTCCTTGACACCGAAGGCAACGTGGCGACTTCCGTCACGGAATTCATGGCCCGAGCCTCAGAACGCTTGGATGTGGGAGAAGCAAACATTGTGATTTCGGGCGGTCGAGGCATGGGTTCACCCGACAATTTCGTCCATCTCGAGGCCATTGCAGACACCATCGGTGCAGCTGTTGGTGCGTCACGGGCAGCCGTTGACACTTGGGAGGCCATTCCGCACGCCATGCAAGTCGGCCAGACCGGAAAGACGGTCAACCCAAGCCTCTACATTGCCGTTGGTATTTCTGGAGCCATCCAGCATTTGGCCGGCATGCGTTCTTCAAAATACATCGTGGCCATCAACAAGGACGCCGATGCACCCATCTTCCAGCACGCAGACTATGGCATCGTAGCGACGTGGGAAGAAGCGCTTCCTGTCCTTCACACCACGTTGAAGTCCATGATGGGCTAAAATCAAGCGTATTTGCCAAATCCAAAAGTGCCGCCCGGGCCCGCAGCATCGCCGACAAAGGGGTTTGTTCGTTTTTCGTGACCGATGGTGGTCAACGGACCGTGCCCGGGATGGACCACCGTTGAATCATCCAGCGGCCAAAGCTGGGTGTGAATGGAACGGGCAAGCAACTCGAAATCCCCACCTGAGTTTGCGATGTCCGTCCGGCCCACGGAACCAGCAAACAACGTGTCCCCAACGAACACATGGTCGGGACCGTCGTCTACGGGGACCACCAGGCAACATCCTCCAAGCGTGTGCCCCGGAGTGTGAAGAACACGAAGTTCAACGCTCCCAAAGGCGTACTTTTCGCCGCCTTGGAACGGAAGGTCCGCAACGGCGGGCTCAGGGAGGGTGAGGCCGTACCGCCTTCCAGATTCTTGTGCCAGCGTCTGCAGAAAACTATCGTCCGGATGCAAGTACCAATCAACACCGTAGTGTGATTTCAGTTCAGGTATACATCCGCTGTGGTCAAAATGAGCGTGAGTGTTGACCAAGGCGACGACTCGGCGAGGAGGAAAATCCTTTGCAGCACGACCGTTTTCAGGTCCCGTGGTCCAATCCGGGCCCCGTCCATCAAACGAATCAATCCAAGCGATGATGCGTGCTGACTCGTCTCCACCGTCGATGATAATCGTGTCACCGGTCGCGATGTCCGTAACAACCGAGCAACGCATTTGGAGCGGCCCAACAAAGAAGTGCTCAATCCAAGGTTGCTTCAGGCCCATGCTCCTGGGACGTGAGCGACCTTCATGAGGTTGAGGCTGGAACCACCTCAACAACCAGGCTGTCCGTGGTCCAAGAGCCGTCTCGGTCCACCAGCCGTAGTTCAAAGCGATGGCGACCGAGGGGGAGACGCAGTTTCAGTTGCGACCCCACCGCCAGTTCCTCTCCCCGGTCGTTGTGCCATGACCAACGAGCAATCATAGCGTGAGGGTCGTTCGTTCCCCGTCCATCAAGGTGGACGACGGCCGTTCCATCCTCTCCCGCAACATGATGTTGGTCGTCGCCAGCAACGGCTTGTGGCCTGTGAACCGAGGAGAGGGGTTCGTTCAAAGCATCGAACAGCGCATCATGACCTTCCATCGCCATATCGTTTAGACCACTCAATTGCTCGAAAAGTGCCTCTTCATCGTCTTCAGTCATGCCCCTTTCATGAGGTTCTTCACCCGAAGCAACGACTTCACCCATCGCATCGAGCAAAACGGTGAGATCTTCGCGCTCTCCCGCCGTGGCCAGGTAGTCCTTCCGTTCGTCATGAGTTAAGTGTTCAAGCACATCATCGCTGTCACCGTAAATGACTTCGGCTGACCGCTTGGTGTTGGCTTCGTCAAGCTGAAACCAAAGATTCAGCTCTGCCCGGTCGACCTCGGAGTATGGACCGTCCAGTGAGAAAAAACCGATGGGTTCGGAAGACGTGTAGTCGTTCTGGTCGTCACCAGCAAAGACCACGGCTGTTTTGGAGGGGTGAAGCAGGAGGCACGTAGGCATGCCTTGATGCTCCACCATCCACGACCGGTCTCCGTTTGTACCGTGAATGTAAAACCACGAACTGGCAAGGGTATGCTCACCAGTCGCAAAGCAAGCCATTACAGGGTGGTGCGTTTCCATAACTCGTTCAAGAGCACCGTCTTCGCCAAGGTGCGAAACCGACCCGTCATCAAAACCAACCACTGCACCACCCTGGCGAGGCCCAGAAGTGAGCATTCGCCCACTTCGCTCACTGCGGGAAAGGAGCGTGCCCTCAACCCAAAATTCGAATTCTATGGCCTCCTCGTCTCCCGCCACCAGAGCATGCCCTTCTCGGGTGAGAAAGAAGCCGCCGTTTTCAGTGACACCGAGGGCGGTGATGCGCTCCCCATGTTCGCCTCGGCTCGGCCGCCGCCACGTCACGGTTTCACCTTCGAGACACATCACCTCCCCTTGCTGAGTGGCAAGGTACACTCGGTTTTGGTGAGACGCCATGCTGAGCACCTCGCCCAAGCCAAATGCCTCGCTCAAGTCCTTCAGACCTTGCTGAGGGTTCCAGCGGAGAAGGCGCCCCATCCCGCTCAAAAAACACACATCCGCCGGAAGAAACGAAGCATTCACGATGCCCCCGTCAACCTTCACCGCCTCGACAGCGCGGCCCTCAGCAGTGTAGAGCACGAAGCCGTCAAGGTCGTCACCCACGATCAGATGTTCGTGGAAAAAACCGAGGTACGTCACCGGGTGTTCATGGTTCATGGAACCATGCGGTACGAGCTGACCTGCTTCATCGAGAGCAGCGAGAAACACCTGTTGTTGGCCCTCCACCCAGGCCAAAATGCCCTCTTCACTGACCGCCATGCAACGGACCTTGGCCTCTGATTTGACCAAGACCCGGACTTCAGGGGTCGTTACCATGGGGCTGCGTTGAAAACGGTGTACAAAAGCACTCGCACGATGGGAAAAATTGTGCATCAATCCTCTTCGTCGTCCTCATGGAGTTCAAGCACGGCGTCTCCCAGATGCGAGGTGTCCTTTGCTCCGTCGTTGCGAGCATCGTGGAGCCGTTGCAAATAGGCCGAATCGATGTCGCCTGTGATGTACTCACCGTTGAAACAGCTGGCGTCAAAGGCAGTGACACTCGAAGATGCTTGTTGGGTGGTCTCCACCAAGTCTTCCAAGGTTTGGTAAAACAGGCGGTCGCTCCCAATCGTGGCGTTGATTTCTTCGATGCTTCGACCGTTTGCGATAAATTCATTCACAGCCGGCATGTCAATTCCGTAAACGTTTGGATGGCGGACAGGAGGGGCTGCGGAAGCAAAGTAGACCTTGTTGGCGCCAACATCACGAGCCATCTCGATGATTTGAGCACTCGTTGTGCCCCGGACGATGGAATCGTCCACCAAAAGGACGTTTTTCCCATTGAACTCGTGCTCGATGGCGTTCAACTTACGCCGAACCGATTTTTCACGAAGGGCTTGACCAGGCATGATGAATGTTCGCCCAACATACCGGTTTTTTACGAAGCCTTCTCGGTAGGGGAGGTTCAATGTTTTCGCCATTTGCAACGCAGCAATACGTCCTGAATCTGGAATCGGGATGACGACGTCGATATCATGGTCGCTCCATGTTTCCAAGAGGCGTTCAGCCAAACGTCGGCCTTGATTAAGGCGAGATTGGTACACCGACATGCCGTCGATCACCGAATCTGGCCGAGCAAAGTAAACGTGTTCGAAAATGCACGGCGTGTAGGGGGCGTCTTCTGCGCAATGCCGACTGAACAGATGGCCGGTGGAGCTGATGAAAACCGCCTCGCCCGGAGCGATGTCGCGAACAACATCAAAGCCCAGTGCCGTAATGGCCACCGATTCGCTGCCTACGACGTACTCGTCGCCTTCGTCGGTGGTCCTTTTTCCGAAGATAAGTGGGCGAATTCCGTTAGGGTCTCGGAAGGCGAGGAGCCCGTATCCAGAAATGACCGAAACGCAGGCGTAACCGCCACGAACACGGGCGTTGACGGCCGAGACCGCTCCAAAAATTGTGTCGATGTTGATGTGTGGCGTCCCTTCAATGCGCAAGGCATGGGCTCGATGCCCCAATTCAACCGCTAAAATGTTGAGCAAGAGTTCAGAATCACTTGAGGTGTTGATGTGTCGCATGCATTCGTCCCTCAGGTAACGGCCAAGTTCCTCAGCGTTGGTGAGGTTCCCGTTGTGCGCCAGGGCAATGCCGTAGGGTGAATTGACGTAGAACGGCTGGGCTTCGGCGCGAGAGGACGAGCCTGCTGTTGGGTAGCGGACATGGCCAATACCGACGTTGCCTTCCAATCGAAGCATGTGACGCTTGAAGAAAACATCGGCAACCAGGCCGTTTGATTTTCGAAGACGAAAATTCCCCTCCATGTCCGTCAGAATCCCTGCGGCGTCTTGCCCACGGTGTTGGAGGACCGTGAGACCGTCATAGAGCAATTGGTTGACGTGAACACCCTGACGACCAACGATGCCTAGGATTCCACACATTCGTTCGCCTCGTTTCAACCAGCGCATGAACGCTTCTTATCGTTGCGATGGCGGAATTCAGGCCTTGGGTCGGTGCGTCTTCTTCGACCAGTTGAACTTGCGAATGCGAGCCGTCTCTCCATAGCCACACGAAGCACAAACCGATTTCTGCTTGTGGTAGGCGTTGCGCCCGCATCGTCGGCATCGGATGTGGGTGGTCTTTTGACGGCGACCCATGGACGGTGTACCTTTGGACATACGCTCACCTGAACGACTTGCCCACCGACCTCCCCCTTATGAAATCAACGGCATAGAAATTGAGAGGCTCGCATCACTCTTCTTCGAACAGGATCTGTTTTTGTGGTGTGTTCAGCAAGGAGGCCAACAGAACGCCACCAACCACCACCGAGGCCACCACGATGGCGGCCGAGGTGGTCGCGAAACGAACGATGTTGGAGAGATATTGGGCCCTGACCGAAGCGTTGTCCTCCATCAACAACTCCCCTTGCGAGAGGAAAAACATCGTCAGGCCAATCCCTGCCCCGACCACCATCAGCATGCCGGTGAGCGGCGCAATCGGACGCTTGCGCGCATCGCCGTAAGCGAACAACGTCACGAGGAGCATGAAGGACACCAGAGTAAACGACGTCAACATGGCGTTGACAAATCGCACAAAGCCCGCCTCAAACGAGCCCGAAGTGGACCACCAAACACCCAACACAAAAAGCAGACTTGGGAGCGTGAACCAAATCCCTAGCCGTACGAAAGCCCTACCGTCGTTGGTTGCTTTCATTCATCTTCACCTCCCGAAAGATTCCGGGCAACGATGGTGCCAGCCTGCTGAAGTTGTTCCTTCGACGGAGGAGGAAGGTGGACGGGGACATGGGTTGATTCGTAAACGAAAAGCACCACTGCGAACAAGAGCATGGCCAGCAGCATGCCGACGAAAACCCCAAACAAGTCCGCTGCAGCCAGAAGCAATTCAGTCGCAAAGCGTTCACGGGCCAAACTCGGCCCGTCCATCGTGACACCCAACACCATGAGGGACATCAAGAATCCAGCAACGACGATCATGAGGCGTTGCTCCTTCACCCTCCGGTCGCCTATTTGCCCGACCACAGCGTAGGCTCCACAAGCAAACGCAAAACCAACCAACAGCATGGTCGGCCAAAAAATCAGCCACGAACTGTTGACTTCATCCGGATAGGTCGGTGTCAGCGTCCACCAATGCATGGCCTCAAACCAGACAACACCCACAACGACCATCACCACACCGACCCGGCGCTCGGTGCTCGAAAGGCGACCCACGGGAACATGGCCAGAGAAGGCGATTTGATAGAATCCCACTCCGAGAAGCACGGTTGGCCCCAGGATGCTTCCGAGGAGGTGGCCAAAGGCGCTGGAGGGGGACGAACTCGCCGTCCAGGGAGTGGTGACGAGGGACAGAAAGCCCAAACCAACAAACACCATCCCCACTTTGCGCTGAGCGTTTCCTTTCGAGAAAAAGGCGAGAAGCGAGCCAACAAGGAAAAGAAAACCCGCAAACCAGAAGAAAACGAGGGCTTGCGTCGCTTCTTCCATGCATCATGCAGGTTGGAGCGATTTATAGAGAATCCCGTTCGTGTCCCCGCAGGTCATTGAACGATGTCAAATCGTGTTGCGGAGGGCATAAATACCCGACCTCTGTGGGCTGAACGCTTAGGTGTTCACATGGTAAAGCGACCCCGTCAAGTCAAGCGTTACAGCCCCTCGGCTGGGAAGCACACCCTCCACACCGTGGAGCGCGTGAAGAAAAGGCGAGCCTCTGAGCTGCGATGGGGGCAACGCCGTTTCCGCCGAGTTATGGCCGGGTACCGCGGTTTTCCCCGTCCCAAACCCGATGGTCGAGAAAAACCAACAAAGCGAGTGAACATCCTCTACCGCTGTACCGAAACCGGGAAAGCGCATTATGCTCCGTGCAAGCGAGCCAAGAAATTTGAATTGATCGACCGCTGAGGTGACCACCATGACCAACCAATTCCTGAAAGTGAGTTGCCGCGATTGCGGAAACGAATCGACCATCTTCTCCCGAGCCACCACGTCCATCGCCTGCGATGTTTGCAGTGCGACCTTGACCAAGCCCTCCGGTGGCAAGGCTCAACTCGTCGGTTGCACCGTTGTCGAGACCTTGGAATGAGGAGGCTGAGCCTCCGTGTCCAATCAGAGCACCTCAACTCCCGATGAGGGGGAACTGGTCGTTGCAAGCATCACCAACGTGAAGCAAAACGGCGCCTACGTCACGCTTGACGAATACCCCGGGATTGAGGGGTTCATCTTCATCGGCGAAATCGCCTCTGGTTGGGTCAAAAACATCCGAGCCTTTGTTCGCGAAGGCCAACGTGTCATTTGCAAAGTCATGAAGACCCGCCGAGACGGCACCTCCCTCGAGTTGTCGCTCAAATCGGTCTCGGAGGAGCGTCGGCGTGACCGCCTGCAGGAATGGAAGAACGAACAACGCGCCCATCAGTTGCTGAAAGTCTTGGGAGAAAAGGTGTCGTGGGACCAAAACGCCGTCAGCGAACAGGCATCGGAACTCACCGAAGCCTTTGGGACCCTCTACACTGCGTTCGAAGAGGCTGCCCTTCAAGAAGGCGCCTTGCAGAATGCTGGCTTTGAAGGCGATTGGTTGGCCTCGTTCATTGAATTGGCGGTTGAGAACATCATTCCACCCTTCGTTGAGGTTCGGGGGACACTCAACCTCAGCATCAACGACTCCAACGGCGTGATGATCATCCAACAAGCCCTCGAAGCCGCTGAAGCCCTCTCAAACGAAGAAGAGGAGATTGACGTCAAGTGCTACTACGATGGTGCACCGCATTACCGCCTCGAACTCAAAGCGCCTGATTTCAAGGTCGCCGAATCCATGTGGGAACAGGCCACAGCGGCGGTTTTAGACGCCATGAAAGCGGCCGGCGGTGAAGCCCTGGCCACCCGGGAGTGATGATGTGGCTCGCCAACGTATGCAACAGTGCCTCACCTGCAAGGCGTTCTCTCTCAACACCACGTGCCCAGCGTGCGGTGAGCCTGCCCAGGCCGCTGCGCCGCTGAAGTGGTCACCCGAGGACCACCGGGCAGCCCTCCGCCGGAAAATGAACGGGGTTGAAAACGAAGATTGGCCCAGCACCATACCCACCCTTCCTAACCTCGCAACGATGCGAAGTGAACTGCGGGAAGAAGAGGAGTAACCGCTTCACCCAACGCCTCGGAAAACGCCCTCCCATCGAGCGTTTCAATGTCAAACATTATAACGCGATTTTCGGGCATTGACCGCTTATGACCCTTCACGTTGAATGGAGAAACGGTGCGGATTCTCTGCCATCCCGTTCGCTTGTCTTCGTTGCCTTCCCCGGCGTCGGCAATCTCGGCAAAGTTGCTGTTGAATCCATGCGAGAACTCAACGACACCGTGGAACTGGCACGCCTTCATCTTGACGCCCTCCCTCCACAAGCGAATCTTGACGAGGACGGTCTTCTTGCGCCACCCCACGTGTCGTTGGCTGAAACACGAACCCCCGGTGGACGCAGTTTCCTGACGCTTACGGGTGCGGCTCAGCCGGTGGACATGTCGCTCCACGGAGGCATCGCTCGTCAACTCATGACGTTCCTCCAAGACCACGATGTGGAGGCGGTTGTGGTCTTGGCTGGTTACAAAATAGGGGCTGACCGGAAAGAAACCTTTGCGGTGGCCAGTTCATCAGCCTATCGAATTGACCTCGAAGGCTTGGGCGTTGACGTCCGTCGAGACGAACCGAAATCTGGGGCGATCGGTCTCGGCGCAATGCTGGCATCCACCGGTCCTCTCTACAACATCAATTCAGCGTGCGTCATAGGAACCACGGTCGGCTCAAGCCAAGACATCATGGCATCCCAACGAATCATTGAACACCTTGACCGATGGTTCAGCCTCGGATTGAAACTTCCCGATGACGGGAGTGCTTGGTTGATCGAACGTTTGACCGAGATGGCTCCCGCATCGACCGAGGACCTCGTGAAAGAACTCACCGCAACCCACGATGCTTCCTACATGTAGACGCAGCCGATGGAGAGGTTGAGGTACAAGAGCGCCGAGAGAGGGATTTGAACCCCCGCGTCCAAGGGACAGTGGATTTCGAATCCACCGCAATACCGGGCTATGCGACCTCGGCTCTGTCAAAGGGCTTTGGCGCGACGGTCATAAGCATGATGATTCGAGGCTGTGCCATGGACGTGCACTTTCACGGGCGTGAGGGAGAAAAAGTGGTGTCGGTCGAGCCTGGGACCAGTGTACGAGAGGCGCTCCAACTCACAGAATGGTTGCCGTCGATGGTCATCGTGAGCTACGAAGGGACGGTGCTCCCTCATTCAACGCCGCTGGCGTCTCCCGTGAGTTTGCTTGTCACGACCATTTCGTCAGGCGGTTGACCCGTTCACACGCTCCATGATGTGCAGCGTCGATTGGCGTGTGTAATCCCCTCGAACATCGCTGGCCCATGCGTCCAACCCCAAGTTGGCCAGCGCAACCGTGTCCCCTTCTTGAACGAGGTCGTATTGATGATTCCAATCGTCAGCCCAACCCTCAACCTTTGTCGCACCAGTAGCGTCCATGATCATCATGCCTTTGCGTGACCAGCGTTTTCCGGTTTTCCCGATTCCGCTTTTTTCATACGTATACACCACCATGCCAGCGATGTTGTGTTTTGCTTGCTTATCGAAGAGACTGCTCGATTCCTCGCTCGGGTCAGTGTCATGTTCAACCCGAGCCATCGGGTCAATTTTGAGAACGATCTCCCCTTTCCAGTTCACGGAAAAGACGGCATTGCGTACCAAAAGAGGAACACCTCGCTCAAGTTCAACCTCTACCGTGGACTGACCTTCACTGTCCTCGGTCGCCACAATTTGGATTTGCGCATCGTAGGTGTCTTGTTTGATGTGAACGATGGCGGGGCGCTGACCGTGCCGTCCACGCACCGAAAACACCTCGCCGCGCACCGTCACCCTTGGGTCTAACGAGCCAATGGGTTCGAGCGGCGTCAAGCTGCTGGCACCGGGCAATTGGTAGGATGAGGGGATGCTTGGTTGCTCCGGCCCTGAACCACCGGGACAAACTGCCCGCCAATCGCACCGCTCACATCGGACTTCATCCGGTGCCGTTGCAGGCACGCCCCCAGCAGAAAAACCTCGAACGGGGCGTGGGCTTGGGGGGCAATCTTCCAAGGATGGCGTTTGTTGACGGAGCCGCTTCCAAAGGCCTTCCAACTCGCCTTCAATCAATTCAAGTTCCTCGTTTGAAGGAACGGGGACGGACTTAATGCTGGGGTGCTTGAGGTACCAAATTTCCAATCCAGCGACCGATTCTTTTCGTTCATGCGTCACGTACCACAGCATGGCGTAGTCCCGCATTTGCTCGACATAATCCCCAGAACGGTCGTTGGCTCCTAAACTTGCCTTGATGTCAACGATTCGCGCGGTGCCGTCCCAACGGTAAACCAAGTCGTACTCTCCTTGGAACCAATGCTCGGGATGGATGGCGTTCATCGTGAAGCCTGGAGCGTCGGGGTCAACGAACCAAGGACGGGCAACTTCCCATGCTTCAGCCCATGTTATGCCGGCATCCGTAGCCAGCGGGTGGTTTTCTGCAAAGGAGGGAAAAGGGTAGCCATCAGGAGCCGGGTGGAGAGGTCGGTCGCCGCATCTCCATGCACTCAGGAGGGGGCCACCACCCTTTTCGAAGCAGCGTTCAACTTCATCGAGGTGAAAATGGACACCGTTCACGACCATTTCCAAACACATCGCTTCGTCGACTTCGGCCCAATCTCCTGCCCTTCGCTCGTCCTTCTCCCACGCTTCTTTCATACGTTCAAGCGCAGGAGGAAGGTGCATAGCGCATCGAGCACGCGCCCATTCGCTCAGTTCGGCTCTGCTTGAAGGGCGTTCATGTGGAAACAAGGGCATGAGGTTCCGTGCTGGCCAAGCAGGGTGTGTTTCTTCCTCGGGTTGACCGTCCTCGAGAAAAGGACTTGGTCCCAAAGCGTTGGAAGGCGCACTGGCAGACACCAAACTGGGGGAGTCTCGCAACACTCGGCACAGCGCCTCTTCAACCGCTCGTCCGATGAAGAGCACCGGGATTTGCGGCATCTTGAACCGGTACACCTTCTCAAAAAACCACAGCCTCGGGCAAGCCAAATACGTGTTTGCTTGGCTTGCAGAGAGACGGTTGTAAGGACCGACCACATCATGTTGAGCATCTGCGCGGTGGACGGGCATGCACGTGGACTTTCTCCACCCCTTTTGAAGCCTCAGTGAAACCCCCTTCATGCGGAACGAGGAGTTTCTATTCGCGTTTTCCTGTTGTCGATTCGAAGTTGCAAAATGCCTCCCCGCCAACCGAGTTCGACCCCCGTCATCGCAACGGCATCTCCGGGTTGAAGGGCGAGGAGCCGCTGAGAGATGCTTTGCCCAAAAGCAACCACCTCAGCGATATGTGAGCCATCCCAAAGAATCAAAGAAAGCATAGACCATGGCTTTCCATCAATTCGGACGCCCGAACGCTGACCGATAGAGAGGACACGCCCCGCAACATTGGCCCGCGTTCTCAAGAGGCCAAGGCGGGTAAAAGGGCCAGGTTCCTCTACCATATCACCTTCGGAGAAAGCCATTGAGCGCTGGTCGAGGTAGAGACGTGCTTGGTCCCTCCATACGCCCGGAAGCGCATTGGAAAGCACGACATCCTGGTCGACAAAATTGTGGAGGCCCTGAAACGCACCGGGTTCGCTCTCCTCAACGGTGATGTGCTGATCGCCGACCACGAGCAACGCCCCCAAGACAGGTTCACCAAAGTGATTTGACATCGGGCCCCATGCTCCCGTCAGCCGGCCCCTCACCGAGACCCTTCCCTGGATTGATACGAGATTTTGGTAGGGTGAAGAAAGACTTCCTTGAGTTGCTGAGGCAATCCATTTCGAAAAATCGGGACCCACCCATGTTCCCGATTCGCTTTGTGAAACCGCACACCACCCGCATCCGGCTTGTTCCCCCGTGCAGGCTTCAAGTTCCGTTCCGGGGAAGGCGAGCACACCTTCTGCAGCGTTCTGCATGGCTTCGTGAGTGGCTCGGAACGACGTCGTGAGACCCGACATTTCGTCCGTTGTGGGCGGAGAGTAGATCACTCGTTTGGAATCCGCCAAATACCACCCCTCCATTCCTTGGGCAATCTCCCCACCGTGGGTTTGGTGCCAGAGCCATGCGTAAAATCGGAGTTGATGTTCCAACGACGAGGCGAAAGGAGACGAGGAACGACCCGATTTGATGTCCACGATTCTGGTTTGACCGTCCCACCTCAACACCAGGTCCAACTCACCAGACGCCCATCCATCGGGATGGTAGAGACGTTGGGGCTGGTGCACCCTCGGGTCCTTGAACCAAGGACGTGCGCATTCCCATGCCTCGTTCCAACGGCACCGCTCGTCTTGTGCTTGCCAGGCCGGAGATGAATCGGCGGACCAGCGTCGCAGGGCTGCATCGGGGAGTTTCTCTGGAAGGGGAAAGACCGGTGCTCTGCCCCACGATGGGGACGGAACGGAAAAGGGTGATTTCCCTGAGCGGTGAGTTTCAAGAAAAGGGCCGCCGTTTTGTTCAAAACACGCCTTGACTTCTTCGAGGAATAGGTCGAGCCCCCCGTTGATTCGCTCCACAAGCGAGGCCACTGTCACGTCGTCCCACGAGGCCTTCTCGGCCTTCCACAACGAAGCACCCCACGCTTTGCGACCATCTTCCCAAGCTTTTGTAGCGAGTTCATCAACCAAGGGTTGAGCCCATTGCCGCAGACCCTCGGGGCCAACGACCTCTGGCGGAGGGTGATGCATCATGAGGGCGCAAACAGCCTCTTCGAGCACCACACCAAGAATCTGGGAAGGGCGTTTTGGGCCGGACAAACCGGCTTGGTACGTCAAAAGCCATTGCCTTGGACACCGGAGGTAGGTGGTGAGGGCACTTGCCGAGAGCCGTCCGCGGGAACGACCCATGGGCCCTCCACGAGGAGGCAAGCCTACGGGCAAAGCATCACCCCAGAGGGTTGTCCAACCCCATTTTCACGCATCGTAGGAATAGTAGTCACCACTGTTTCGTTGCTCCCTGTCTTTCCGGCTTTCGTTCTTGTTGATGCGTGGGCGCCGCGAATCGTGGTCCCTTCGGAACGTCACGTTCACCCCAGAGAGGAACCGGTTCATTCCCTCGCGAAGTTTGAACGGTCCTGTCGCCTTGCCCTTTACACCGCCTTCGCCTTCAAAAACGAGGAGCGAGTCGGACACAATGTCGATGAAGTAGACGTCGTGGTCAATGACGAAGGCTGACTTTTCGTTGGCTTCCATGGTTCGACGGATGGCCTTCGCAGTCTCCATACGAGCGTTGGCATCAAGGTGGGCCGATGGTTCGTCAAGCAGGTAAAGGTCAGCGTCGCGCCCGAGGCAGAGGGCGATGGAGACCGCTTGCCGTTCGCCTCCAGACAATTTCTTGACCCGTTTGGGGAGCAATTGGTCAATCCCGAGGGCTTTGATGACGTTCACATTGAACTCACCGCTTCGCCAGCGAGGTCCGAGTTCGCTGTCAAGCCACAACTGAACCGACCCGTCAATGTCTACATCGATGTGTTGGGGTTTGTACGAAATCGTGGCATCCGCTGTGACCCAACCTTCGTCATATTCGTGCTCGCCTGCGAGGATTTTGATCATGGTGGATTTCCCCGTCCCGTTAGCACCGACCACGCCGACCACCTCTGAGCGGTGCACAGCACCTTCGCCGGAGGTGAGTTGGAAATCGCCGAGTTTCTTTGAGAGGTCGGCCCAACTGACCACCGGAGAGCCAAGTTCTGCAACACGGTCTTGATGGCGTTGGAATTTGATGGGCTTGTCCCGAATGCGAACGTTTTCTTCTGGCAGGAAACCATCCAGGTAGCTGTTGATGGCTTGCCGAGTTGACCGAGCGGGAGTGAAGATACCGAAGGCTCCCTTTTTCCCGTACACGATGTGGACGAGGTCGGCGAGCACATCCAACACGGCCAAGTCGTGTTCAATCACGATGACTCGCTTTGTCTCTGAAAGTTTCTGGATGATGCGAACGATGCGCATGCGTTCGTGAATATCGAGGTAGGACGAAGGTTCGTCAAAGAAGTACACATCAACGTCCCGAAGAATGGTCGCACAGATCGCCATGCGCTGCAACTCACCTCCGGACAACTGGTGAACTTCCCGGTCAAGAAGGTGGTCGATGCCCAGCGCAGCGGTCATCTCGTCGAACATCTTTCGTTCATCAACGCGTGTCAACAATTGACGAACGCTGCCTTTCACCCGTTTTGGTAAGCGGTCAACGTTTTGTGGTTTCACGGCGACGCTGATGGCGCCTTCCTGAACAGCGATGAAGAAGTCTCGAAGTTCCCCTTTGGGAACCGAAGCGATGATGTCTTCCCAAACGGGTTCTTGATTCAACCAATCTCCAAGATTTGGAATGAGCCTGCCCGAGAGGGCACTGATGGCGGTTGATTTCCCCATCCCGTTGGGGCCGAGGATGCCCACCACGCTTTCTTTTGAGGGGGTTGGGAGGCGGAACAAACGAAAGCCGTTCATGGAAAAACGGTGAACCATGTCGGTTTCCAACTCGCTTGGTAAATTTTCAATGATCAAAGCATCGTGAGGGCATTTGTTGATGCAGATGCCACATCCAATGCACAGACTTTCAGAGATGTGAGGTTTCCCCGTGTTCTCGTCCATGATGATGCATTCCTGCCCGTTGCGAACAGGTGGGCAGAAATCGTGACACTCGTCGTTGCACTTCTTCGGTTGACAATTGTCTTCCTTCAGAACCGCCACGCGCATGGTATCACCGAACCGTCCTTTCGCCTGTGCTATTTTGTTTCACCTGCGCAACGGCAGGTCAAAACCACCGATGCACCCGGTTAGAGGCTGCCATCAAATGAGTCCCTTGAGGTGCTCGTGGCCGCTGATGAGGCGGATGGTGCACGGGGTGGGGAACTTCATGCTGGCCTTGCGAAGTGCATCTCGGGCCGTGAGGTAGTGTTGCGGGTGAACCTGGATTGAGAGCACGCGCTGGCCCCGCTTGACACGGGCAGCCGTCCCGACGTTTTTGCCGAAGGCACATCGCATGCCTTGGGAGACACGGTCTGCACCCGCACCGGTTGCTTGCTTGTTTTCACGAAGCACGTGGTGAGGGAAGGTGTGGACCCGCAAGGCGTAGCCTTGAGCACCGGCTTGCTTTCGGATGGTGGAGTTGGAGACCACACGAGCCGCTTCGAGGGCCGTGTGTCGGATTTGGACATCGTTGTCAGCCCGCAATTCAATGCAAACAGGAAATTGACCCGTTTCCGCAGCACGTCGGTTCCCGACGTGGAACTGGTGGATACGGTTGTTGGGCACACCACCGATGTACTTACGACGGGTGTAGGCGGGCCCTTTCAAACGACGGTACATCACTGCTGGTTTTCGTGCCATAGATATCCCTCCAAGCATGCTTGCGACCGATGCGCCCTTTATCATATCTCCGCTAAGCGAATTCCGAGCCACTCGCACCCTGTTCTGCAACATTTCGGGCAAAGTCTTCATGATGGCTTGCCTCCAGCAAGTTCCATGGCTGACGGATGGCGGCGCCTTCTCGAGGAGGAATCCGAGCATCAATGGCTGTCCATGGCTGCCTTTCTTGTGTTTGTTCTCCTCGGAGCGTTCGCCATTGGGGCCACCGAACATTTTGTCGGTGCAGGCCTCGTTGATGAGGGGGCTGCCCATGCCGGCGGTCTGGTTGTGGACATTGCCTATCACGACGATGGTGCATACACGGCTCTGGTGTACTCCCCAGAGGCCGGATATCACCTTTTCACCGAAGACAGAGTGACGGGGGAGGTCATCTCCGTCTACAGTCCGCAAACAGATGACCGAGGAGCGGATGTCCGCTTTTTGAAGACCATGCCAAACGACGAAGTCCTCTTTTCGGTCAAGAACAATCAGGTTGTCGGCATTCTGGGAAACACCATGGTGACGTATGAATATCCAACGACCAACGGTAACTTCGGTGTGCTGGACGTTGCTGAACATGAAAGCACCGGAGGGACGCAACGGCTCCTCCTTACCCAAGAAGGGGCCAACACGTCAGTCCGTGGTGTGGTCGGCATGAACCCCACGCACGCCATGTCAACATCATTGGGCGTTCAGTGGCACGCTGTCGAGGCCTACAGCGAAGGACTCTGGATGGCTCTTGGAAGCCACCACAGCACCGCAGGAGCCGACGGATCGAGCCCTGCAACGCCCCAGGCACGCCCGGTTTTAGGATGGATTGCGTGGGACGGAACGAACACCACCCCCGTTGTGCAAAAGGTCCAAACCTATGACGGAGGCGTTTTCCACAGCCTTGCACCTTCCAACGGGGCCATCATCATCGGCGGGACAACCCAGAGTTTGGCGGTTCATTCTGCAGAGCGAGTGGAGGTCTTGGACGCCCCATCGTCCCACGTTGTCAGGGACAGCGATGGAACCGTTTGGTTTATTGGAGCGTTGGGGGACTCGACCGTACACAGCTATGACGGCGTGCTTTCAACCCACGTCCTCGGCCGACCTGTCCCGGTTGATCAAAGCGCGGTTGGCTCTTCTGGAGATTTCGTTTACGTCCACGGCGTCGATGAAGAAGGAGAACCGATTCAATGGGGCATTGATATCCAGGCAAACGGCTCTATAGAAAGTGGCCGTGGATTCCTGAACCTCCTGTACCTCCTTGTTGGAGCGGTGGTTTTGGGAACCATGCTTCGCTATGCTTGGGTTGAACTTCGTCGGCCTACCTAAATCCCAACCCAAAGCGAAACCAAACAAGCCCTGAGGGCAAGTTTTGCGAGAACCTTCATGTGCCCTCGTCAACTTCCTCAAACTCCAGCGTAA
>JAURDW010000060.1 GCA_030827745.1 Candidatus Poseidonia sp.
AAAGCCACGTAGGTGTTTTCAAATGAATTCCACCCCTCAAGAAGACGGTTCAATTGAGCCAATTCATCGGGGATGACGCCGTGCCGGTCAAGCGCCTCCGCGAGCCAACGATCCGTTGACCCACCCAACACGTCAGCATACATGGACGCCATTGCGAGGTCGTTGTCCAATCTTGGATGCGGTGTCCCGACGCGGTGGGAACGCAGGCGCATGAGGTCAAGTCCGTGGTATTCGGTCCTCAACCGCCCTAAATTTTCTACAAAGGCATCTGGAAAGGGTTGGCCGTTGCAACCCGTGATGACCATATCGGTGATTCCGTTTCGAATGATGTGTTCAAGAGCAGACTCTTGTTCGTGCTGAGACGCACACAGGCCGGTGAGCCGAAGGACCGTGCATCCGTTTGTTGCTGCGAAGCCATGGTGTTCGTTGGCGCCGAGGCAAGCACAATCGACGACGGCAAATTTCCGACGCCGCCCCTCCCGATCGAATTTGGGTTTTGCCTCACCCTCCACGGCCGCAGAAAGGTTGAACCATCGGTTCCCAACGACCTCATTCAACACAAGGTAGCTTGCAACAAGGGGAAGACCCAACGATGCGGCGTGTTCAGGAAGGGTCGCCACGATGAGCAGCACCCCAAGGCCATAAATTCGAAGGCGGAACCAATTCGCCGTGGACGCCGTGATGATGCCGAGCTTTCCGCCCGTAGCAAGAAGAACCATCGTCGCCGTGAATATCCACGTGATCCACACCAAATAAACGGCGAGCATCACCACATGTACGGTGTTGTATTGCGCAACAAGTCCTGCGGCTTGATGTTGCTCAAACCCATACGTGTAGACGGCGGGAAGGAACTTCACAACGATGGCGTAGGTCACGAGAAGGGTCGCTATCGCCGTCCATGCCGTCCATCGCTTGAAAAACCGATATTCAGAATCAAGCAGTCCAGGCTTGCAAAAGCGGTGAAGATGATGGAGAATCAAGGGCAACGATGACAAATACCCGAGCATGAGCGCTGTTGACCATCGTACGGCACTCCACTGAGCCGGGTCATAGACGTTCATGCAGGGACCTTGACAGGGTTGCAGGTGAGCTATCAACCGTTCAAGGATTCGGTCTACGCCAAGGGACCATGCCACGGTCAAACCCGCCACGAAAAGAAAGACAATCGTCACGCGTAACGACAATTCATTCAAATGATTCTGGGGTGACTCAAAGCGGTCCGATTCAAGGAGAATCGACATCCACGTCCCCTCAGACGAGGTCGGTGTAGGTCTTGGGAGCGCGTGCTTGAACCACGGTTCGGTAGACTCCGAAAACCGCCCAAAGGGTCAACATGCCGAGGACGAGTGTGTAACCCCAGGGTTGGCCACTGTCAACAAAGGAGGCAAAGACCACTGCGAGAATAGCGGCGAGTGCACCACGCCGAAGCCCTTGAGGGATGGCAAGGCTCCTGTCGAGATGCGTTGGCCCTCCTCCAAAACGCCGTTCGTAAAACTCACCCTGAATGACCGCTGCAACAATGATGAGAGAGAGTGTGGTCCAATAATACAGATTGCCGTTGGCAAAGAAATTGTGTGCAATGCCCTCTTGCCGCTCGGCTTCAATCGCCTCGGGGTCTTCCTCTGCGACGAACAGGGATTCGTAATCACCCACGCTGATGGTCCGTAGACTGATGTCTTCGTTTGTTGCGATCTCGGCGGAACCGGGAGCACTGATGGTGAAACTGAGTATGTTCCATTTGTCACCCTCATCAAAGACGCCGTTTCCGTTTACTGCATTTCCAACCAGTTTGAAGTTGACCGGCCCCACATCCTCGCTGGGGGCTTGCCAGGTGATGACCCAGTTGTTTCCGGGTTCGGATTGGGAGAGGGCGCCGGGTTCGTCGGGCACGGCTTGACTTCCGTCGCCCTCAACGAGCGTTCCTGCTCCCTCGTCCCAAATGAGGAAACCTCCGCCGTCGTTGGAGGCATGCTGCAGAGAGATGGTCATGGTGTATGTTTCGCTCATGTTGTAAGCCCGTGGAACACCTGAGATGGAAACCACAACCTCCGTCGAGGGGGCCCCGCCGCCATGGCAGGTGCATCCGGTGTCAATGACGAGGCTGCCGCCGTTGTCCCAGGGTGGGCCGTTTGGGTTTCCAAGAACCGGGGCGACGAGCATCAGCGAGAGGACGAGCATCAAGGAGAGGTTCCGTGTGTTGCGTTGCATGGTCTCACCTGTTGATTTCCACATGGCCTCGCTCTTTGAATGTTGCTTCATCCTTTTGCAACATCGGCGCATCAGCTTTCTTTGATAGCGTTGTTGAGACCCGTCATCATGGCCTTTCCATCACCGAACAACATCATGGTTTTGTCCATGTAGAAGAGGTCGTTGTCCACGCCAGCGTAGCCAACGGAGAGGGAGCGCTTGACAATGACCACGGTGCGTGCTTGGTCGGCGTCAATGATGGGCATGCCTGCCAGCGGCCCTTCGCCTGTGCGGGCCGCAGGGTTGCAGGTATCGTTTGCTCCAATGATGACGGCCACGTCGCATTCGGGGAACTCAGGATTGATTTCATCCATTTCGATGAGTTGTTCGTAAGGCACGTTCGCTTCGGCGAGAAGGACGTTCATGTGGCCGGGCATTCGCCCGGCAACGGGGTGAATGGCGTATTTCACTTCAGTGTCGTATTTTTCTTCAAGCAGGTCACCAAATTCCTTGACTTGATGTTGGCACTGAGACACGGCCATACCGTAGCCGGGGACGATGATGACTTTCTGTGCCCCGTCGATCATCATGGCGACCTCGTCGGGGTCAGACCCAACCTTGGTCCGGGTGACTTTCTCCTTGGTGCTCCCGCCGAAGGACTTGAACAGCACGTCAGGGAGCGTTCTGTTCATCGCTTTGCACATGATAAATGTGAGAATCAGACCCGATGCGCCCACGAGCGAACCTGCAACGATAAGCACAGGGTTGCTGATGATGAAACCGGTAAAGGCCGCTGCGATACCGGAGAGCGAATTGAGCAAGGACACCACGACGGGCATGTCCGCTCCACCGATTGGGAGGACAAGGACGATGCCGAGCAAGCACGAAATGCCGATGATGGCCCAGAGGTAGTCCGTGTTCGTTGGATCATTGATGGACATCACGATCAAAACGAGAACGCTGGCCGTGAGGAGGATTTTGATGGGATTCAGCCAAGATGGGCCCCAAGTCGGCGTGCTGAACCACTTGCCAAAGATTTGAATCCCACCTTTCAGTTTGAACATAGCGAGCAGCGAACCCGTGAGGGTCATCCAGCCAACGAGAGCAGAAAGGCCTGCAGCAACAACAACGACTTCCAACTCAAGACCGGTTGGTAGGGGCAAGTTGGGGTTCTCGATGTATTTCCAGGTCTCAGAAAGGGCGACCAAGGCCGAGGCTGCACCGCCAAAGCCGTTGAACAGGGCGACGAGTTCAGGCATGCCTGTCATTTCGACCTTGACGGCCATGACGATGCCAATCAACGAACCGATGGCAAGACCAGCAATGATGAGAACCCAATTCATCTCTCCGGAGGCGAGTTGCATATCAATAACCGTGGTAACGACGGCAACGAGCATGCCCATCGCCCCGTATTGGTTGCCTCGGGGGGCCGTCCTTGGATGGCCGAGTTTCTTCAAACCAAAGATGAAGAGAGCTGCGGAGAGCAGGTAGCCCAGTGGAATCCAAGCCTCCATCTCAAGCCCTCCTGTTTTTGCCTGCAATCATGTTGAGCATGCGATTGGTGACGGCAAATCCACCGACCACGTTGATCATGGCGAGGACCAAAGCGACAAAGGCCAACAAACCTGAAACCGCAGTATCGCCGGCTTCATAGGCCACATTGGCCCCGAGAAGGGCTCCAACAACACTGATTCCCGAGATAGCGTTTGCACCGCTCATGAGTGGGGTGTGCAGGGTGGCAGGAACTTTCGTGATGAGTTCAAATCCGAGGAAGATGGCCAGCATGAACAGCGTGAGGTTTGCAATCAGAGAGGCTTCAGTAATCATTCAATCACCCCTGCAAGGCGGGTTTGCTTTGGATGGACGGCGCCATCCTTGCAAATCAACACGCCTCCCATACCGTTGACGTAGAAATCAGAGCCCTCGGGAGCACCGACGAGAATATCGTCTTCCTCAGAGAGAACGACGGCTTCTGTTTCTTTGTCCACGAGCGAGGTAAAGAATGTGGTCAAGTTGTTGGAGTACAGCATGCTTGCCGTGTTGGCGAGCGTCCCTGGCAAGTTTGACGTGCCAACGATGATGACTCCATTTTCGGTGACGGTGACCTCTCCGGGAACGGTGTCTTCGCAATTACCACCGACATCAGCGTTCATGTCGACCACGACAGCTCCGGATTTGAAATTGGCAACGGCCGATGACGGGACGGTGATTGGTGCAGGGCGGCCAAAAATACGTGCTGTTGTGACGATGATGTCCGCATCGGCAGCAACACCGCACACCGTGTCGTTCACTTTTTGGATGAACTCGGGCGTCAATGGTTTTGCATAGCCAGATTCATCTTCAAAATCGTCCATGCCATCCACTTCGATGAATCGGCCGCCGACGGATTCAATTTGCTCTGCAGCGGACTTTCGCACATCGGAGGCGTAGACGACAGCACCGAGGCGTTTGGCGGTGGCAATGGCCTGCAAACCGGCAACGCCGCTGCCCATGATGACAATCTTCGCAGGTCGAATGGTCCCTGCGGAAGTGGTCATCATCGGAATGCCTTTGGGTACCTGAGCAGCACCGAGCAGAACCGCTTTGTATCCAGCGAGGTTGTCTTGGCTGGAGTTGACGTCCATGGATTGCGCACGGGAAAGGCGACGGGGAATCATGTCCATGGACAGGAGCGTGATGCCGGCTTCCATGCAGGCTTTGACATCCTCAGGTCGGCGGAATGGGTCCGATACACAAGCGAGGTTCGTCCCTTTGTTCATCCCATCGGTGCCCGGAAACCGAATGCAAACGATGTTTTCGCAGGCCAGTGCTGTGGCCCTGTCAACGACGGACGCTCCAGCAGCTTCGTACTCGGCGTCGGCATAGTTGGCAGCCTTGCCAGCCCCTGCTTCAACGAAGACCTCAAATCCGGCTTTTGCGAGTTTTTTCATGCTCGAGGGGACAATGCCGACACGGGTTTCTCCCTCGGGTTCTTTGGGTACGCCAAGTTTCATGTTTTCACCGCATTCAATCCCACCGAGCAGGTGAGAACATTTAGGCCACCGGAAGGAGGTTTTTAGATGCGACGCCTCGCAAGGTTCCCATCAGGAACCACGGGTTTTGATGACTGCAAAGCAGAGCATCTTCGCTCCAACCATCGTCCTTATGGACTGCTTGCCGCAGCGAGTCATTGAAAGGCGAGAGCGATGGTGAACGGAAGGAGAAAAATTGCAGTGATTGGTGCAGGAAATGTCGGAGCCACGTGCGCCTTCGTTTTGGCCCAAATGAAAATTGCCGATGTTGTTCTGCTCGACATTTACGAAGGGTTTGCGAAAGGAAAAGCCCTTGACATGTCTCAAAACGCAAGCGTCCTCAACTACGACGGCATGGTGACCGGGACTGCAGATTACAACGACATAGCCGGCTCGGATGTCGTTGTGGTCACCTCAGGATTTCCTCGCCAACCCGGCATGACTCGAGAGGACTTGATTGGGAAAAATGCGGAAATCGTCGCTCAAGTGGGTGCAGGAATCAAAGAGCACGCTCCCGATGCGGTGATCATCGTTGTAACAAACCCCCTCGATTTGATGACCTATCACATGCAACAAACGACAGGGTTCCCACCCGAACGCGTCATCGGTCAAGCGGGGGTTCTCGACAGTGCCCGAATGGCGCACTTTATCGCCCTTGAATTGAACTGCGCCGAGGAAGATGTCTCGCCCATGGTTCTTGGTGGTCATGGCGACACGATGGTTCCCCTCCCCCGTTACACGACCGTGGGGGGCATCCCCATCACGCAACTCATGCCCCAAGATCGAATCGAGGCCATCAGCGCACGGACGGCCAGCGGTGGGGGAGAAATCGTCAAACTGCTTGAGCGGGGGTCAGCTTTCTATGCACCCGGGTCGGCAGCGGCTATCATGGCTGAGTCGGTTTTGAACGACCGCCGTCGGGTCATTCCCGCATCGTGTCTTTTGTCGGGCCAATACGGTCTTGAAAATGTGTACATCGGTGTTCCTTGCGTCCTTGGGGCAAACGGGGTCGAGCAGATTTTTGAACTCGAATTAAGCGAAAGCGAACTTGCTTCTCTTCAAACCTCAGGCGAGTTTTACAAAAAGCAACTTGTGGATGTCTTGGGTTACTGATCTCGAACAATGCACAAACTGTGCGTCTTTCCCACGGTGGTGGCTCCTGGAGCCGGGTTCTCTTTGACCACCATCCGGTGGCCGAATTTTCCGCGGCTTCGCATTCTGACCAGGACCTCCTGGCCAATGTAGCATCCTTTGTTCCCGTGTACGAGGGGTCCAAGCCCACACGCAAACGGGTGATGTTTTGACGTGATTTCGTGACCGGCAAACGGGATGGCATGGGTCACGCGGTGCTCCAACCAATCTTCTTTGCTCCAAGTTGACACAAACTCAACATCATTTCCAACGATACAGACCGTTCCAAACCACCCCTGGTGGACGGTTGCAGTGGAGGGGACGTTGTCGATGCTGTTGCCAATGAATACCTTGTTCAAGTCTGAGATATCTCGAATTTCGATGTTCTGTCCCAATCGGTGCTCCAAGAGGTGACGGCTCAAACGCTCTTTGACATCGCCGTACCCAACGAGAGCAACGTTGTCGCCCAGGACGATGACCTCACATGCGTCAATGACCTTGGCTGCTCTGTCAGTAAACACGGTGGTGCATGGTCCATCGACCAAGTTGGAGGACAAACCGTCAAGAAATGGAAGAAGGTTTTCTCCTTGCATAAGGAGTATGTAGGCTTTCACCTGGTGCATGCCCACGGGGCTCCCTCATGCGAACGATTCGCCACATCCGCACGATGAGGAGGCATTTGGATTGTTGATTTTGAACCCACCGCCCATCAGGCGGTCAACGTAGTCAATCTCGATGCCGTCAAGCAGATGGCTGGACGCACGAGGGACGAGCACGCGAAAGCCGTTGATGTTCAATTCTTGGCAGGGCGTTTCGGTTGACTCGACGATTTGCAGGTCGTACATGTAGCCGGAGCAACCGCCGCTAAGGACGCCCACCAGGAGGGCGTGAGAGCGGTCTTCACCGAAAGCATCGGTGAGCATGTCGGTGGCCTTTTCCGTCATGGTAAGGTTCACTTCAACCTCATCGGGGACATGAAGTTGGAGGGGGGAGGCAGATTCGCAGGTTCCACAGTCCATAGCATCGCCATACCGCCACCGTTCTTGAAGTTGACCGATGCAAGACTGCGGGTTACTTCTTTTTCTTCTTGTCCAAGGCTTTCTGAAGAATATTGCACCGCCGAATTTGGTCCTTCGCGCTCCGCACAGCTTCGTCACTCAAGCCTCTGGGTATGGCCTGTTCGAAACATTTGACAGCATCTCGATACCGCTGCATCATCGAGTACGCCGTACCCATGTTGTAAAGGGTGTCGCCACGCACTTCCGTTGGCCGAATTAACATGGCTTGGTGATAGGATTCAACGCATTTGGGGTATTCCTCCATGAGATAGTATGCGTTCCCTCGGCTGTTGAGGATGCGGATGATCATTTCATCGTTCCCAGCAAAAGCAGGCAGCGCTTTGTCAAAGCAGGAAAGCGCTTCCCGGTATTTCTTGCCTTCAATCAGTTGGATGCCCTGGTTGAACCACGCCACCTCTTGGTTGGCGATGGCACGTGAGCCTGTGTGTTGCGGCGTGTTGGCGGATACTGCTTGGGCCGCGTCCAAGGCCGCCTTGGCCAAATCAACTTCAGGCTTCGGTTGAGGTTGGGGTTCGGGGTCGTTGTTTGGTGTGGGCGATAGGAGGATGTTTTGGGCAGATGGCTCCACATCCAGTGATTGAGCAGAGGCTGGAGTGTCCCGATCATCCGAGTTCGAGGGGTTGGTTCCCGAGAAATCATTTACAGCGTTTACAGGTGCACCATGTGTCGTTTCATCCAAGACTACGGCTGGGTTGTGGACACTTTGTACGGTGGGGGGAGCGTCGCCACCGGTCAAGGCGGCTGCTTTGGCGTGACATTTTGAAGCCGTTTCTAAATCGCCCGCCTGTTCGAGTGCTCTCGCCAAACCTGTCCAATGCGAGCCGTCGCTTGGCTCTTTTTGAATAAGGGATTTCCACATCAACACCGCATCGCTGTGGAGTTGGCTTAGGGAAAGGGCCGTGGCCCGTTCAGCAGAGGGAGCATCGTCCATGTATTGGAGCGCCTCCTTTGCCATCTCAGGGCCCGCGGGTAACGTTGGTGGAAGGCCAGCTGTTTGTTCCAAGACATCGCTTTCGCCTTGGGCAAGTTGCAGAAGCATTGTCACAAATGCAGAACGGACTTCGTGATTTTCATCGATGTTCAACAGCGTTCGAGCGGTTTCCAAGTACCGTTCAATCTGGCCGTTTTCTTGGCTCAAGTGAAGCATTTTCTCTGCGGCTTTGAGGTAGGTGGGGTCTGCATCCACGGCGCGCTGGTAGGATGCGAAGGCATCGTTGATCTGTCCAGAGCGTTGCTGAATGGAGCCTAAATTGAACCAACCCCGTGCATGGCTGGGCTCCAAGTTCTGTGCGTGCGTCATCGCCGCGATGGCGTGGTTGTCCAATTCAAGTCGAGCCATAGCACCGCCAGCAATTCGCCAAGCGCCAGCGTGTTGAGCGGCCTCGGTCTTCAAATGCGGCTTAAGAATCCCCAAAGCATCCTTTGGCTGCCCGTTTTTCAGCAAGTCCGTTGCTTGCTCAACCATGGCTTCCAAATCAAGCACCGGCTCTTCAAGTGGTGCAACTTCCTGTGACTGGCTGTTTGGGGCCTCCTCTTCTGCAGGTTGTGTTTCACCGATCACA
>JAURDW010000061.1 GCA_030827745.1 Candidatus Poseidonia sp.
GGCACAGAGACCGCCATACCGGGTGCAGCCAACACGAAGAGGAGCAGCATCAGGGCACCCCGACGATGACTTCCCATGAAGCGTTCCTCCGCTCAGGTTTCGTATGAGCCTTGCTTTGCTGCCGTAGTCCTGATGCAGGAAGGTCCATGAGAAACCATCCATTAAGTAGGAAGAGGATGGATTGAATGGCGTGATTGAACCATTCCAGCCTCCCGTTGATGACGAAGAAGACTTCGATATTTACGACGCACTGGGTTTGAACGCCCCCGTGGGGAACGAGAGCAGTGCCGCTAACCAAGCTCAGTTTGACGACCCACTCGCGGCTTTTATGGACGAGGACGACGAGGAAGACCATCGCGTCGCTGACCTGTTTCAAGCCAACGACCAAGCGGCGGCACTCGGAACATCACCGCAGGCCGTGGAAGCGCTCCTTGCAACGCTCGCTCGCGACCTGATGGACGAGGAGCGCCTTGTTTCCTCCTTGGCCGGAGGGGCGGCCGACTTGATGAGCCTCAAGGTCGAACGTGACCGTGAAGCCTACCACCTCTCACTCATCGTTGACATGGGCGGCCACTCCATCAAACCGTTCGCCACCGTGGTCGCCAACAACGACACATGGATGCCGATGAGCCCCCCCAAGGGACTCAACGCAAAGTGGAAGCCGCTCTACGAAGCTCTCTGCGCTGCTCTTTCCGATGCGCTGAAGGCCCAAGGCCGTCCTTCGACGCTTTGAGCGCCTCATTTGGGTGCTTGTTCGTGAAGCACAACACGCCAGTGGATGGTGATGTTCGGGTCGAGCGAATTTGACACGCTGCAGTACTTTTCGTGGCTTTTTTCGACCACGCGTTCAACCAATTTTTTCGGCACATCCCCCACCACGTGGTACACCATGGTCATCGAGGTAAAGCGGCGCGGCGTGGACGCTGCCCGCTCGGAATCCAACTCCACCCAGGCTTTGGAAAACGGTCGCTCTTTCAAACCGATGACAACATCCACGAGGGAACAGGCCCCCACCATCTGAAGCGTGAGTTGCATGGGGGAGGGGCCGTTCTCCCAATCCATTTCGATCTGTTGGCCAGCGGCATTGATGCCGACCATGCCCGTACCCTTTGTCCATTCCACGCGTCCCTGCATGGATAGAGGAGGGGCGGTTGATTCTTGAAGGAGATGCCTGTGGGTCTTGACGAGAGACATGACAGGTACACCGGTCACCCTAGAAAACGGCACATTGACGGTCCCCGACGACCCCGTGATTCACTACATCGAGGGCGACGGAATCGGTGTTGACATCACCCCTGTGATGATTCGCGTCGTCAATGCTGCGGTTGAGAAAGCGTACGAAAACCAGCGAACCATCGTTTGGTCGGAGGTGCTCGCAGGCGAGAAGGCCTTCAACGCCACCGGTGAATGGTTGCCTCAAGCGACGCTGGACGCCATGAAGTCGGGTTTGGTTTCCATCAAAGGGCCGTTAACAACGCCGGTTGGAGGTGGTATTCGATCCTTGAATGTCGCCCTGCGCCAGAAGTTGGACCTCTACGCCTGCGTTCGTCCCGTTCGCTGGTACGACGGGACACCTTCGCCGGTGAAAGCGCCCGGCGATGTCGACATGGTCATTTTCCGCGAAAACAGCGAAGACGTCTACGCCGGCATTGAATGGGAGGCCGAAAGCGACGATGTCAAGCGGGTGATCGAGTTCTTGCAAAACGAAATGGGCGTCGATAAAATCCGATTCCCCAACACCTCTGGCATCGGTATCAAACCGGTCTCAAAAGAAGGGACCGCTCGCATCGTTCGAGCCGCCATCCACTACGCCATCGACAACGACAAACCAAGCGTCACGTTGGTTCACAAAGGGAACATCATGAAGTTCACCGAAGGTGGATTCCGGGATTGGGGGTACAACCTCGCCAAGGAAGAATTTGGTGCAACCGAACTTGACGGTGGACCGTGGTGCACCCTTACCAATCCCAAAACGGGCAACACGATTGTCATCAAGGACGTCATCGCCGACGCTATGTTGCAACAAATCATCACGCGGCCGGCCGAGTACAGCGTCCTGACCACGATGAACCTCAACGGCGACTACATCTCCGATGCCCTGGCTGCACAGGTTGGCGGCATCGGCATCGCACCGGGAGCCAACATCAACTACGACACGGGGATTTCCATCTTTGAAGCCACCCACGGCACCGCCCCAAAGTACGCCGGGCAGGACAAAGTCAACCCCGGCTCACTGATTCTTTCGGCGGAAATGATGTTGCGCCACATGGGCTGGAAGGAAGCTGCAGACCTCATTGTCAAAGGGATGGAAGGAGCAATTTCCAACAAGACGGTGACGTACGATTTCGAACGCTTGATGGACGATGCCGAACTGCTGTCGTGCAGCGCCTTCGGCGAGGCCATGATTCAGCACATGTGAACGGGGGAATCCGATGCCTCGCTCCTACGACGCCCGTTGGGTGAGCATCAAAGGTGGAGCAGAACGCAAATGGTGGATTCGCGCCAAAGCAAAAGTCGATACCGGCGCAAAGCGTTGTTCCATCGATGCGGGGCTTGCCAACGCTCTGGAACTTCCCGTTGTGGGCGAGGTGAGCGTACGCAACGCCATGGGGAGCCAAACCCGGAACGTGGTTCTGGCCAGCGTGCGCGTCGGCCGCATCACCTACGAAGTCGAGATGACCGTTGCGGACCGAAGCGCCATGAAATGCCCCATGCTTCTCGGCAAGGCCTTCTTGGATGAATTGGCTCAAACGCCGTTAAAACCGAACAGCAAAACCGGTGTGCCTCAGTTTGTTTGACGCCCAAGCCAAGGTTTGAGCGTCCGATTGTTCTTTGCAACGCCAAACCCAAACCTTTCCTCTATGGCGCGGTCGAGCAGCGTGAAGTCGCCGTCCATCGTCGCCACCAGCACCGCTCCGACATCAGGCAACGCCTGAGAGGAGAGGTGCATGGCCAAGCGATAGATGTCCAGATCGGTGGATTCAGGGTAAATCGCCTGCCCGTCGAGTTCGGTGCGGACGGTCACGCTTCGGAGGGCTTTGAGGGCCGTGAGTTCGTCAAACACTTCGGCGTGGTGACGCAAAAAGGTGTCCAGATCCTCTGACGCATCGGGCACATCTGCCACCATGTCTTCTGTGGGGGTCCACGTGGTGAACTCTGCAAGAACTTCGTCCACCAAACCGCCCATGGAGTTTTCGTCAAGGGTGTGCTCGAGCGTTGACGCATCGATCATGGAGCCCTTGAAACGATGCATCAAGCGGCGGTCTTTGGCAATCAACCGTAATTCGCCGCGAACATCGTCGGGAATCATGAGCAACAACCGCTTCTCCTTGGCGTGGTGACGCAAAAGATGGTGGAATCGGTTCCCACCCAGGACGTCGAGGTTGGTCTCAAAGGCCAAGTCCATGCGATTGAACATTTTCTCAACCAAGGCATCCACAAGGACATTTGTGTCGACGATGACAAGTGGTTTGAGAGACAGGTTATGCAGGAACCGACGTTTGGACGTTGGGATTTCGTCCTTGTAGATGGAAAACAAGGACTGCTCCACCATGGCAAGCCGTTTGAGGGCCGTTAGGGAAAACTTGGAGGAGTTTTGTGCCCGCTCAAGGTACATCAAGCCCTCAAACGCACCTTCTTCGGCGGCGTTCTTGGCGATCTCGTAAATTTCTTCCATCGAAGGGGAAATGCTGGTCATGGCCTGGCGGAATTGATGCTCAAATTGTGTTCGGGACCGACGCAAGTCGCGGCTGATGTGGGTTGAAGCGGCCGTCACCCGGCCGAGGAAGGGTTCGGGTGGCAGCAGGTGCGCCTGCTCGTAGGGGTAGTTGCGGAGCAAATCGAGTTCTTCTTCGTTGTAAACCGTCTTGGTTCGCTCGATCATGTTGCCTTCAACGTCTTCTTCGGTGAACTTGATTCGTTCTTGAACGTGTTTTCGAATCAGGCGGGCGGCTTCGTTGGTATCGCTGCCGGCTCGGTGGCACACGCGAAGGTAGAGTTTGAAACGTTCTGTGATGGCAGTTTTGAGAGCAGGCACCTTGTCCAGGAGTTCAACGGCCTCGGACCACGACATGGCGTGGGCGTAGTGGATGAGGGATTTTCGATAGAGAGCCAAGGGCAAGGCCAACACAGAGTCATCGTCGTCCGTATCGGCAACCCCGACCAAACCTCCGAAAGGTTGGTCCCGCTGTTTGGCGAACAATTCAGCAGTTCTCGAGTATTCCCTCGCCGAGTTCAATTCATCGCCTTGGGAAGCGAACAGGGCAGCCCGACTCAACGAAGCCCAAGGCGACAAGGGGTTGTGGTTTTGGTACCAAGCCACGAGGTTGGGCAGCCCCAAATCGTATTCCATGACCATGTTGGACAGAGGTTGCACCAACCGCAAAGGGAAGAGGGGGTTGGCCAACATAGCGTTAAGTTCGCCGGCGTGACTCTCCTTGGCCATGCCGATGCCGTAGGTTTGCATGTGACCGTTGAGCGAAAGGGTGAGGATCATGACTTCAAACAAACGACGTTCAACCGTCGTGATGTCGAGGCTTTCAAGCGAATTGTTGAGGTTGTTGAGGTGTGTTTCGCTCACAACGCCGCCCTCGACGATGGCCCGACTGATGGGCGAGAAGGCTTTCAAGGCGTTCTTGTTCAACACTTTGACCACGTCATCGGGTGATTCTCGATGATGACCCTCCATGAGCAACAACAGATGTTCGGCCACTGGCGTGAGGACTTCGGGGACTTCTGCGCCATGAATGGCTTGAAGCGCAAGGGTTCGAATCTCGAAAACACCCACTCGCAACGAGCCATCCAACGTGGCCGGTGCCAAATGGTGAACGAGCAAAGCCGCATAAGGGAATTGCAGTGCAAGCATTTCATCTCGAACAAAGACCCGAGCGAGACGTTCAATGTCCAAGGTGCGAAGAAGAAGCATCAAAGCCGTTGACCGCGTTGCGTCCCAAGCCTCTCCTGGTTCGTCGCACATTCGTTGGGCGGCAACCAAACGAAGGTCGTGGCTCAAGTCCACAGCCTCAACCATGTCCTGAAGCGCTTGCTCGTTGAGGTCGTTGATGAACCCAAGGAGCCAACGGTTTGCCCGTTCCTCGTCGATGGAGACCACGAGCGGCAGAAGTTCGGTGACATCAGAGGACCCGTCCAAGCGCAGAGTTTCAAGGACATCAACCGCAGCCTCTCGGTGGTCTTCGCGGAGCAACGCCTTGAGGCGCCACCACGTCAGGCGGTCCTTTCCATCCGGAAGATTGGCTGCCTCCAGCAGGGCAAGACCCTCCTCGAGTTCAGCCGAGGTGCAGGCTTCTGCTTCCAAAGGCGCATGTTGCCACGCAAGCGTTCGACGAGCGAGCGTGAGCGAGTCGTCCTTTCCAAGGCCGAGAATGGCCGTCCAATCAGAGACGGTACCTTCCTTGAGGTTGGCAAAGTCTTGGAGAGCGGCAGCCAGCGCTTCGTCAACGGAGGTGCAGCGTTTTACAACCGCCTCATCCACCGTTTCTTGGTTGTGAAGCGCGAGCAAAAAGGGAACGAAGGCCAACGAATCCTCAAGGTCGAGAAGCGTGGAGTCGAGGGTGACCTTGCGAGCCCCCGAAAGTTGGTTGGCGGCTTTTTGCAAGGCGACCTTTGTGTCGGGGTCGTCAACGCCCGCCGCCGCCAGCTGGAGAACAGTGGACAAGGCGTTTCGGTCGCGGGGGTCAACCCAGAAAAATTCGGTTGAAAATTTCGATTTCTTGCTTGTGGCCTTGACTTTGGCTTTTGGAAACGCCAAAAATTGACCCAACAACGGTGTCTTCTCGCCGATGAGGTGCCAGACAGGATGAACGCCCTTTTCCATGCAGGTTGTCCGCAAAGCGTTCTCGTGCTCGTTCCAGGCTTCGTCCCAATCGTCTTTGTTGAGTTGTTTGTGAATCAGCAACACCGCCAAGCGGTACGCTTCGTTGTAGGGGGCCTCATCGATGATGGCCTGCGGCTCGTGAAGCCAGGACATGTAGGAGGGGCCTGCGTTTCGGCCGCTCCGCCGGTTACGACCCCGGGGACGAGGCGTGGCGGGTCGACGAGAGGGAGATTCGTCCTCGTCATCGGCGGGCGGCGGTTCGGTTTCGTGGGCGGCAACAATCAACACGGCCATCAGGGGCCTGTCAACCATTTTTGCCGCAGATTCTCGATTCATGGTGGCGACGCGTACGTTGCCCGACATGGGCTTTGAAAACGCTGCCTTGAGGCAGGTCTCCATGTACCTTTCCTCCAACGCTTCATCCCCTCGTTTCCCCCCACGACGAGAGCCCTTTCAATCCACCGCCGGTGGTTCATGGCCAAAAGTACCCTGAACGCATACCTCCATGAACCAATGCGCCTTGGGACCCATGAGTTCTCATGGACACCCTGCCTCTGCTCGTCCTCCTGCTTCACCCGTTGTTGGCCAGCGGTCTCGTGGTCTGGGTGTGGTGGCAGTACGCCTGGCGGAAGAAGTCCTACGAACTCAAAGGCGAAGAGCGGGCAAACCATCTCAAGAAACACGAAACCAACGGAGAACGGTTGCTGTGGGCCACAGGAGGCGTGATTCTCGTGGCGTTTGTCGCCCGAGGGTTTGTCGGCTGGTACGAAGGCGGCGATGTGATGCGTGCGCTTGTGCCGCAGTCCCTTCACGGTTTCATGGGCCCTGTAGGCTTTGGGCTGATGGTGGCGTTGACTCGGTTTGGGAAGCAGGCACGTTCCCAGCGCCTCGCTGGTGAATCCTTCGCCACGTCGAAACTCAAGCACGGGCGGTCAGCCGATCTGGTCATCTACCTCGTTTTCATTCACGCCTTCTTGGGGTTCATCTACACCTTCGATGTGCTGGCGTGACGAGCCTTCAAGCATGATTCGCTTACCTTCGCAAGAAGGCTCAATCTAGACCTCGCAGGAACAGAAGTCCCGATGGGGATCTTCAGAAGAGGGTGTTGAAGAACCAGCCAAAGGTTGATTGTTCGCCGGGACCGAGGTAGAACATCAACATGAAGACGGCGATGCCGTACATAATGGGACTGGGCCCGTCAATCTCCTCGGTTTGCTTGAATTTGCCCATTCCCATTTTGATGGCCACGTAGGAGATGACGCCCCAAGCGATACCGTCAGCGATGGAGTAGGTGAACGGCATCAGAACAATGGTCAAGAAGGCCGGCAGAACCATCTCCTTGTCGTCCCAATCAATTTCAGTTGCTTGCTTCATCATGGTAGCACCAACAACAACCAGGGCACAAGCAGCGGCGAAGGTGGGAATGGCTTGGAACAAACCGGAAAGGAACAATCCCGACAACATCAGCACACCGACGACGATGGCCGTTAAACCGGTCTTGCCACCGTCTTCCACGCCTGCAGCGGACTCGATGTAAGTGGTGGTGGTGCTGGTTCCGGTGATGGCCCCAACGATGGTGGCGGCGGCATCGGACATGAAGGCCTCGTCGGAATTCTGGAGTTCGTCGTCCTCGTTCACATAGCCGGCTTGGCGACCTACGGAATAGAGGGTTCCTGCGGTGTCAAAGATATCGACGAAAAGGAAGGCGATCATCACCAGCATGAAGTCTGCGAGGTTGTCCGAAATATCACCAAACGCACCGAAAGCAGCACCTAACGTCTCTTGTGGCATGCCGACGAAACCAAAGAGTTCGGAGGGCCAACTCGCTTCTTTTGCTGCCCAACCTGCTCCACCCGCTGCAAAGTCGTTGTAGGGGTCGTAAGCACCAACAATCCATCCAAACACCGACGCGCCGAGGATGCCGTAAATGATGGCTCCTTTGATGCCTCTTGCCAGCATAACGGCGATGGCCAGAAGGGCCACCATGGAGATGACTGCCCCGTGTTGGAAGATGGCATAGTCGCCAGCACCGAAGGCTTCTGTTGAGGCGAGGTTGACCAGCGTTGCGCCGTCGTCTTGAATCCAGCCCATTTCACGAAGGCCGATGATGGCGAGGAACATCCCAATACCGGCGCCTGTTGCAATCTTCAAGTCTTTTGGAATGGCGTTGATCATCTTGGTCCGCCATCCGATTTGGGGCAAGGAAATGATGAGGAAAAGAACCCCTTCAATCAACACAGCGGCGAGAGCGATTTCCCATGCAATACCCATGCCGAGCACGACGGCGAAGGTGAAGTAGGCGTTGAGCCCCATGCCCGGGGCGAGCGCAAAGGGAAGGTTGGCCCAAAGCCCCATGACCACACAACCGACGAAAGCGGCGATGGCGGTCGCAAACAGTGCATCGTCAAACGGAAGGCCGGCGACACTCAGCATCGCCGGGTTCACGAGAAGAATGTACGCCATCGTCAAGAAGGTCGTCAATCCGGCTCTCAATTCGCCGTTGAGGGTCGCCCCTCGTTCTTCAAATTTGAAGTAGTTTCCAATATCCTGTTCAAATCCCATGACTCTTTCTCCTTGGAGGTTGAACCCTTTTGGGTAAAGAGGGGTTAATATCGTTCGTGTGCGAAAATTGGCCTTTTAACAAAAAAGAGGAAGGTTCGGAGGAGCAGCATCATTCGTCGTACGTGACCAAGGCATGTACAGGCGCCTTGACAACACGGCGGCCGTTGAGGAAGGTCAATTCAACCACCACGCCGCACCCGACCACATCTGCCCCGACCGAAGCGCACAACTCAACCGAGGCAGCCAACGTTCCGCCAGTCGCCAACAAATCGTCCAAAATCACCACCCGCTGTCCCTCCTCGAGGGCGTCGGTTTGAATCTCGATGGTGTCTGTTCCGTATTCCAAGTCGTAGGTGAGCGCGTGGGTTGGACCGGGGAGTTTTCCCAGCTTGCGGATCATCATCATCGGCACCCCAAGTCGCTGCGCGAGTGGCGTGGCAAACAGAAAAC
>JAURDW010000062.1 GCA_030827745.1 Candidatus Poseidonia sp.
AGTTGCTTGCTTCATCATGGTAGCACCAACAACAACCAGGGCACAAGCAGCGGCGAAGGCTCGCGGAGCAAGGTGGCGATGTCGTAGAACAGAATGCCCTCAACGGGAAAGTGAGGAATGCTTCGGATGTGGTCCTTGAGATTCATGGACGAAGAGAACGGGATGCAGTCCTTCAAGATGCCTCCGCCCCTTCCAACCAAGCCAACGAGGCACAGGCAACTGAAACGCTGATTCAAATACACCTTTTCGGCCGCTGTTTCATGGAAGGCGCTACGGACCCTGCCGTGTTGAAAGACCGTGCGTTTTTCAAAATGGGATTGTTCATCCATGACCACCGGAAAACCGTCATGGTTCTCGGGCTCGTTTCCTGCATCTTCATGGCCGGCTTGTGGACGATCGGCGCGGACTGGGCCGAGGGGTTTGGCGAGGACGATGTTGAATCCGTCAACGCCGGCCGACTCATCTCCGAACGCTTTGCAAGCGACACGGAGGACGGCGGTCAATCCTTCCGCTATGTCGTTCATCATCCTTCGTTGAACGACAGCAGCGAGGCGTGGCGCTCGGAAGTCATCGATGCTTTGGCTGCCTTTGCCGACCACCCCGATGTATCGATTGAGTACTCTTGGAATGTGGACGATGTTGACCGGGATGATGTGGTCGTCAGCGACGAAGAAGGGATGTACGCCATCAACACGGTCAGGATGTCAACGGACCGAAAAGAAGCAAAAGCCATCATGAGCGACCTTCACGAAACGGTGAGCATTGGCGGTGGATTTGAAGGCTGGATGACCGACGGGATTTTCATCGATTGGACGTTTGACGACCGCATAAAAAACGACCTCATCAAAGCGGAGTTGATTTCCGGCCCCTTGTCCATCCTCATTCTCGGCATGGTCTTCGGCTCCATCGTGGCGGCCCTTCTTCCCGTTGGTGTGGGTGTTGGAACCGTCCTCGCTGCCATCGGCATGACCGTTTGGCTGTCAAACGTCACCGACGTGACGGTCTATGCAACCAACATCATCTCGCTTATCGGCATCGGCGTATCCATCGACTATTCCCTCTTCTTGGTCAACCGCTTCCGAGAAGAGCTTGAACGAGGGCACGATGTACGCACCGCGACGGCCATGAGTTGCGCCACGGCTGGAAAAGCCGTGTTCTATTCTGGCATCACCGTCGCCATCGGTTTGATGGGGATGTTGTTCTTCCAAAACACATCACTCCCCTCCCTCGGCATCGGTGGGACCATGGCCGTGTCCATCGCCATGGTCTACTCCACCGTGGTTTTGCCTGCGGTCATGGCATGGCTTGGGCCTCGAGTAAACAGCGGACGGATTCCCTTTGCTCTGGACATGCGCGCCAAGGACGATGGTGTGTGGGCTCGCATCGCCAAGCGAGTGATGGACCGCCCGTGGACGGTTCTCATTCCCACCCTCGTGCTGCTGATTGGAGCTGGACTCCCGTTTGCCTACGCTGAATTTTCACTCTCGTCGTGGAAAGCGCTGCCCCCTGACGACGAGTCGCGACAAGGCATGGAACTGATCGATGAACAGTGGCCTGACCAAGCCGCGAACTCCATCTACCTCGTTCTTGACATGGACGGCGGAGACCCCCTTTCCGATGTGAACTTACGAGCCCAACACGCCTACCTCACCGAACTTCTGGACGACCCCCGTGTCTCCGGGGGCATCGGTGTGGGCCTTCCGGTGGCAACGATGACCGCCGAGGAAGTGGTCGGGTACTGGTCGGCGCCCGACGAAGCTCTGGGTGAACAGGCAGCGATGCGGGAAAGTTTGCGAGCAGCCTTCGTTGGCAACGACGCGACCTTGATGTCAATTCAACTCGTCGGAGCACAGACCAGCGTTGATTCAAGAGAGGTCGTGGAAGATGTCCGTGACGAACGGGACGGGTTCTTGGACGAGTTAACCGGCGAGAACGACCGCTTGCTCGTCGCTGGCTTCGCCGCCTACAACGCCGACAACCTCGATGCCATAGCCGACAATCTCCCTCGTGCGTTGGCCTTTATCCTCATCGCAACCATGTTGCTTCTCTTCGTTCAGGTCAGATCGGTGATCATTCCCATCAAGGCCATCGCCATGAACATCCTTTCCATCTCGGCTTCGTTCGGCATGTTGGTGTGGGTCTTCCAGTGGGGATACGGTGAATCGCTGCTCAACTTTACGGCGCAACCTATTGATTCTGGTAATCCCGTCATCATGTTTTGCATCGTGTTTGGCCTTTCAATGGATTACGAGGTTCTGATGCTTTCTCGCATCCACGAGGAATGGGAACGAACGGGTGACAACACCTTGGCGGTCGCCAACGGATTGCAGAAAACCGGCGGCCTCATCACCGGTGCTGCCGCCATCATGGTCGTCGTTTTCAGCGCCTTTGGTCTCTCTTCGGTCATTATTTTGAAACAAATCGGGCTTGGGCTTGCGCTCGCTATTTTCGTTGATGCAACGCTGGTAAGAGCCTTGGTCGTGCCTTCGACCATGCGCCTGATGGGCAAATGGAACTGGTGGGCGCCGGCTTTTATGAGGGCAAAAGAAACTACACTCCATCCGGTAACCGTTCTTTCAGGAAACGAAGCGAGCGAGCAAGAATGAAGCCCTGCTCGATGGCAGAACGTTCAAAACATCCCCGGCAGCCCGAGAAGCATGGCGCGTGACCGGACGGTTCGGAAAGTCGAGAAGGTCATGAAGCGTGTTGAAAAGCACATCGAGGAGACGCGCGATGCGCTTGAGGACTTGGAAATCGAGTTTGAAGTCCTCAAGGCGACGGTGAAACGGCTCCACGACGCCACTGTTGAGGAACCACCTGCCGAGACCGCCGAAGAAGAGCAGGATATTGAGAACTCAACCAACACCACGGCGATGAGGAAATTCTGAGCCTCAACGCACCAGGACGTTGTCTCGGTTCGACCACATGTCCAACCAATGGGCAAGGTTGGCTTCCAAGCCGGGAGGTTGAATCCGGCAACCGCACGCATTGGCGTGACCGCCTCCGGTCGGGTCAAGGGCCGTTGCCAACCTTGAGAGATCGTAACGCCCCTGCCCGTCGGGAAGGAAAGAATTCGCATAGAAGCTTGCCGAAAGCGGTGGACGATGGGGATCACCCAAATGCCCGTCTGCGTACCCGTGAACGATGCAGCATGCATCGGCGTCATTGCCTGCCCACGCTGTCACAAGATAACCGTTTGAGCGCAACGGGGTCTCATCGAAGCGGCAGATGGCCAACCGGTCAACAACGGTCGTGTTGGCTTTGACATGTTCAAGCGCCACCACCCGTTCATCAACCACTTCACGAAGGCGCTTTTGAACCGTGGAGTCGTTCAGGAGCACCTCGGCAGAAGCCCCACCGGTCAACAATCCAACGAGGTGGCGCATGTATTCGGGGTCCCTCGAGGTGCAGGTTCGAGCAAGTTGGAGCAAGGGAGCGTCTTCAAGAAATTCTTTTTTCGAAATCCCGCCCGAGTCAAGGGCATCCACCACCGGCATCATGTCGGTGAGGTGGTCCATCTGGGTGATGTCCGCGAGCAGGTCGTAGGCCAGACGGGCGGCTGAAGGTGTTGCTTCCCAGTGCTGTGTACCTCCGGCTGCGGCGAAGGCCTTCGCTGCCTCCTCATCGGGTCGGTTGGTCATGTGGTGGTCAACGTACCAGCCGCATGCAGGGTGAAACGGTAGGTCCACCAGCGCCGTTGAACGGTCAACGAAACCATCCATCATGCCAGAGCGCATGGCCGCCGCGTGGGTGAACATCACCTCAGCGTCTGGCCGATAGGCTTTGAGCACGGCTGCTCCAAACAACCCGTCCATGTCCGAATCGGCCAAGATGCGGGAAAATACCGGAACTTCTTCCTCGCTCAACGGCCGCACGGGCATGCCTTCGGTCCGTGGGCGGCCGTCAATGAAGGTTCGGTGATGGCCAGCCGTTACGACCATGAACGAGGACGGATGGGCTGACCTCATGGAAACCTCCTGCGGCGTGGTCCTCGTCAATTATGGAACGGTGTTGTTGCTCCAGTATCCACAAGGCCATTGGGACCTCCCAAAAGGCCATGTCGAAGCAGATGATGGAGCCCGAGAAGACACGATGTTGCGAGAGTTGGCCGAGGAAACCGGCATTCGTGATGTTCGGGTGCTCGAAGGTTTTGAGGAGCGAACGGAGTACAGTTTTCGACACAAGGGAAAGCGGCTAACAAAGGAGGTCTATTGGTACCTTGCCGAAACTGAAGAAATGGAAGTCACCCTTTCCCACGAACACCGGGGCTACCTCTGGCTTGATTGGGAGCAGGCACTCGAGACCATCACCCACGATGAAACTCGGGCCGTCGTCAAACTCGCCCATCGCTTTGTCCAGCTTTACGGCCGCCAATGATCAAAGCCCAGAAAAGTCGTCGTCGTTCGAACGAATCTGAGCCACGCGATGGGCAACTCCGTTTTCAGCGGACCGTTTGCCCAGCGGAACCCAGAGCGTCTCGTCCTCGTTCAGCATCCAACTGACCCAGCGGCCGAGCACAAACAACCAGTCTGAAAGGCGATTGAGGTAGACCAGGACGACCGATCGCACCGCACCGTCGCCTTCGTGCTCGCTGAGTTGGACGACGGCTCGTTCAAGACGGCGTGTCACCGTACGTGCCAAATGAAGCGAGGCGACCGGTGGAGAACCGGTGGGAAGGATAAAACTCGTCAAATCTGGAACATCTTCCAGCCAAGCGTCCATCTCGGCGACCAAAACATCCGTTTGATCCGCCGATAACAGCACCATGTATTCGGGAAGGGTGGAAGGAGGACAGGCGAGTTCAGCACCGAGGTCAAACAACTCGTTCTGGACGCGTGAGAGGGCTTCAGAAGCCACGTTCTGGACGCGTTTCGCCCCTGTTCTGTCGCCGCCATCTTCGTGATGAGGCAACCGGTTGAGTTCCATGAGAACCGTCCCAATCCAACTGTTCACTTCGTCGCAAACACCCACCACATCAAAACGCGGGTCACCCTTTGAGCGACGGGAACCATCCACGAGGGAGGATTCGCCGGTGTCGCCTCCGCCGGTGTAGACGCGGTTGATTTTGACCATGGCCTCGTCCTCGTGGTTCCGAAGTCATGCTTCTATGAGGGGTTTGCGGGAGGGGAAACCCTCCTCCATCCGATAGTACCACTCGATGTCTTCTTCGCCCACCGCCCAAGAAAACAAGGCCATGCGACGGTCAACCACGCCGTACCATTCCAATCGGCCCGGGTCCATCGAGACGATCCGTGCACCAACCGATTCAAGCCGAGCGACGTTGCCTTGCCACTGAGCCACCAATTGACCGAGATGTTCAGCCACTTCCAACACGTGCGGGTGAGTCATTGAATAGCGGTCAAGCAGCATCTCCAATTCATCGGTGACGTCATGCGCCTCGTCACTCATGGCTTGAAGAACCATGAGAACACTGCTCGCCTCCTTAAGCGAAGCACGGGCGGTTTCAATGGTCACGACCATGGCCCCATCAGGAAGCGGGTAGGGGAGTTCCTCATCGGGAGAAAGCGCGTCCAACTCCATGGGAAGTCCCGAAAATGAGGGTTGGTCTGAGGGGAGACTCACGGGGAAGCCTTGACTTGACGCCCTTTCAACTCATCGGAAGAGTGGGATGAGAAAACTGGGTTTTTGGGAGAAAATCAAACATCCGAAGTCCTGGTCAGTTCGGCAATGGAGCCGGAACTTCCCGCCGAGAGCGGAGGCGACGAAGTTTCATCCAACCCATGACGAGCATGCCCCCCCAAATGCCGAGTTCGATGGCAAGGACGAGATAGTAGACGGGGCCGAGCGATTTCAGCATGGAGACCGCATCATACGGCAAGCCGTGGACGGCCATGTAGGCCGACTGAGAAAGCAAACTCGAGGAAAACCAAACGAGAACGGCGAACCAGAGGAGCGTTCCCAACGGCCAATCTTTCTCCGGACTCTGCAATTTTTCCATGATAGAATATTCACTTCTACGGATATAATACCTCGTTTCCGTTGTGCAGGAGTTCCCCGGATATCGGAACTTTCACTCCTGTTCCGAACCCTTTTTGTCAGCACTCAGGGGGGTGAGGGGTTGGTTTACGGAACCCAAACCCTGTTCGATGGCTTCAATCCAAGGGGCGGCAACCGATGCTTCGCCGCCAGCGTCTTCAAACGCTTCAAGCCATGTACGGGCCTCCTTCTCGTGGCCCAAAAAAGCGTGAATCCGGTGCAACGCAACGTACGCCATTGGGTTGAGGTGTTCCTCATCTGCGTCCCAACCCCGCTCGAAACAGGCGATGGCTCCGTGTTCCCCTGCGAGTTGCCCTCGCTGCAACGCGACCATTCCTGCCTGGCTCCAAGCCAACGGGAGTCGCCCAATGAGCAAGCCACGAAACACCAACCACGTTTGGCCACCACCGAGCATGACCAGCATCACGAATCCTGCCCATTGCTCAAAGGTTGCGAGGTCCGGCCAAGTCTGCACCATCAAACCTCCTGCGCCGACGCAAAACAAGAACCCGGACATCGGGGCGATGAACACATCGCGTCGCGTTCGGACCATGTGATGAACACCGGCGAGCACGCCGATGGAGCCGACGCCCAAGACGAAAATGAGCAAAAAGGAAAGAGACATTGGGCGAGGTGCTTGTTCACCAACGGCAAGCAACAACGAAATGGAAAGCAATACCCAACCAAATCGGCCTGAAATTTCGGGAAAGGGTTGTTGGCGGCTGCCCACGAGCAAGGCCACGGAAACCGTTACCATGACGCCAAGAACGAGCCATTTTCCTGTTGTTTCATCCAAGAACACGGATTCTCCCCCCAGGTTGCAACGCTGGACGGTGTGCTATCATGCTTTGTGATAGCCCGAACCGCGTTGAATTTCGCTGGCTCGATAGACTTGCTCCACCAACATGACCGCCGCCAACTCGTGGGGAAAGGTCATCGGAGAAAGCGACAGCCTTCGAACTTCTGAAAGCGAAGCGTGGGCCGGCCATCCTTCTGCGGGCCCGATGGCGAGGTGCACAGCACCACCCGAGAGTTGCCAGGTGTGAAAACGCTCAGCAAAGGTCATCGAGTCGTTGAGTTCACCGCCTTCGTCAAGAAGAAACAAGGTACCACCTTCATCCAGCAAACGATCGACGTAGGCCTCGGCTGACAGTTTGGAAGGGTGATGTTCCAGTCGCACACCTCTCGACTTGAGACGGTCGCCGTACATCGCCATGAGGTGTTTGAAAGCCGCTTCTTTTGGGGCGCCGTGGGTATGGAGAACCAGACGACCCATGGTCAACCCAAAGGTGAGGTTGATTTCAACCCTCGGAGCAGGAACAACTCCATGAACCCCAAGGCAGCCAGCGAATCATGGGATGGTGGCCCTTTGGGAAAAAGCGCCCCTTGACGAGCAACAGCAACGACCCTATTTTGAAAGACACCCGAACATGGCTTTCGGAGTTGCGCGATGCTTGCGAGTTGAACTTCGACAACCCCGAGGAAGCTCGACGCCAGATTCGGCAGATGCAAGTGGAATGGAAGGATGCCATGGACAGGGGTGACATGGCCCCGCACCTGCGCGAGGGTTTGGAAAGCCGTGCCTTCCGCTTGCTGACGTGCAACGACAAAGAATGGATGGTTTGGTTGGACGATTTAGCCTTTTGGAAAGCGGGGTGGAAACCCACCCATGGCGACGAGAACGAGGCTTGAAGAAGGAAGCCTTGCACCGTACAGCATGGCTCAAACGCCTCAATTGCACCTCCTCTACTCCTGTCCATTTTGCTGGAAGGTGAGAGGACTCATCGAGCACCTCAACCTCGATGTGGACTACGTCGGCGTTAACGGCATGAAAATCCGCAAGGAAGTGGCCTTTGCTGGTGATTGGGGGAAGGTTCCCGTGTTCACCGATGAGAACGGGGCGCATCACGTTGATTCAACACCGCTCTTGTTTCACCTGGACGCCACCTACAACGGTGGAAAACTCGCCAACATCGGCGACGCAGAGCGACGTGCGACCTGGATGGAATGGGTTGACACACGCCTCTCCAAAGCCACCGTACCCATCCTCTACGGGTCGCTCGGTTCGGCTTTGAAAACGACGACGAGAATTTCAAAACTTGAAAAATTCGGATTCTTCTCAAAGCGCTTGTATGCCTGGGCAGGTTTTCCCATCATGTGGGGCATCATCGCCCGCAAACGGGTGAAAAGCGATGGTCGACGCCCCAAGCAACTCTGGCACGATTTGCTCAGCGAATTCACCGAGGCTCACAACGGTGAACCGTTCTTCGGAGGCAAGGAACCGGATTTGGTGGATTTTGCGGCCTTTGGCTACATGCGGTCCATCTCTCCCTTTCCCCAGTTCTCCCTCCTCGCCGACCACAAGGCAGGCATGGCGTGGTACCAACGGATGGAAGGAACGCTTGGTTGAGGTGGAGCCGTGACGGTCACCCTCAACGGTTTGACCTTTGCCAGCATCAAGGCTACGAGCACCGTGCTCGGAACCACCAAAGGCGGTTGGGTCTATGCGAGCCAACGCCCATGTTACGAAGCACGACTCCCATCGTTCTTGACCATGGTTCACCCGCTCACTGAACGCGAGGTAGCCGTCGCCCTCGGACGAACCGACGCTCAGGACAAGCCAAACGAAACAATGGAGGCGTTGACCTCCGCAGACCTCAAGGAACTCGCCACTCATGTCATGAAAGGGGACGATTTTCAGGAGTTTTTGGTCCAACATGAGGGGACTTGGGAACTGCGGGCTCTGAGCGAAAGCGAA
>JAURDW010000063.1 GCA_030827745.1 Candidatus Poseidonia sp.
AACCCCGTGCGAACATGCGACGCCCAATTGCGAGAGGCAATCAAACATCGTCGCATACGAACGTGAGCGCAAGGATGCGTCTCCGTCAAGCATGACCGGCACACGATGATGGGCGGACAACGCCATCAAAATCCGCAAAGCCGTACCGGAGTTCCCCGCATGGAGCACGCTTACCGGTGGCGTCAGACCCCCTGGGCCGACGCCTTGAACGCACCAAGCAACTGAATTTGGGTGCGGTTGGTCGTCGTGATTTGAAGGCACGGAGAGAGTTTGACCAGCCTCGTCAAGGTCGGTGATGTCGACGCCCATTTGGGATAAACATCGCCGCATGGACACCGCATCTTGCCCAGCAAAAGCCATGTTTTCAAGCACAATGCTCTGTTCGGATTGGGCTGCCAGCGCCAACCAACGAATGGCGTGGCTTTTGGAAGGGGGGAGATTCCAAGAAACCGCTTCTATAGCGGAATTTGAACGGACGGTAAGCACCGGAATGAGGCTCCCTTTCTCGCCTTTCTGCGTGGGCTTCCAGCGGCTGACCCAGCGCTTCGTCATGCCTAAAGGTGGGGTGTTCCAGCCAAGAACCCTTGCTTATAGGTTCAAGAACCCGAAACGGGTCCTAGGGACATGACGCTTCGGGACAGGTTTCAACGTCCGTTGCGAGACCTTCGGATCTCGGTCACGGACCGATGCAATTTCCGATGCACCTACTGCATGCCGCGGGAACATTTTGGAAGCGAACATGCATTCCTTCCGCGCTCGGATTTGCTCACGTACGAAGAAATCGTCACGGTCGTCAAATCCCTTGTCCCGGCGGGTCTCGAAAAAGTAAGGCTCACGGGCGGGGAACCTCTGCTTCGCAGCGACATCGCTGCCCTTGTTCGTTTACTCAAGGAGGCAGGCCCTCACATCGACCTCGCCATGACCACCAACGGGGCCTTGCTCTCCAACCATGCCCAGGAACTTGCAGATGCGGGGTTGAACCGTGTTACGGTCAGCCTTGATGCCCTCAACCCAACCACCTTTGCAACGATGGCAGACACCACAAAAACAACGCCTGAGACCGTGCTTGAAGGGCTTGAGTCAGCAAAAAAGGCGGGGTTGGTCGTGAAGGTCAACACCGTTGTTCGTCGTGGTGTCAACGAGAATGAAATTCTCCCTCTCGCCGAGGCCTGCTCTGGATTGGGCGTTCCTCTTCGCTTTGTTGAATTCATGGATGTAGGAAATACAAATGCCTGGCAGTTGGAAGAAGTCGTGAGCGGAGCGGAGGTCCGGGCCGTCATCGAAGGACGCTTTGGCCCCCTAACGCCGCACAAAGGTCAGAAGGTGCACGAGGTGGCTCGCCGATTTGCGACGGCGGAAGGACAGGAGTTCGGTTTCATCAACTCGGTCACTCAACCCTTTTGTGGAGATTGTTCGAGGGCTCGCCTCTCCGCCAACGGATCGCTCTACACCTGCCTTTTCTCCTCAAAGGGGCACGACCTGAAAGGGTTGCTTCGCATGCAAGCCACCACCGACGAGGTCCAAGCAGCCATCAAAAGCCTGTGGACCGACCGCAACGACCAGTATTCGGTGGAACGTCATCAACACCAAGATGTCGCCACGAAGGTGGAAATGTCGTTCATCGGCGGATGAAACTCAAACGACAGGCGGAAGCAGCACATCGATCAGCAAAACACCGGCGCTTTCCTCAACGAGTTTGAATCGCCACGTGCCATCGTCCGAGCCAACGGTGGCAGAATCGATGACGAAATAGTCCCCTTGCGTGACCGAATACCCGGCATCCCGGTCGTGGAACGAGAGGTTTGATCCGATGACACCGTACACATCGGCATCCGAAACTTGCCCCCCTTGGGTGTAGGCAGAACTCAGGTTGCCAGGTTGCAGCGTGAATTCCAATCGTGCGGGATCGATCGATTGGTCAAGGCTCGTGATACGAACCACATGGAAACCGTTGTCGAGGGCACGGACGCTTACGGTCGCCTGCGGAGGAGCTTTTTCCACCGAAGTCAACGCGCCTTGCATCAAGACAAAGACCATGCTCGACAGCATCACCGTGATGGCCAACAACAACACGGTTGCAATCACGGGGCTGACCGCCTCATCATCACGTCGCAGTTGCCCTCGCATTGGCAACACCACACCGTCAAATCACTTGAACCAACCGATGTTCACCCTGTCATGGCTGCGTTTTCGACGATGTCAATTTCACAGCAACCATAACGGTTTTTCACATTCCATCGCTCGCTTGATGCCGCCAATCGGGCCAAGAATACGCAGTATCAGTTCGGTCATGAGATCGCCACGGAAGAACGCATAGCCCATGTTTTTTGTTCGCAATGAATTCTTGAGAGACGGGCCAAGGCAGGCTCTCAAGCGCTTCTCGTAGGCTTCAAGTGGGGCACCGTTACGAAAGTGGTCAACGATGGCCTCGGCTGCAAAACAACCCGAGATGATGGCTTGGCTGATGCCCCCCCCGTTGCTCGGCATCACCAACCCAGCCGCATCCCCAACAGCGAGGGCGTTGCCGTCCACCATTCGTTTCACGGGTCCGCCCATGGGAATCCATCCGCCTCCGATGGACAGTATCTCCAGATTCAGGTCGTCGCAGAACCGCTCAAGGTGATCTTTGAGGGAGCCTTTGAGTTTGCCCGCTCGCACGCCCAGACCTACGTTCGCAAAGCCGGGCCCTTTGGGTATAATCCAGGCATAACCCGAGGGAGCGACCGAGCCCAAAAAGACATCAAAGGTTTCGGGAACGTCGCCTTTGACTTGGGCGTAAATCGTCGGAACTTGGTCTTCTGGCCGTACCGACCGGTCTTGCCCGTGACGCAACCTGCCCACATGGGCAAGGCTACCGGAGGCATCGATCAGCACATCGCAGGTGTACCGGCCTTCATTGGTCACGAGAATTTCTCGGTTGGCTTTCTTTTGCTTTTGCAACCGCTTGAGCGAGGTGTTGGTCAAAATTTCAGCACCGGCACGAACAGCCTTGTCCGCAAGGTAGCCGTCAAACTGCAACCTGTGGCCTGCAAAAGCATCGAGTTCAAACTCGTAGGCTTTCCCTGATGGTAAAAACACCCGCATGTTGTCAAGGCGATGCAAGCGAAGACGTTCGGGGAAGTCAAAATAGGTCTTGAGCCACTCGTTGTCGTCAAGATGGCGGAACGTTCCCACCACTTCACCCCAATTCGGTATGCATTCACCGCACTGGGCCGGGTTGCCGACGACGGTTCGCCGCTCGAGGATGAGGACATCAACGCCTTCTTCTGCCAGTCGTTGGGCCGCTGCACTGCCTGCAGGGCCGGCCCCCACGACGATGACCGAACGATGTTGAATTTCCTTGACGGCCAATGGATCGCCTCATGTGTGTCGGATTTTGACGAATTCTGTGATGTGGAGCATCATGGATTTTGCCTCGCTATCGGGGAAAATATCCAAGGCGGCTTGCGCTCGTTCGAGGTGTGTTCGCACCAGCAACTCAGCATAGACCATGCTGTCGGACCGTTCAAGAAGCGCCATCAATTCGTCAAAGTCATCGTCGGTAAAGGTTTCAATCAATTCAGAGAGTCGCGTGCGATGGTGTCCGTGAGAAAGGGTCAGTGCGTGGATGAGGGGGAGGGTCATCTTTCCTTCGTAAACGTCCGCTCCTCGCGGCTTCCCCATGCGCTCATCCCCACGCAAATCCAGAAGGTCGTCCACGAGTTGGAAGGCGATGCCCAATTCCATACCGAATCGCTGCAAGGCCTCGGCTTGCTGTTCGGAAAGTCCGGCCACAAGACCGGCGCTGTAACACCCTGCTGCGAACGGCCCCGCTGTTTTTCCTCGAACGATGGCGAGGTAATCTTCGGGCGAAGTGGCTAAATTCAGCACGTGGTCAAGTTGGTGAAATTCCGAGACAGCGATGTCAGCGCAACAACGAGCGATGACGGTCACAATTTGTTCGCTGTACCTCCCCCCGAGGGCAAAACCATGCACAAAGAGCCAGTCTCCTGCGATGACGGCCTTCGCCTGACCGGCTTGTGCATGGATGGTGGGGATTCCGCGACGATGACGGGCATCGTCGTTGATGTCATCGTGAACCAAAGTCGCCGTGTGAATGAGTTCAAAGGCCAAAGCAAGAGGCATGACATCCTCTAGCTTGGTACCACCTGCCAACTTATAGGCGAGAAGGAAAAGAAGGGGGCGAAGACGTTTCCCGCCGGCATTGAGAACACGACCGGCTTCGGCTGCGACCTCACCCGCTCCGCCTTCAATCTCTTTAGCAATCAGGGCTTCAAGTTCGGCGTTGACCTCGTCCCGCATGGATTGGAGCGCAACCGAGAGAACATCAACATCGCTGCGCACACCCCGAGGAGGACGGTGGGCTTCTTAACCAGTCGTCCACGCCCTTAGGCCGTGGGGGACGGCCTCCGCCGAGGTGACCGGATGGGAGAACAAGAGCGACTTGTCGTCCTCACCACCGGGAACCGCAACGACGGTGTTCGCCATCAAATCGAGCGCACCGTCCACACCCACGGACGCCTCCGAGACATGCGAATGAAGGAGTTGCCTCATCTGGAAACAGCCCTTCAGGCGCTGCGTGATGGTCACGGCGACATCATCGGCATGAGCGCTTTTGACTGGCGGGACCGGCCGGTTGACGGATTGATGATCGCCGGCGTCTTGCCTCGTAAGGAACCAACTTGGGTCCTCGTTGGACCAAACAAACCCGAATACCTGCTTCCAGAATCGGTGGTGATGTGCGAACACGAGCTCCTCCGACGCCAAATGCGGCGAATGCGTTCCGATTTGGTTCTCGTGACGAAAAAGGAACTCGTCGCTTCTCTGGGTCGCGAGGATGAATTTGCAGCACTCGACGTTGATGAGCAATGGCCTTGGTTTGAGCAAAGAGTTGCTGATGGAGAATTTGCAGGTTTCATCGTCCCCCGTGCTGTTCACGCCGGCCATCGAATGAAAAGCCGCCGCCACACATTGGGGCTTCAACGAGACCAATCAGAAAGCGACCGAGAACGGTTCGTCCCCCCTCCGCTCCACGGATTCACCCTCCTTGTGGCCAGAGAAGGCTTCCCCAAGGCGAGCATTCGTGAAATGGTAGACCCGAGTGCCGAACTTGCTTACCGACTTGAAATCGCCATGCTGGAGAGCCTGGATCCCGAACTTCACTCCATCACCGGCATGTTTGTTGAACAACGAAAAATAACGACCTTTCTGAAGAAAGCCAACGAGGAGGGCGATGAAACCCTTCTCAACACCTTGGTTGACCCGAACAAGAAGAAGGGCGTGTACAAGGGAGGGCCAAGAGTGGAGCTTCTCATCGAAACGCTCAATCCAAGCGGCACGGTGACTGCGGCGTGCGAACGCATCGTTCTCCCCGAGGACAGTCATGTAGGCATGGTGAACTTGCTCCGCGAGTTCATGGAATTGGTGAACTTGATGACCACCGAACATGAAGGCACAAAACGGAGCATTCCTGGTTTGCCGGCTTGGTTCTCCGAACCCCGCCCAGCCTTGATGCGTTTGAACGAAGAAGAGTGACTGCGGCTCAACCAAACAAGCCCACGAACAGCCCATCTCGTGGGCATCGCACGGCGAAGACATATATGCTTTCAATGCGGCAAACCGCCAAGAGGTGAGCAAACCATGGCAGCGTCCGATATGTTAGCCACTCTCTATCAAGCACGCTTTGATGACCTCAAGGCCGTTGCAGCCGAGCACAATCTCCCGAAAACTGGCCCCGTTGAGTCGTTGCGAGCCCGCCTCATCCAGGCCTTGGTCTTGGAAGACTGGGACCTTTCCACTGCGGGGATTCGAACCATCCCAAACAACGACTTGGGAGAATTGTTGGGTTTGTTTGGCATCAAGAAATCCGGGTCGATTAAAGCCAGAAGGCAACGGTTGTACTTGCACCTCAATCACGACCCAAAGTCCCTCACCACCGACAACCTCGACCAGATGACTCGGGACGAACTTCATGCCCTTTGCAAAGAGTTGGAACTCCCGTTATCTGGAAACAAGCAGAGTTTGCTGGCTCGGGTTGCCGGAGTTCTTGCATCTCAAGAAAACGCATGGGGCAAGGTCAAGAAAAGTCTCCGCCGTCCAAAAGACACCGTTCGCATACCGCAACCAAACCCCTCGGTTTCATCATCGGCGCCTGCTCGAGCAGCGGACGCCGAAACGGGACTTTGGGGGGAAAGCACGGACGAAGCAACAACCGCTGCTCCACACGAAAGAGAAGAAATCGAGGCTTTCCTCGAAGGCATGGAGACTTCCGGACCGAACGAAACAGAAACGCCGCCCCCGATGATACAACACGTCGAAACGGGCGAGGTTTACAGCCTTGAAATCGAGACCGCCTTGCTTGAAGTTGACGAACGAACTGCAGAAGTCCACGCCTTCGCACGCGATTACCTCACCGTAAGTTCAACCACCGATGTGGACGACATGAACGCCTTCATCGCTTCCTTGCGAGAACAAGGCTTCGCCACCGATTTCCCCCCCGTCCACCAAAAAATTGCCAACATCGTCATGGAATTGGACTACAGAACAAAACACGAGGCAACCGCTGCAACCGCTCTGCCACAATCCTGGACCGAGCGGGAAGCTCTCCGCCTCTTTGAAGAGGTTCGCAGCGTCCTCCGAGAGCAATTGGAGAACCTCTTGGCGCTCCACAAAGGCGATGTGGTCAAAGCACGGATGGCCTTTGAGGAAGAAGGGCGAGCCATGGGTTTGGATTTGAGGGTGCCGAGCGTTTCTGGACGACTGCACGCCTTGTTTGACTTGCATGTTGAAATCGCAGAATCCCACGCACTTCACGACCCCGTGGTTCAGCGTCGCCAACGCATGCTCCGAATCCTCCACAGGGGCGCTGTCCACATGTCCACAACGGAGACCTTGACCGTGAACCGTCTCGAACGAAACATGGTGGCCTTTGAGGAGTTGGTTCAGACCGTCTTGGAGTCCTCCGGAGATGGGTTTCAAGAACACGAACAAGCCTTGGTCATTCGTTTCCTTGAATCAAAAGGCTACGAAGTCAACACGTCAAACCTCCGACCACGAATTCTGGCTTGCGCAGGGGTGTTGGGTGCTGAACTGGGCTATCTTTCTCCTTCCGACATACCAAAGATTGCCCCAGGCGTCTTGGTATCGGAAACGGAAGTTGACGCCATTGTCACCGAACTCCGGGCCTTGGCCTCCAGTTTCAAACCTGAAGACGACACAAAGCCCGAAGAAGAAATTCAAGTGGCCGAATCCGTCTCTGAAGCCTCACAAAATATCCAGCGCGTCCGTGGAAAGATTGACAAAATCGATGAATTGCTCAACCGTCTGAACGGATGAAAAAAACTCAATGTTGTTGAGCGTAGAAGTTTTGCACGACCGAGGTCACGGTTTGGATGTCTGAAATACCCCGTGAACAAAGGTCCTCAATGATGGCTTGCCGTTGAGCAACGTGGCGTTCAAACACATCAGGCGTGACACCTGCGGCGTTGCAAATCGTTTCGCGGAGCTTAGAGGGAATGCCTGTTTCTTCAATTTGGTCGGTGGCGGCGTTGTACTTCCAGATAGCGTTCAAACGTGGCTTGTCGCCTTCCATGCCGGCAATCTCTGCCACTTCCGTGATTTTCCGAGCGGTCTTCCCGTTCACGTGAAGGCGAGCTTGGATGATGATCAAGTCGAGGCCGCTCAACATGATGGGAGGGACGTTCATGGGTGGATTGATCATTCTCGTGACGGTTTCCTGTGCCGTGTTGGCGTGCAGAGAACCGAAGGAACCGTCGTGACCCGTGTTCATGGCGGTCAAGAGCGTCGCACATTCCGGGCCACGAACCTCACCAACGATGATTCGGTCCGGACGCATACGGAGACTCGATTTGAGGCAGTCGTTCATGTCCACTTCGGGCGTCCCATCGGGCCGTTCCCGCCGGGTTTCCATGCGAAGCCAGTGGTCGTGATAGACCTGAAGTTCAGCAGTGTCTTCGACCGTCAGAAGGCGGCGAGACCATGGAATGTACATACCGAGACAGTTCAGCGTCGTGGTTTTTCCTGACCCGGTTCCGCCCGCAATGACGAAGTTGGCTGGCCGGCTGTCCAGACCTTCAATCCAAACCCACATCATGGCGGCGAGTCGGGAGTTGACGGTTCCAAAATTCACGAGGTCAATCATCGTGAGCGGGTCTTCCTTGAATTTCCGAATGGTGAGGGTGGGGCCGTCGGGAGAGACGGGAGGAATGGTTCCGTTCACACGGGAGCCGTCGGGCAAGCGGCCATCAAAAATCGGGACCAGCCCCGGGCCGTCTCCAAGGGGAACGTTCGTGAAAGACGCAATGTTTTTCGCGATTTGGAGACCGGATTCATCGTCAATCCAAATATTCGTCCTGCACATGCCGTGGTTTCGGTGGGCGACTTTGACGCATTGCGTCCCACCGTTGTACATCACCTCTTCGAGGGCATCGTCTTCGAACAAGGCGGCCAAATCTCCGTACGGATTCGCCTGAATGTCGCCTTCGACGTGGTAAATCGGCGAAGGGTGGTTGGCTTCGGTGTAAATCGTCACGCGTCCGTATTGTTCCAGTATTTGTTCTGACATGTTTCAGCCTCCTACGGCTTTCA
>JAURDW010000064.1 GCA_030827745.1 Candidatus Poseidonia sp.
TACTTCTCCGAACAGGTTGGCAGGAATCGCGGTTTTAATTTTGGAAACGCTTCCAAGTTTTTCAGAGGTCGCCTGCTGCCAAGCGGCAAACTCCTCAAATCCTGACATGGACAACACCGGATTGTTCGCTCGGTTCCAATCCAAGGACATCATTTCGGTGCCGGGAGGATCGTGGCCCGAACAAACCAGGGTGGTTCCATCAAAGCGCTCCAAAACCCGAAGAGCATCCCAATGCTCCCGAGGGCGTCCGCTTGGAAGGTCGTCACGGCCAACCCCACCGTCTCCGTTGAAGAGGAAGTCACCGGTCATCATGTAACCCGGGACATGGACGATCATGGAGTCGTTGGTGTGACCGGGTGATGCATGGAAGGTGAAGGGGACCGAGCCCATCGAGAAGCTCTCTCCATCAGCGACGTACTTTGACACACCGAGACTTGCCGTGTTGTGGAACATGACATAGTCGCAACCTGTGCGTTCTTTCAAGGAAAAACACGCCGTGATGTGGTCTGCATGGGTGTGGGTGGCGATGGCGTAACGAAGGGTGAATCCCTCAGATTCCAATTTTTCGAGATAGCCATCCATAAAGTCGTAAACGGGGTCAACAAGCGCTGCTTCCTTTGTGACCTCATCCGCCACCAAATATGTCATGGCCCAGACACCGTCGTTCAGTTGCTCAAACCGCATAGACCTCTCCACACAAGGGAACGATTTGAAGTTTAACGGTTCCCGATTTCATCAAATACTGTCGTCAACTATGGGCACATATGACGGTTTTCGCCGACTACGGTTTTTTGTTTGCAGGGCTGGCTATGGGGTGCCTGCTAGGATGGGTCCTCGGGCGTCAGGCAAATGCGGCGGCGTTGATTCGAGCGGAAGAGCAACTTCGCGCTGGGGAGGTCACCTCACAAGCCAATGAACAACGCTTGACTGCAGAAATGGAGACGCTTTCCAAGCGACTCAGTGCTGAAAACACGGAACACTTCTTCAAAATCGCTGAGGAACGGTGGTTGCGGAACCAGCAACATGCGACGCACGAATTGGAGACACGAAAACAAGAGGTCGAGCAGTTGCTCAGGCCGGTTCAGGAAGAACTTGCTCGCCTCCTCCTTCAAAACAGCGAAATGGAGAAAGAAAGGGTGGGCGCTTACGAGGGGTTGCGCCGCCACATCAAAGAACTCGGCGAAAAGACCGAATCGCTTTCCACCAGAACCACTGCGCTCTCAACCGCTCTCACCACTTCTGGTCAAGCACGGGGAAACTGGGGAGAGGTGAAGTTGCGTCGCCTCTTTGAGATGGCAGGGTTGAGCGAACATGTGAATTTCATGGAACAAGTCACCCTCGAAAACGGGCTGCGACCAGATTTTGTCGTCGTTCTTCCAGAAGAAGGCGTCATCCCAATCGACTCAAAAGCCGTCGGTGAAAAGTACCTCGAGGCGGTTGAATCGGACCCAGGACCGGCCCAAGACGACCTGTTGGTCAAGCATGCCAAGAGCATGCGCAGCCGCATCACTGAATTGAGTTCGAAGGCCTACCAGGAATCAATTGAAGGGAGTTTCGACCATGTGGTGATGTTTGTTCCCAGCGAAGCCATGGCAGCTGCTGCGTTCAACGTCGACCCGGAACTTATGGAATACGCCATGAGCAAGGCGGTGCTGGTTGCAACACCGGTGACCATGCTCGGCCTTCTGAGAACAGTGGCCCTCTACTGGCAACAGCATGCTTTAGCAGAGGGAGCACGGGAAATCTACGATGTTTCCCGTGAATTGTACAAACGAGTGGCGACCATGGTTGAACATTTCAGCAAAGTCGGCGGGCATCTGGAAAAAGCTGCCTCATCGTACAACGACACCCTCCGCTCCTATCGGTCGCGTGTCCTCCCTCAAGGGCGCCGCTTGGACGAGTTGAAGGTCGCCGATACGCTCCGAAACGCACTCCCCGAACCAAGCGAAGTCCAGCACAGCCTCTCAGAGTGAACAAATCGCACGAGGTTTCTTGTTCACGAAGAGGGTGGCCGAGCCATGCATCCCAAAAGCGTGCTATATCTTGAGCACGATGGGAAAGTGTTGCTGGTGGATGAAGACGGTAACGGCCCCCACATTCCCCAGATGGGACGGCTGGAAAGCGGCAAAGGGCTCCGGTTTCCAACACGGGATGAAACCTTAACGATGGGGATTGAGTATGTTGAAAAAGACCGGTTCCGTATCAACATCGCTGACCTCAACATCACCGTGACGAAGGCTTACCCAAAATTGGATTGGCCCAAAGAATGGGCATGGAAAGACGCTTGCATCGCAGACAACAGCGTGCACCCGGTTGCGCGAGAGGCCATCTATCGATCGTTGCATCGGGTGGTGTCAAAAGTGATGATTCAGAACAATCAACATCATGTGCTTATGGCAAGGGTGGAACGTGGCCACTTTCGGGGCTTTTGGACATTGCCCGGCGGCTACATGGACCACAACGAGCATCCAGCGGACGGATGCGTGAGGGAGGCCCAAGAAGAGCTTGGCATCGCCATCCAATTGGACGAGGCCGAACCGGTGATTACCCAGCGGGTCTTCAACGATGAAGGTGTGTCCTTCCTCTCGCTGACGTACCGGGCGACATGGAACGGAAGTGTCGAAGAACTGAACCTCCAAACCGAAGAAATATCTGAGGCAGGATGGTTTACGCCATCCGACGCCCTTGCCCGTGCGGTTTCAGAATTCGACAGGGAAGCGTTGCGAACGCTGGTGTGATGGTTACAAACCCAGCAACGCTCGAGCGGCATTCAAGGCTTCCTGCAAACCGCTCGCATCGGAACCACCGCCTTGCGCGAAGGTTGGTCGCCCACCCCCGCCACCTTTGATGTGGTGTGAAATGGCTCGAAGAAGTTCAACAGCGTTGTGGCGTTCGGAAGCGACGGTCCCCTCGGTGATGCCAATCATCAATTTCCCTCCACCGTCTGCAGAACCCAAAACTGCGACCGTGGGTTGGTCAGCATCCAAGGTGAGTTCTTTGAGCATCGTCGTCATGGATTTGAGGTCCCCTTCAATGGCCATGACCACCATCCGAACCCCATCCACCAAACTGCTTGCATCTCCACCACCTGACGTCCGCAATCGCACGATTTCAGATTCAAGGTGTTCGATGGTTTTTCGCTGTTCCTTCCACTCGCTAAAGAAACGGCTGGCTGCCTTTGGTAAGTCGTCTTGATGGACACCAAAGACCTCGGCTGACGCCCGCACCAATTCGTCTTGAGTGCGAGCATACCCCAGCGCAGCCTCGCCGGCAACGATGTGGAGCCGCTCGACACCGTCTTGAACGGCGGTTGAGCGAATCACCCGTATCGAACCAATTTGACCTGGTTCATCGTGGTGCGTTCCGCCACAAGCCTGCGTGTCATGGTCTGCAATTTTGAGGATGCGAATGGAGTCGCCTTTGGGCGCACCTCCTTGATAGAGGTCAAATCCGTGGACCAAGTCAGCATCCTTTCGATTCAATTCGGATTTTTCAGTGCTCGCAACCGTCGCCAGCACCTCGTTGGCCAAATCTTCCATGGCGTCAAGATCCTGCCGCGTCAATCGGTGGAAATGCGTGATGTCCAAACGACCGCTTTCTACCGATAGGTGCGAGCCGGCCTGAAAGATATGAGGACCCAGAAGCTTGCGGGCGGCGCCCCCGACGATATGGACCGCCGTGTGGTGGTCCATGAGTTGCTTCCGTCGACGCCAATCAAGCACACAGGTCACCTCCACCCCAACTTCAACAGGGGCGTCGGTGAAATGCAAGACCAACGAGCCTTGCTTCATCGTGTCAAGGACCGATACTGTGGTTGATTCGTTGATGATTTGACCCTGGTCCCCTTCTTGACCGCCGCCCTCCGGATAGAAGAGGGTTTGATCGAGAACAACCACCCATGAGGCTCCATGCGGCCCTTCGTCTCCTGCTTCAACGCATGCAAGCACTTCCGCTTGCAACGTTCGCTCGTACACGTTGTCGTAGTAAGTGAGACGGGTCGGCTGGACGACATCAAGGTCAACCTTGGTTGAGGTTGCTGCGATGTTCTTCGCCGCCGCCTTGGCAAGGAGAGCGTGACGCTCGGCCATCTCAGCTGAAAAACCGGTTCTTAGTGAGACATTGGCCCATCCCGATGTTCGTGCAAGGGCGACGGCCATGTCAGGTGCGAGTCCGTGGGAGTCGTTGAGTGTAAACAAATCCTCATCGGGGATTGCTTCTGCATCCGAGGCTAAACCTTTGAGTTGCGTTTGGATAACATGAACCCCCTTCCGAAGCATTTCCGCATACCGCTCTTCCTCGAGGGCGAGGATTTCGAGCAAACCGGCCCGGTGTTGTTTGTTGAGGTGGCCCCCCATATTCACGTCTAAATGGTGTTCGGCAAGGTCGCTGAGTGAAACCGAGAGCGACAAATCGTCCCGCATCCTCAAGACGCGACGAGCAAGCATTCGAGCGAGGTAACCCGCCTTCGCATTTGAGGGGACCAAGCCGTCACCCAACATGTTGCAGAGCGCATGAAGGTGGTCGGGGATAGCGTAAATGTTCGCCAACGGTTCTGTGATTCCCCGAAACTGCTCGGAGGTCACTTCCACGCCACGTTCCTTCAAACGTTCAAGGAAAATGGAAACCAACTTGTCGCCGTCCACACCCGCCTCGATGTTCATGATGCCGTTGAGCCGGCTCATCTCCCCCAACAAACGATCGAGGTCCAAATCAGGCCATCGTGTTGCTTTTTCCTGGAAACCTGAAAGTTTCTTGAGCCAAGCAACGCTTTCCGGGTAAATCGCCTCGTAGATGGTGGGTGTGCCGGCTGCAGCCCAGCAAAACCGTTCGAGGCCGTAGCCAGTATCGATAATTTGGAGCGGCATCGTACGGTATCGATCGCCCTTCAGTTCAACATCACCATCGGGATGTTCTTCCATGTCCATGAAAACCAGCGTGGCGAGTTCGAGGCCTCCGACGATGACCTCAACGGCGGCCCCGGCGTTTCCACCGCCGCACCATGGGTTTTCGACATAGGTGATTTCGGATGAGGGGATGCCGAAGGTCTCGGTTAACATTCGGTGGCAGTGTTCAACGCACGATTCCATCCAATAGATTTCAATCCCTTCGTCTGGGCGGTTGAACACGTGGTGCGCCATCATTTCAAAGGTGGTCAAATGGCGACCTGAACGACCAACTGCGTCAACATCGGTTAAACGAATACAGGGCTGAGAAACGGCGAGTGGGTTGGCTGGAGGCAGGACCTCACCTGACGTAACGTGGGGTTGGAAATCAGCAATGGAAGCGATGGTGAGATGAAGGTCATCTCGCCAACGGGCTAAAACCGGGTAAGGGTCGATTTTAGTATGGCCATGCGCTTCAAAATATCCCAAAAAAGCCTGACGCATGGTGTCCTTCAGGGCCTTTCCTCTTTGTTCAAATCCATCGATAAGCGGTGCCCCGATGAACGTGTATTCGTCCTCAGAGGTATCGCCGCAGGTGGTTCTCTCGGCATCGGTGGTCCAAAACCACAAATCGGTGACTCGGCACTGCTTTCGGACAAAACCGTTGTCATGAAAAACAGCCAAGTCAATGGGGGGAAGGGCCATGAACAAACATCCTGCCGAGGTGGATGACCTTCCGAATGCGGGTCAGCCTTTGAAGACTATGATGTTCACAGGCGATTTTCAACCGTGTAAAAAGACTCAAAGGCATGGGCGGAAAGGAAGCACCATGGATGCATCGTGGCGCCAGCACCTCGTTGAGGAGGGCGATGGTACCGTGCGCATTCGCGCCCACGGTTCGATGAACGCAGATGCCCGTTTGGTGACCGATGCGGCCCACATGCAACGCCACGCAGATGACCGTGGACCGGAACAGTTGGTCAACACCGCATGCCTTCCGGGCATCGTTGGTGAAGCGTGGGCCATGGCAGACTGGCATTATGGCTACGGCTTCCCCATCGGTGGGGTTGTGGCTACGGATGTCAACCACGGGGAACAGGGCGGCGCAATCTCGCCTGGAGGCGTTGGTTTTGACATCAACTGTGGCGTTCGCTTTCTTGCATTGGAGGCTACACTTGACGATGTGCCGAACCTCAAGAAATTAGCGGGTCGCCTTGCGGGTCGCATCCCTGCGGGAGGTTCGGGCAAAGGAGGCGTTGAAATCACCGCTCAAGGACTCAACGAGGTGTTGCAGGGAGGGGCAAGTGCTGCGCTTGAATTAGGATACGGCCAGGATGATGACATACCAGCATTGGAATCAAGCGGATGCATGGAAACAACAAACGCAACGGTTTCCCAACGAGCACTCGAACGTGGATTGAAGGCATTGGGGACCCTCGGAAGCGGGAACCATTTCCTCGAACTTCAGTCGGTGGAAAACCTGGTCGATGTTTCGACGGCGAAAGCCTGGGGCCTTTTCGAGGGGCAATTGGTGGCCATGATACACTCCGGCAGCCGAGGCTTGGGCCACCAAGTCTGTACCGACCACGTTCGTCAACTCGAGAGCACCTACAAATTACGCAACGGACAGTGGACCAACGAGGCCTGGGGATATTCCTTGCCTGACCGGCAACTCGCATCCGCACCCGTTCATTCTCGAGAGGGTCAAGCCTATTTGGACTCAATGAACGCTGCTGCCAATTTCGCCTTCGCCAACAGAGCCGTGCTCGCCGAGCGATTGCGTGCTGTGTTGCGCCTTGAGTTGGGCGTGGATGGTGAAGCCCGGACACTCTACGATGTGGCCCACAACATTGCGAAAATTGAACATCACACCGTTAACGGTGCAGGTTGCACGTGTTGCGTCCACCGAAAGGGAGCGACCCGTGCATTCCCCGGCGACCACAACGAAGTCGCTGGTGCCTTCCGTTCAACGGGGCAACCTGTTCTTGTACCGGGCGACATGGGCAACGGTTCATGGATCATGGCCGGTCCTTTGCAGGGGATGAACCAAGCCTTTGGCTCGTCCTGTCACGGAGCAGGGAGAGCCCTCTCTCGAGCACAAGCAAAGAAGACCCTTGATGGTAAACAACTCAAACGAGATTTGGAATCTCAAGGCATCCGAGTGCATGCATCAACTCCGAACGTCCTCTCGGAAGAAGCCCCTGCCGCATACAAAAACGTCGATGATGTCATTCGCCTCACCCACGAGGCGGGGCTCGCACGCCCAGTAGCCAGAATCAATCCCGTGGCGGTCATCAAAGGATGATCACATGCAAACTTGCATCATGCTTTGACCGGGGGGTGTCGGTGCGGCCCCCGTGTGGACGCCATCGGGCTCCTCAACGATGACGCTGAGAAGTGTGTTGACGAGTTCTTTCAGTTCATCGACCTGGTGTTGGAGTTCCTTCACCCTGTCTTGCATTGCTTGTTCTTGCTTGCGCTCCATGTGCATCCCATCTGAGAAGTTGCCTTCTCAAATCAAAATCGCCCAAGTCGCCTCTTATACATTGAGGTGCAAGCGGGTAAATTGTTCCGTTTTCATTCCAAGAATGAACGCTTCACCACTGGAGCCACCGGCGAGATTTGAACTCGCGACCTCCTCATTACCAATGAGGTGCTATACCCCTAAGCCACGGTGGCAGTGGTTGGGCGACCCACCAAACGGATATAATCGCTTCGTGATGGAACGAATCATCCGACATTCCGGTAGATTCGCCAAGAGCCTTCTGCCCAACCAGTTACGGTTACGGGAGCGCGTTCTTCTGCAACCAAAAGCCACTGCTGTTCATCTGGGTTGAAATCGGCGTTTGGGGCGACGACAACAAGGTCGGCTTCTGTGGAAGATGCTTCGAGAAACGCCGCAGCCTCCCCACTGGTTCGCCAATACCCATCGAGGCCCAGCGATCCGTCAAGGTCCACATGAGTTCTGAGCACATACAGGTGATGCATGGCCAACGCATCGGGTGCAACCAAAAGGAGGCTTGAATCGCCTTCAACCAGCTCTTCGGCGAGTCCTTCACCCGCATCGTCAGACCAGTGTTGTTGGCCATGAAGCGACGTGAAAAGAACAGCGGGGAGCAGAAGACAGACCGCGAGAGCCAGGGATTTCTTCGAAACGGATTGGGCAGCCGACGACGGCCGCTCCCAGCCCAACAACAACACCGCAGGAAGGAAGAGGCACGTCGCATAGCGGCCGTTATTTCCCAGAAGCAAAGCAGTCTCCAGAAGTGATAGGTCCCAAAGTGCAGATTCCAGCGTCCATAAGGCTGCGATGTAACACACGATGCCCGTCAGCAACCCGGAAGAGAACATCACGAGGAGGGTAATTCCCGGGCCACGAAGGCTCCGGAAATGCTCAACTGAAGAAGCGATAAACGGCCAGAAAGCGAAACCGATCAGCAAATAAATCCCGAAGGCATCGAGCACAGCCAAAAGCGATGCTAAGAGAAAGTTGCCCGGAGATTGGCCAACGATGCTGAAGGTGCCGGTCTCAGTAAAGAGCCCCAAGAAAAACGTCGTGAAGTACACCACCACGGCTACCGCACCTCCCATGAACCACGGATGCGAAAGCCATGTTGCTTGCTGGCCTTCTCGTTGGCGGCGCTCAAGTTCCATCCA
>JAURDW010000065.1 GCA_030827745.1 Candidatus Poseidonia sp.
GAAGGCTTGTGAAATTGAATTGGTTTCTTCGAGGGTTGAGACGGTTCTGGAGAGCCACGAGGTCATGCCCAACTCGTCCACACGATGAACCTCCACCGTTTCAGGAAGAGAAGTCTGGTCTGCCCGCAACCGGAGCACACCGGTGAGGTGCGTAAAGAGTTGAGGCGAGAGTTTCTTTTTCGAATTTTTTGCAGGTCGCTGGTCGTGAATCAATTGGAGGGCAGGGTTGGCGCGGACGAGGTTTTTGAGCGAGCGGTGGGGGTAAGGGCCAACGACCAAAACCATGGCAGGTTGGAAAAATGAGGCAACACCACCGATTTGTTCCTCCAACAACACGCCCCAATCTTCCACCCGTTCACCGGAGAGATTCACCTTATCCGGTAGGACGAACACCGGAAAATCTGTTTTCGCAAAAATCGATTGGTATTTGGCCGTGCAGACAACCGTAATTTCGAGGTCGCTGCGCAATTTGTTTACGTCAACAAGGTCTTGTTGCACGCTGTTGACATACGAAGATGAATACCCGTCCACGAACACCAGAAGGCCTGTCCCTTGGCTTTCCCGCGTCCATTCGACCCGTGTTTCAGGCCTGCTCAACACCCCGATGTGTTCCAAACCAAGACGAAGGCCAAGGAGTGGAAAGGAAAGAGGCAGAAAGGGCAAACGCCAAGGACGGAGAACGGCTTTTGTGATGTGCTCCCCCAAACGGAGGGAAGCGGACTGCTCCATCTTTCGCAGGCGCTTGAGCGCTTGTCGGTCCCTCAACGCCGAATTCATCGGATGGTCACTCCTCTAGAAACGCTTCAAGCGAGGCTACGCACCGTTCTGCCGTGTTCCCGTCCCAGTATTCTATCGAAGTGGCGTGCCGTTCTTCGTTCAAAAGAACACGGTTCAATTCCTCATCAAGTGTTTCTGGCGTGGCGAGCACGTTGGTTCCCTCGGTGATGGTGATGGGCCGCTCGGTGTTGGGACGAAGGGTGATGCAGGGTACGCCCAACCAAGTGGTTTCTTCCTGAATGCCCCCGCTGTCGGTGATGACGCATCGAGCGTGCATGATAGCGTTCATGAAGTCGATGTAGCCCAGGGGGGCCAAGAGATGCACAGACGGGTGGTTGGTCAGCTCGTCCATTCGGCCGAGAGCGACAATGCGTTGTTTGGTTCGTGGATGAAGCGGCCACACCAAATCCATGGTGTTGGCCACGCTCAACAACTCATCCAGTAACTTGGACAAGGTCGCTTCCACATCCACGTTGCTTGGGCGATGCAAGGTGATCACGGCGTGCTGGGAATGATGGCGATTGAGTTGGTCGCAAAAGGCCGCTTGCTCAACTTCTGGTTTCATGGCCACCAGGGTGTCGATCATGATGTTGCCAACGCGAACAATTTTCGACGCCTCGATACCCGAGGCCAGGAGGTTCTCATCCCCATCTGGCGAAGGTGTCCAGAGGAGGTCAGCGAGGTGGTCCGTGACGATTCGGTTGAGTTCTTCGGGCATCCCTCGGTCACGGCTTCGCAAGCCCGCCTCCAAGTGAACGACGGGAATGCCGAGTTTGGAGGCAGCCAGCGCACAGGCGACGGTGCTGTTGATGTCACCGATGACGATGGTGGCTGCAGGACGGCGCTCAAGCAACAACGCCTCGTACCGTTCAAGGATTTTCGCCGTTTGCGCACCGTGGGAGCCGCTGCCCACTTCCAGGGCATGGTCGGGTCGCCCCATACCAAATTGTTGCATGAAAATACCCGCCATCTCATGGTCGTAGTGTTGCCCAGTATCGATGAGTTCGGCCTCAAACTTGGGGTTTTGTCGGAGCGCTCGAAGAAGGGGTGCGGCTTTCATTTGGTTTGGTCGTGCTCCGACGACAACATGCACCAAGTGAGCCATGTGAAATCCTAAATGCCATAGCATATCATGTTTGCATCTCCATTGAGGCGTGAATCCCTATATCCAACCACAGAATCCCAGCGTCATGAGGGTGGACGTCGTCGGTTTGCGCAACACCCTCAACTTTTCTTTTGAACTGGACAAGAGCGACGGGAAGTACACCGAGCGAATCAGCATGGTGCAACGGAAATTCACCACAAAAATGCCGAAAGGCGTGACCGTAGCGGACGTTCATCCCGACCATCTGGCACTCATTGCTCTTCTCGTGGCTCACCCATTTGTTGGCCGTACCTTCACCGTACCGTGGGCGGTCAGCGAGCGCTTTGCCGCATCATGTGCAAAAATTTCGAAGTACAAGGTTGAATTCGATGGAGCAGACGCCCCCCCCTACCGCGCTTCGACGAAATCAAGACCCGCCCTTGCGTTCTCAGGGGGGGCCGATTCAACCGCAAGTCTGTTGGTGATGCCCGAAAACACGCTTTCCGTCTTCATGGACCGCCCATTGAAGAAAAAAGCCTCGATGTACAACAAATCGGCGGCGCTCGCCACCGTGGCCTACGCCAACAAATCCGGCCACGAGGTGCTGTCTTTGGAGTGCGACGTTGAGTACATTCGAGAACCGCTTGGATTTGCAACCGATTTGGTGCCCTCCATTCCCATCCTTGCCTTGGCTGCCAGCCAAAACATCGACGCCGTCGCCTTTGGAACGGTGATGGAATCGGCCTACCGAATCGGACATGAAAAAGCGAGAGATTACGCCAATTCCTCTCATTTTCGCTTTTGGGGGCGCATGTTTGAGGCGGCCGGCCTTCCGTTGTACCTCCCGGTTTCGGGAGTGAGCGAAGTGGGAACCAGCAAGATCGTGTTGAACTCCGCCTTTCATCCCTACACCCGTTCGTGCATCCGAGGTGAGTGGCCGAACGCTTGTGAGAACTGCTGGAAGTGTTTCCGCAAGAACATGCTTGAGGGGAAACTGAGCGAGGGAGGGGTGAGCGAAGACTACCTCGTGCGAGGCTTGGCTATTCCGGAAGTGCAGAAGAAAATGCAGGCTTATCCCGTGAGTCACGAAAACGTGCTGGCTTGGGCGCTTCAGGGGTGCGAAGGTGAGGTGGCCGACATGGTGTTGGCCCGACTTGAAGGCGCTGAACGGGATTTGACCTATCTCGAATCGCATTTTCCACCGGCGCTTGCGTTGATGCCCGAACACTACCGAGAGGTGACCAAAACCAAGCTTGAACAGCATCTTCAACCGATGCAAGAGGCGTACTGGCCGTCGGTCACCACCCACGTCATGAGTCCTTGGCTGGCCTCGGATGAAGCCGTGGCTGCAAAAAAATCGTTTGACGAGTTCATGCTTCGTCAAGGGAAAGCAGTTTGAGCACCTCGCCGACCCCGTTTTCACTTGCCCGTGGGCTTGCTTCCATGGTCAGCAAAGCAGCAAGGCGCTCCTTCACCGATGGGCCCGAAGACGTGTGGACCAACCCCCAACCTTCCTCTTCGGCCATCTTGCATCGCTTGACCTGGTCGTCCATGCCGGTCTCGGTGTTGGGGAGGAAGAGGGTTGGGATGCCGAACATCCGCATTTCCTGAAACGAGTTGTACCCTCCGGCTTGGACCGAGGCGTCAAACGCCTTGGCGTACAGGGCGTTGGGGTAGTCGCGAATCACGCGCAGCCGTTCATGCGTGAACGAAAGGCGCTGCCCCAGCATGGATTCTCCCAAAACAACGACAACATCCTCGTGTTCAAAGAGGGCCTCAAGCACCGTGTTCAGGTCGCTTTCAATGTCGTTGATGCGTCCGGCGCCCAACTGCACGTACACGGCTTTCGCTTCCTCGGGCACGCTCAACCGTGAACGGGCAAAATCGCGGTCCCATGCTTCGTCGAACTCCACGGCCCTCAACGGTGGAACGAGGTGTTCGCCCTCCCCGAGTTCCATGTCCTTGCCTTCGCTGGGAACGATGACACCGTCAAAGAACGCAGCGCTGTCCACGGGAGCGGAGGTGTTGGCCTTGAGCGAGCCCCGCTTCATCCACCATTTTTCCATCGAGGGTTGCGAGGCGATGGCGTTGAGCATGCCTCGGTACGGAAACGCGCCGTCAAACATGAACCACTTCGGACGGTGGGTGTCAAAAATGAGGTGGAGCATGTCTTCGACCAACCCGTTCCACTGGGTCGCACTCATGTCCTTGTGCATGTAACGACCGGCCAGGTGGTAGGTCGGGAAGGTCTCGTTGTAGAGCACGTGGAGCGTGGGCATCGGCGTGAAGAAGACGATTTCGAGCTCCGGGTCGGCCTTTCGAAGCGCACGGGCCACGGCGTACATGCGCGTGAAATGACCGAAACCCACGCCGTTGGTTGGGAAGAGCACGATGCAGTTCGTTCGCTCACCTCCATCCGCTTCTTCAACGGGCGAAGCCAATTCCAATGGGCGTTTTCCGAGCCGCTGTAGGCCCAATCGGAACGCCAGCAACGGGAAGGAGACCGGCAACGCCAGCAAGCGCCAAGGCCGGCGAACGGCGGACGTGAGGTGCAACCCGAGTTGAAACGAAACGGAACTTCGCAAGCGGCGTTGTTCCCGTTCCAAACGTTTCACTTTCTTTCGAAGCGCATCCTTGGAGGCCCCGGGTTTGGACGAGGTGGAGGGTTGGTCGTCCTCATCCATGCCCTTTGGCTGGCCTGCGGACTTCTTGATGTTTCGGCAGGCTCCTTCCATGTCCTGCCCGTTAGAGGTTCAAATCCACCGATTCAAGGGGAGCAGGGTCCGTCATCCACGTAAGGTGAGCCTCGGTGTTGGCCTCGACGCCCGCCCGCCACCTTTCGTCAAGGAGCGCCAAACCCGGGCGATAGGCTTGAACCCACCACGACAAATCCTCTTCCAAGCAAGGTGCCAAATGCGGGGCGAGGTCGACGAGGTTTTGCGTTTTCAAAGCCCAAAGGGCGTGTTGGGCTGTACGAAGCGGCGTCGTGTTGAGGAAGGTTTGGATCTCGGTGCTCTGCGGGTCAAAGTCTCGCCCCAACGGGCCGTTTTTGTGAAAGCATTTCCAACATCGCCCGCACCAACGTTCGTTCACCCCTCGCAAACAGGAATTGACCACGTCCTTCCACGGGCTTTGACGGCACACCTCCAAGGCCCCAGCCTCGGAAATGTGATTGATGGGCAGGACGTAATGCAGCCCAGCCAGCCGAAATTTCGCTGACCAGTGGGTCCAATAGTGGCTTGCGGAAAAGTCGCGAAACCGCTTGCCTTTCTCGAGCCATGTGTTGTCAATCGGGGTCCCAAAGGCGATGCCTCGAAGGTCGAGATGGTCGGCGAGAAGAATCAGATGAACGGCGGCAGCGTTGGCGGTCGAGAAGCCGGTCTGCTTGCCGTGAAGGGTCCGAATCCGTTCGTGGTTCGAGGGCACACACAGCACCTCACGCCCGGACCGTTGGGCAATCGCCTCAAAGGTGAGGTGCGGCAAAGAGTGGCTCAACATGGAAGGGAACGAACGCTCGTGATAGGCGAGCAAGGTGTCTTCGGGCAACAGCACCATCGCTGCGGTGGAGTCCACGCCGCCGGAATAGGAGAGCGCCAGCCGCTGCCCTTCGGACCTGCGAACATCCTCTGGCCACCGCTTGGTTGACGGGACCCACGGACCCAAAAGCACCTCAAGAGCGAGATGAAGCAAAGCGGGGGAGGTCGCTTCAAGCGTGAATCCCTTCGGCATGTCCCAGTACACGTGACCCCATGGATGGCACAACCACAGGCGGGCGTCTTCCTGAAACCAATTGGAAAGCAGGTGGTCTTCGTTCCAAACACGGGGCGTGTTCGGTTCCGGGTCGCGGTGTTTTTCCTTTTGTATGCCGAGTGCATGTCGACGCGTCCGGTCAACCAAGGCAGCCATTTCCACGTCAGGAAAGCGCTCGGCGAGGGACAGAACTTCGTCCCAATTCCCTTGATTGTAGGCAGCCCTCAGCAAGATATCCACGGCAAAACGACGATTTGCGGAAGAATTCAACTCCTTGCGTGCCAGCGCTTCCGCCGCTTTGTATTCGCCTGCATTGTAGCGTCGTCGGATTCGGAGCCGGCGAAGGGCAGCGAAACCAACCATGGGATTTTGCGAGTGAAATGCTCCCTATGAGGTCTTTGCCTGTTGGCTCGCCGTTGGGCTAGAAAGGCTATGAGGCGACGGGCCATCATCGGCCCATGGCGAAGGTCCTCATCACCGGCGGTGGCGGGTTCATCGGCCAGGCATGCGCCGAAGCCTTTCTCAGCAAAGGGTGGGAGGTTCACCTGCTTGACCGGGTGGGGGCGTCGTCAAGTCAAGGCTTGGCCTTTCTCGTCGACCAAGGTTGCGTGCTTCACCATCGCAACATCCTGAGCGAAGACGATGTGGTCAAGGCGATGCAAGGCTGCACCGCAGTGGTTCACTTGGCCGCCGTCTCCTCCGTGCCGCAATCCATCGCCGACCCGGACATGACGATGTTGGTCAACGTGGAAGGGACAGATACCGTGCTGCGCATGGCCGAGGCGTTGGCCATCGAACGGGTGATCATCGCATCGAGTGCAGCCGTCTACGGCGCCCAAACCGAGATGCCGCTCCACGAGGGAATGGAACTGGAGACCCTCTCGCCCTATGCGGAATCCAAACGGCGCAACGAGGAAGCGCTCAACGCCTGTCGCGAGCGGGGCATGAACGGCATCGCCCTTCGGTTCTTCAACGTGTACGGCGGCCATCAAATCCTGATGGAAGGCAACACCTCGGTCATCCCGTCGTTCATCCGCACCATGGCGGCCCAGCGAGCCCCTCATGTTCTTGGGGACGGTTTGCAATCGCGTGATTTCATCCATGTCGCCGACGTCGCGTTCGCCATTCGAGCCTTGGCGGAGCGGGAGGCGCGCTACGATGTTTCGGTCGTCAATGTCTGCAGCGGCACCGAGCACAGGTTGTTGGACATCATCTCCCTCATTCGCAAGCATCTCGAGGAGGATGGGTACCATGACGAATCGGGCGAGACCACCCACGGCGAAGAACGGGAGGGGGACATTCGGCGTTCCCTTGGGTCAAACGCCCTGCTGCGAAGCCTCGTGAAGTGGGCCCCTGCCGCTTCCATTGACGAGGGCATCCGCGAGATGGTTCGCATCCACATGGAGGGTTTGGGCCATTGAACATCGCTTGGTTCACCGTCCGGCAGTGGGCCGATTTATGCGCCACCACGACCGACGCTCTGGCCCACGGCATGGTCCGAAACGGCCACGCATTGACCGTGTTCAACCACGATGCGGCCGCCGAGCACGAGGGGGCTCCGTGGCAGCATGTTCATCTTGAACGCAGCGAGCGACGTGGGTTTCAGGCCCGCTCCTTGGGCAAATCGGCTGCCCGTTGGCTTGCCGACGAACCACGCTCTGGGGGGATTGACGTCGCACTTGTCGACTGGCCGCTGTTGCCCGTCATGATGCCCGCTTTGGCCCGGTTGAACCGGCCCGTTGTGCTCATCGACCGTTCCCCTCCAGCGGACGCAGGACTGTTCGGCAAGCTTCAATGGAAGACCTGGCGCCGGGCATGGCAGTGCTTGCGCTACGGCCGAATTCAAGCCGCAACGGTCGTTTCCGACGCGCATGCCGACTTTGTCGCCAAGCGGGTAGGCGTGGAACCGCGCGATGTTCATGTCCTGCCTGCGGGCGTGAATCTGGACGCCTTCAAACCGCAGCCAACGCCCGCTCCACCCCTGCGCCTCGTCTATCACGGTCGGCTTGACAAGAACCGAGGGGTGCTGGCTTTGCCGATGCTCGTCCACCGGCTCCGGCAAAGCGGGACGGCGGCGGAACTCACCCTCATCGGTGAAGGCGATGCCCTGCCCGGACTCCTCGCCATGGCCGAGCAGCGGCCGTGGTTGAACCTCGTGCCCACCGTGCCCCACCACGACTTGCCCCGTGAACTCGCGAAGCACCACGTCGGCCTGTTGCCCATGCCTGCGACCAAGGTGTGGCGCTTGGCCAGCCCGCTCAAGCGAAGCGAATACTTGGCTGCTGGGCTGTTGGTTCTCGGCATCGACCATGACGGTCACCGCCTCGAAGGCGTCAACGACGAATGGTACCGCCTGTTCCCGCAGGAAGATTTTCTCGCTGACGGCGTGGCGTGGTTGAACGCCATCACCCAGCAGGGCCTTGCCGACGGCCGCACGTCAGCGAGGGCATACGCCGATGCCTTCTGTTCGTGGGGGGCCAGCGTGGAGGCGATGGAAGGCGTGCTTCAATCCTTCAGCAGGGACGCATAGAGCGAGCCCCAACGACGCGCGACGGCCTCCACCCGATGGGCTTCAAGGTCAACCGTCGGCGTCGCCGAACCGTTGAGCACCTCCTCCACCGCAGCGACCCAAGCCTCCTCGGACGGCCCGGCGCGAACAACCCCCTCGGGCAAGGAGTGCAGGTGTTCAGGGGCAACCACAGGAAGGCCGCACGCCAGGGCTTCGAGCGCCACCAAAGGCTGACCCTCGTGGCTGGAAGGCAAGAGCAGGACCGACGCTGACTGCAAAAGGTCGAGTTTCTTGGCTTCATCAACCCACCCAAGGGCTTGGACAAAAGGAAGG
>JAURDW010000066.1 GCA_030827745.1 Candidatus Poseidonia sp.
ACAAACATGAAGACAACACGCATCCGTGAAAAAATCAAGAAATTCCTGGGCGATCGCCCACGGAACACCGCTGAAATTCTCGAACACATCAACAGCACGATGCGTCATGGAACCACCAGCCAGCAGCTTGGCAACGTTCTTTCAAAAGACAAGGACATCGTGAAGGTCGGCTACATCAAGCGCTCTGGCATCCTCTCGGGAGGCTACGACATTTGCGAATGGGCCACTCGGGACTGGGTTTCCGAAAACTGCCCGGAGTGGGTCGAAGGCACCCCCATCATCGTTGACAGCGAAGGCAACTTCATGACCAACGCTGACGAGAAACTTTGAGCGCCAACGAAGCCGTTCTTCGGGCCCTCCACGCTTTGTGCGTGAGTTTCGCAATGGGTGAACTTTGGTAACTTTTCTCAACAAGAACCGCAGCGAAGACAGGGCGTGTTCATTGGATCTCTAAGCCTGAAAAACACGCTCGTCAAGTTGGACGGGGTTTATTGTCCTTCGAAGATGGCCATGGCGTCGTCGACGCTGGCCCCCTCGCAAATGATAGCATGGCAAGCGGCGGTCATGCGAACGGCCTCTTCGGTTTCCTTCTGGTGAATGTTCCGACCGGTGGCAGCACCTCGACAACCCGAGATGTTCACTTGGTCGTGCAGGCGTTGGAGGAAATCACGGGCCGGAAGGGAACCTCCGCCCGAGCAGATGATCCCCGTGCGCCCCGCTGCCTCCACGGCGATGCGGAAAGATTCCGCTTGGCTCATGCCGTCCCAAGCTGAGGGGTAATTCACCTTGGCAAAGTCTGCCCCGAGGCAACCGGCCACGCCTGCAGCACCCGCGATGAGTTGCGGGTCCTTTTCATCGGGAACGGCTTGTCCACGAGGGTACATCCAAACCACGGAAATCATGCCTTGTTCATGGGCTTGACGAATGAATTGAGCGGCCTCCGTGAGCATCTCGTGTTCGTATTCGCTCCCAATGTACACGGTGTAACCAATACCGACCACGTTGATGCCGTTGTGGACCAGAGACATCACGTCGTCCATGTCCCAAAGTGCTTGTGAAACGGGGTCTCGCTGGGAGGTTTTGACCATGTGCGATTTCGAGTTCAACTTCACCAAGTAAGGGACGTCGGGATGGTCCCTTGCATACATCGAGATGAGCCCGAGTTGACCGGCAAGGACCCCGAGGGTTCCAGCTTGGTGTGTGCGGGCTCCAATCTCAAAGAGGTGGCCAGGGTCGTTGGACGAAAGGGGGATGGCCTTACCGCCATCGTAGAAGTCATCGTTCAAGTGCTCAATTTTCTGGTCGCAAGCAAAGAGGTTCATGGAACCGGTCCCTGCTGTTGCTTGTCGCATGTTGTCAAGATACGTCTCGATGAGTTCATCGGGAACGTCAGCAGGAACGTGAAACTCACTCATTGTAAGCACCCGTGACCGTTCACTCGCCGGTGAAGTTGGCGACACGCTTCTCAACATAAGCGGCGATGCCTTCCTTGGCGTCGCTGCTGTTGAAGAGCGCTGCTTGGAGTTCTCGCTCGAGGGCCAAGTGGTACTCAAAGGGAATTTCAGGACCGGTCTGACAGGAACGCTTGATGTTACCAACGGCCTTGACGGCCTTGTTGGGCAGGGTGAACTGGGAACACCAGTCGAGAATGTCCCGGCGGAAATCATCGGCGTCGCCTTCCCAGATGTGATTGATGAGGTTGCAGGCGTGGGCGTCCTCGAAGGACATCAGTTCGCCAGTGACCATCATTTCGAGGGCCTTGGCTTTCCCGATGAGGCGAGTCAAGCGAGCGGTACCGCCGGTACCTGCGAGCACACCGAGGTTGATCTCCGGCAATCCGACCTTGCCCGAGTTCTTTCGTGCAATGCGGATGTCGGCCGCCATGGCGATTTCGAGTCCACCACCAACAGCGTGACCGTTGATGGCACAGACGACGAGTTTCGACGTTTGCTCAAGACGAGAAAGGGTTTCGTTGGCGTGAAGGCAGAAGTTGTACTTGAAACCGGGCGTTACGCTGTTGAGCATTTGAATCGAGGCACCTGCAGAGAAGAAAGACGCCCCGTTGCCGGTGAGCACGATGCAGGTGACGCTGTCATCAAACCGAGCACGGACGATGGCTTCGTCGATGTCCCGCATCATACCGTGCGTGTAGGTGTTGGGGGAACGGTCGTTGGGACCTTCGAGCGGCGCCCCTGCGGAATCCGAAGTCAATTCAATCACGGCAATGCCGTTCTCGGTCACGCCGTAGTTGACAAGGCGGTTGGGCATGGGCTCGAGTTTCAATCCATAGAGGTCGCTCATGCTCCAACCCACAGGGGTCGGCATTAAGAAGAAATCGCTGGAGATTCTTGCTCTACCACATCGCTTTCGTTGTCACTGGCAAAAGAGACTTCGCCGCCACCTCTTCGGGCCACATCCCATTGGCGACCAACGGCTTCGGCTTCCGGTGATGGCTCCCATTGGTCCCGCTTGAGTGCTGGTCGAAACGGCATTCTCCGAACACCTCTCCCCATCGCCTTAGGGTCACTTTCCAGCATGAACGGGCTAACCAATCTGTAGAGAAGGCGTTTTAGAAGTGTGGGGCGGAACAACTTTCCAATCCAGACCAAACCGTCACCACGCTTCCGCTGGTCGTTCATCCACGCTGTGCACATGCGCTTGAACGTCCTGTCCCCCACACGGTTCATGAGCCACCGGTTGGCAACGCTCGTGCGAACATAAGGCATCAGGAACCGACGGACATCCCGTTCGTAGTCGCCTTCACCGAGAATGTCTCGTGCTGCAAGAACGCCCGACCATACCGCCATCCTCATGCCGAACCCCCACATGAAGTCCTGCAAACCCCCCGATTCGCCGACATAGTAACGACCGTCCTGTTTGTAACGCTGGTTGATGGTAAAATCTCCTTTTCCGCCGACCCTTTTGATCGGCGTTCGATTGAGGCCCGGGTAGTGGGCCTCGTACCAAGCAATTGTTTCGTTCAAAAAACGCTCGCTCTTCCGTTGCTTTCGCCAAAGGCACGTGCAGATCAAGCCGACACCATCGATGATGATGAGGTAGGAATAGGAGCCTGGGGCCAATTTGTCGTTCAGTTGAAACGCGATGTGATTGGGATGGTCTGTTGAGAATATCTCCCCGTAAGCAACGGCCGAGGTGCCTTTTGGCCCGCAGGCAATCACGGTGCATTCCTCCTCCTTAACCCGAGAGTTGTAGTGGAGGTGAACACCAGCTTCCTCCGCTTGGCGTTTGAACCCCTGATCGATGGTGTGAGAGGCGGTCCCCCGCTCAACAATCCGATAGGCAGCGCCTCGAGTCTGGGCTTGGGTGATGGTATCGTCAGGATGAATCAAGTCAACGGTGCTGAACGTGGTGGCTTTGAACGACGAGCCATCCAAGCCCCAAGCCTTGAGTTGGTCAAAGAAGTCCTCGTCCATGCTCCAGTTCTCGAGGGCCTGAAAGTCACCGTCGAAACGCGCTCCCGAATCTTTTCGCACATCGTGAACATGGACCTCTTTTCCTGCTTTCGCCAGCACAATAGCGGCCGCCAAACCCGAAAGCCCAGCGCCCATGATGTGGACAGGTGAATGGGTTTCACCGGACGCGGCCATGCTACGCCATGGAGGCGTGAGGTTTGAATGATGTGCTGCAGTCGTGTAAACCATGGCAGGCGTCGTTGTGGTTGAAGAGGCCCCGTCCCAATTGGACTCCGAAGCCTTGCTCGCCCGCCTTCCAACCAATGGCTGCGGAGCCGTGGTAAGTTTTCTCGGCCTCACCCGAGAAACCGAAGGTGACGCGGAAGTCCTCCGTCTTGAGTTTGATGCCTGGCAGGACAAGCTGAACCCAGTCCTTCGACGCCTTGCCAACGAGGCCATCGGAACGTATGGCGTTCGGGCGGTTGCTATGGCGCATCGCACCGGTGCGGTTGGCCCACAGGAACCCATCGTGGCCATTCACGTCGCAAGCCCACACCGCAAGGAGGCCTTCCGAGCCTGTGAATGGTTGATTGACGAGTTGAAGAAGCAAGCACCCATATGGAAGAAGGAGGTCACCTCCGAAGGGGAGACCTGGAAGGAGGGCTTAGGTTGAGCAAAAAGCGAATCGAAGGCATCGTCAACATCGGCCAGAAGCCGGTGGTGGAGCGCCGCGCAACTGCCCGTGGATGCGTCGTCTTGGGCCCCGAGACCAAGATCGCCGTGACCACAGGGGGCATCAAGAAAGGCGATGTGCTTGAAGCCTCCACCATCGCTGCCATTCAAGCGGTGAAGGAAACGCCTCGCATCGTCCCTCACTGCCACCCCATCCCGCTGGAAGGAACCGAAGTGACATGGTCTTGGGAAGGGACGAGCTTGTGGTGCACCGTTACCGTATCGGCGCATTACAAAACCGGCATTGAGATGGAAGCGCTCACCGGGGTCGCTGCCGGCCTTCTGTGCGTGTTTGACATGGTCAAATCGCTCGAAAAAGACGAAAATGGACAATATCCGGTGGCTCGAATCACCAACCTCGAAGTCGTCAAGAAGTTCAAAGGCGCGTGAATTGGGAGAGGGCCCACTCCTCTCGCAGGAGGCACTCGGGACTTTCCGCCTCGTCTTGATTCAGCATTCGCCCCCAAGAAGAACAACCGTTGACTTCATTCCCCGGCCGCGCCTCAGTCCATGCATGGGCACCATCGCAGACCTCGCACATCACTTCGTGGAAGCGGTCGACCAAGCCGCCATCGCCTCCGCTGCCTGGCGAGGAAAAGGCGACAAAAATGCGGCCGATGATGCTGCGGTTGAAGCGATGCGGCGCACCTTTGATGCCGTTCCCTTCGATGGACGAGTGGCGATTGGCGAAGGCGAACGTGACGATGCCCCCATGCTCTACATCGGGGAAGAACTTGGCTCAATGGTTGGCCAACCCGGCGCACCACAAATCGACATCGCTGTTGACCCGCTTGAGTGCACCAACAACTGCGCGGACAACCTCCCCAATTCCATTGCGGTGTTGGCCGCAGCTCCACGAGGCACCTTGCTCCACGCCCCCGATTGCTACATGGACAAACTGGCTGCGGGCCCCACCCTCGCCGACCACGTGGCTCTTGAGGGCGGTGTGGCCTACAACATCGAACAAGCCATGCAGGTCTTGGATTGCGAGGCCGGCGATGTCCGCATCGTGGCCTTGGACAGAGAGCGACACGCCGGGCTTTTCAAAGAAATCAGGGACGCAGGAGCACAACTCCATCTGTTGAGTGACGGAGATGTCTCAGGGGCGATTTGGGCCGCCAAAGACGACGGCCCGTATGACATGCTCATGGGCATCGGTGCGGCCCCAGAAGGCGTCATTTCAGCCACGGCGATTCGCGGCGTTGGAGGCATGTTTGAGGGGCGCCTTGTGTTTCGCTCTCCAGAAGAAGAGGCGCGAGCGGGGACGATGGTCGGGGACGACCTGACGCGTCTCTGGAAAGCGCACGACTTGTGCAAAAGCGAGGACGCTCTCTTTGCTGCCTCCGGCGTGTGCGATGGTTACCTTCCCGGCGTCAAGGTGGGAGCCAACCAGACCACCACCTACAACGAACTCATTGATGTCACGGCGAAAACCGTGATCCGCTCGGAGCAACACCGACCCCTATGACCACTCGAGGCGAAGCGATGGCACAGCAGTTGCGGTTGGATGTTCGACTCCCTGAAGGCCATTGGGCCGGAGACGTGACCCGAACCCATCCTTCCGCCACCCTCCGAATCGAGCAGCACATGCCGCTGAGTCGAGGGCGGGGCACTGCCCGTTGTTGGAGCAGCGAAAGCGTCCACAGCACCGTTGACATCCATGAAGGCATTGACGAATGCAACGCCCTTGAAGACGGTCGCTTTAGCGTGACCATCTCCGCGGGCGGCGGTGGGTTTCTTCGACCGTTGGTGGACCTCGGCGTGGTGCCGCGCACGCCGTTTGAAGTCCGAGATGGATGGGTTGAATGGACCGTTGAGGGGAGCCGTGAGCAGATGCGTTCCCTCGTGAACCGCTTTCGGGCCGATGAAATCCCACACCGCCTCCTCTCCACCCGCAGCACCACCTCGCGCTTGCTGACCCCACGTCAACGCGAAGTGTTTGAAGTCGCCTCCAGAGAAGGGTACTGGGACGTGCCCCGGCGCATCAACCTGACCGAACTGGCGGCGCTGCTCAGCATTGCAAAATCAACCCTTTCCAACCAATTGCAACGCATCGAATCTGCGGTCTTTAACGCCTTTACCGACGAGATCAGGCGGCAAAGCCCCTAACATGTTCGGGCGAACATGTTCGTAAAGGGTATAAGGAGGTCCCCGACCACATCTCCGCATGGACAACCTGCCGAAGACCTGGGATGACTGGACGGAGAACTTCAAAGCGTGGCAAGACAATGTCGGCTACAAGCGCGAGTGGATGGGCGATTTTGACCTCTCCATCCAATTTGATTGGGAACGTGCTGGTGATGTCATCGAGTTCGGTGACTACGAAGGTCGTACAAAATGGGAACGTTCCCTTCAGGTTCCCCACCAGAGCATGCGGGATGCGCTCGTGAGCATGATCACCGTACAGGGCGACACCGAGTTCGCGTCTGTTGAACAACAGCGCCACCTCCTCGCCACAGCGCCCACCGACTACGACCGCTACGCCGCTGCCCGCATCATGGCCGAAGAGCAACGCCACGGCTGGCAAATGGCCTACCTCCTCATGACCTATTTCGGCCAGCAAGGACGACGCGAGGCACAAAAATTGCTCGAGCGCAACGCACAGGACGGCGACCGATTGCTCGGCGCCTTCAACCGACCTATGCCTCACTGGCTGGACTTCTTCTGCTACACGATGTTCGTTGACAGGGACGGGAAATTCCAACTCGGCATGCTTTCCACATCGGCCTTCAAGCCCCTCGCAGCAAGCATGGGCCCCATGCTGAAAGAAGAGTCCTTCCACTTGGGAACCGGCTCCAACGGTCTGCGCCGCATCATCAAAGCCGGCGTGATTCCTCTCGATATGCTGCAGCGTTACATCAACAAATGGGTGTCCACCGCTCACGACCTCTTCGGTGTTGACGAATCCTCGTCCGCCCACTGGGCCTATGTCTGGGGCATCAAGGGACGCTGGGACGAGCGCAAGAAACTCGAAGCCGATGTCGAAGTCTCCAAGGAGAACCTCAACGAAGAAGCTCGCCAACACTACCACGACGAAATCGTGGCCGAAGTCCAGAAACTCTGTGGCTACCTCCCCGAAGGTGCTGCCCCACTCTACGTGCCTCACGAAAACTTCAACCGAGAAATCGGCTCCTTCAAGCGGCAACGCTGCACTGTGGAAGGCACCCCCTTCGAAGGCTCTGACGACGAATGGGACGCCTACGTGGCCAACCACCTCCCCACCGCCCAAGACGAAGAGGCTCTCAAAGAACTCTTCAAGCAGCAATGGGTGGCAGAAAAGCCCATGACGGCTCGCCAAATTGCTTCAGGCATTGGCGCAAGCGCTTGAGCAGGACGGGGAACGGATGATTCCTGTCGCCCTCTACGGCGTTGATGCCGACCTTTGCGAACGCTTTTTTGAAGCCTTACCGCATCTTGTGAACGACGCCTATGAAGACCGTTCCTACATCGAATCCCTGTACGCTGTTGAAGCCGACCATTCGATTGAACACGTCCGCATCGCCGATCAGTGGGCCAGCCGCGACCCTTACGCCTGGCCCGAGGACATCGTCAACGAAGTGGAGATGGTGTTGCGAACAACGGTCTACCCCGACGTGGCCTTGCTGGAGCACTTGATGACCCTCGATGGTGTGGATGCCCAGCGGATTTCGGAGTGGATGCACTTCTCAACCAACCTCTTTCCCATTTATTCAAAAAAAGCGTGTGAAACGCTCCAGCGCATGGGCCTCGATACACCGTACCGCCCTGACGACATCGCCAGTTACGGCCTTTACGTGAGCAGAATTGAAGGACTGAAACTTCATGCCCCAGCCGCAGGACTTCCGGAAATCGGCCTTCCCCGAACCCGAATGCTCCAGCTTGGCTTGGAGCGGTTTGAATGAAAAATCTCCTCGTCCATCTCCGACTGCTCATCGTCGCCACCATCTGGGGATTCGGCTGGCCTGCGGGACGCGTCGTTGCGCTTGACACCCCTCCGGTTTTGGCCTCTTGGGCTCGCTATGTCATCGCCTGTGCTTGCTTCGTGACCTACCTCGCCGCCCGGGGCACCCTTGTCCCACCAACCAAACGCCAATTTAGACGTATCTTGGCGATTGGGTTTTTCTCAACCTTTCTCTATCAACTCTTTTTC
>JAURDW010000067.1 GCA_030827745.1 Candidatus Poseidonia sp.
CGATTGTTCGGTTAAGGAACAAACTCCACGTCCCCGGCATCATCAGTTCGGTGGCGTTGCCATCGGCATTGGTCCGGTCGAAGGTGACGTTACCGTATCCATCGTGACTCACGGCTGTGACCGTCATGTCCGCAAGAGATTCGTTGGTCAACCACTCTTTCAATTCAAGCGTGACTTCGACGCTTTCCTGTGTTGCGAGTGTAAGGTCAAGCCGTGGAGAGTCCTGCTCGACCGTCAGCGGGGAGCGGAGTGTTTCGGTGGTGTTGCCGTTGGTAAACGGAGCAACGATGACCAACCATTCACCTGCTGGAACATACGCTGCAAAGCTGCCATTTTCGTCCGAACCGATGTTGAACCACTGGTCGTCTGCTTCGTTGTACAGGAGGAAGTCGTTGGCGATGCCGTCGTCTGTGCTGTTGGAGAGCGTGCCGTTCACAAGGAATGTGTTTTTCAGGGCGACATCAAAGGGGTCGTCGAGGGGTTCCAGACCAACCACGATGGCGTCAAAGAACTGAATGCCCACCAAGTCGTAATCGGTAGCGTTTTCTGAAACGGCGGTGGTCCGATTGAACACCAGATCGTAACCACCTGGCGTCAAAGCGACGGTGATGTTGCCGTTTGAGGTGTAGTCGTCGGCACCGAAGTAGAGAGGTTCTCTGTCTTCATCCACCGGTTTCAGATGGAAATCAGGAGAGACAAGTGTACCGTTCTCGAGCATGCCATCGCCGCCGGCATCAAGGTAGACATTGAACGTGAGTTCAATCGCCTCTGGATTTGCCATCAGCTCCATGGTCGAGAGGTCCTCGGTGAGCGAGTGATTCACACTTATGTCCTCGATAACGGTGACGTTGAGGCGCTCGTCGTCGGTGGAAAGGTCCCAAGAGCCGTCAACGAGGTCAAAGAAGAACGTCCCCGTTTCGGTGATGGTTGTCCTCCATTCCAAACCGTTCTCGTTGGTCGCAACGACATCAACGGGCTCCCAAAGCGGCTGGGTCGAGTCCCATCGGGTTGTGTTGTCGTAGAGGTGGAGAATACCCGACACACTGGTTGAAGGCTCAAGGTAGAGCGGGCCAAGGTCAAGGTCGGTGGCCGTTTCGACGGAGATCAAATCACCGTAGGCTCGGTTGGCCATCACGCTCTCGGTGGTCATGTGGTAGGTCAAACCTGAAGGCACACGAACGGAAAAGTCGCCGGTCACGTTGGTGACAGCCGAGAACGCAAGAGCTCCGGAAACGAAGTTGACGGTGAGCGCAGTAGCTGGCTCGGTCGTTCTCTCTTTGTCCTCTTCGAACGTTGCTTCGAGCCAAGCATCGTATTCCTCTGCCGTCACGCCAGGATACGAGCGGAGGCTTCCGTTGATGAAGGCGGCTTGAGCATACGTGACGTCCTTAATGACTTCATCAACGCCAGGCGATAAATCGACTTGGTCAAACAGAACGAAATCAGGGTTGGCATCGTCTCGCACATCCCAAACACCGTAGAGCAGTTCAACATAGAGCCCGCCGTTTTCGTCCGAGGTCACGTTGACCGGCTGCAGAATCCCTTCGGTGTTTTCGAACGTGATGGTGCGGTTCGCCACATCGAAAAGCGGTTCTTGGGTCAAGGGGTCAATCGGCGACACCAAGGTCATCGTGACGTCTGCCGTATCGGGAACATCCATCGCAAGGGTGATGTTGGTCGTGTCATCCAAAACCATCACCGATTCGTTGAGATCGTAAAAGCCGTCGCCGTCAACGTCCACGCGGTAGTAATAGTCACCCTTGGCCACGGGGCCGTAGGAGAAGTTACCCATTTCGTCCGTGACGATGACGACGGTAACGTCTTCACCGAGGTCCCGGTCAATCAGCTCAATGGTGGTGTTGGCCAATCCGTCACCCACCATGTTCGCAAGGATGTCGGTGAAGATAGCTCCCGGCATGTTCATGTCGAGGTCGTAGGAGGGCGTCACGCCAATCTCCACAGGATCAGGAAGCAGGACTTCCTTGCCATTTGCAAGTTGGGCGATCATGTTGTAGGTCCCTGGCAACAAGCCAGTGCGGTAAAAGGAACCGGGTTCAACCATGGGGCCGGAGAATGTGCCGACGCCGATGAAGAGGCCGGTGCCGTTGAACGTTCCCGTTCCTTCAAAGAGGCCTGCACCTTCAATCGTCTCACCTTGGCCAGCATCAGCGTCGCCGTATGTTCGCGTAAGGGTTGATGTGCCCTCAGAGGTAAAGGTACCTTGAGCGTCGACCGTGCCTTCCAACCGATAGGTCGGTGGTGAAGTGGTGTCGTCTGCCAAACACAAGGTCTGATTGGCGGGCATCACAGCATTGGAAGTGTTGTCGGTTTCACAAGCGACGACGTCGGCTGCATCGACCCAGCTGGCCTCCAGCACACCGTTCCCGTTCCACGTCCCGTTGGCAAAGAACGAACGTTCGTTGCCGATGTCCCGGGTGAAGTCCCCAATGAAGTTCTGGGCCAGAGCGATGCCTTCGCTGTCAAATGAACCAGGCTCGGTGAGCGTTGCTTCACCCGTCCCTTGGAGGATGCGCGACTCTTCGGTTGTGAACGAACCGCTGGTCGTGACGACGGTGTAGTTGTCGGTCATGGACCAAATGTTTCGCAAAATGAAGGTTGTCTCAGCAATGGGGTCGCCGTTAAAGGCCTCATCACCGCTCCATGTCACGGTACCAGAAACCCCGCTGCTCTCAATGGAGACATCGAGTGTTCGGTCCATGTCAACGACGCGGTTGGCTTGGTCTGCCGTCACGTTGAGTTGGGCTTCACCAAGCCAACTCATGTTGGCAACTTGGCCGAGGATGGCAGTGATTTCGTTGATTTGTCGGTCGTCGTTGGTGTCGGTCAGGATGTCGCTCAAGCGTTCAGCGTAGGAACCGTCCCGGAGGTTGTCTTGGGCTTGGCTGGGGTCGTAATCGCCTGCAAAGGCCGTGACGCGAATCTTTCCGGCCGGTGCCAAAAAGCTGTATTTCCCATCGTCGTCAGCGTCGACGAATCCGATTGGAATCCAGTACGTGTCTTCGTCGTTGTCAAGTGAATCCTCACCCGAGAAAGCGTCACGCTCGATGAGCACACGAACGCCGGGAAGGCCCTCGTTGTTGTCGCTCATCGTTATTTGACCGGTCAATTCGGCACCAGGGTAGTACTTGAGAATCTTCACGAGGGTGTTGGTCGATTGGATGCTCACGGTTTCGTCCTCGGAATACCAGTTGGAGATGACGAAGTGATTCATCATGGCACCGGGCAACGGCAAGGAGTTGGCCAAAATGCTGCCGGGCGAACCCGATTGCCCGAAGTGCTGAGCGGGTTGGGGGTTGCTTGCTGCGGTGTCGATGCCGAGAGTGGAAGCCCCGTAACCGACATAGGTTCGGGCGACCATGGTGTCAAAGAACGCTGGGTTGTGATCTACACGGACGTCTTGGATTTGCAACGGGTCAATGTCTGCCCCTGCTTGCTGGTTGAGGAAATCCTTCTGCATGGCTTCGTCCACTTCTTCTCGCGTCATCTCGTCTTGGAAATCGCCACGGACCGTCTCGTAAACCTCGTCCATGTACGTACCGATGTCCTGACCCGCCAGAATGGTCGGTGCACCGAAGATACCCATGGGTTGTCCCCGGTTGTAGTTGGAATCAGCCGTGTAACGGCCAGCACGCGGGTAAAGGCGGTCGTCAATGGCGAAGTACCTGATTTCGTGGTCGCGTGAGATGGTTTCACCCGGGGCACCCTCAAAGTCCTGCACCTTGTAGGCGCCCTCCATGTTGATGAGGTCGTTGTACAGGTCGTGAATGGTTGCTGTTGGGTGCGCATCGAAGGCCTCGGTCAACAGTTGAGTAGCCATGGCCAAGCGAGCGTTTTTGCGGTGGATGCTCGTTGAGACAGACAGGTATTCGTCAATGAGGTCGGCCGTGTACCAGTAGTCTCCGAAGATGGAATGTGTTCGGCCCATCTCGGTCTCTTCAGGGGTTCGAATGTTGTTGGTGAACGTGATGTTTGCTTCCGGCATGGACGACCAAGCATCACCCGAACAGGAGGAGGAGAACTCCTCTGTGCAAGGGAGGGGCGTGCCGTCTTTGTAAATCCGGTAGATGGTGGTGTCCGCATCAAAGATGCCGGCGTTGGACGGGTGGCCCTCCGCCATGACGATGTTCCGATTGGTCTTCAGGACGTTGAACGAACGCAGTTCGATGAAGTCGATCATGCTCTCGTCAAACGTGGTTTGCATGGTCACGAAATCATCCATCTGTTCGTCGTTGAGGTACTTGTCAACGGTGTTTTGGAACATGGGCGTGAACTTGTGGTTTTCTGCATCAACCGTGGCGTAGGTTCGGTCACCTTCGGCCAGTTGCCAGATGAACATGGCTGCGAGGTCGTCTTGACTGCGTGCAAGAAGCATGTTCCCCGTGGCAGGAATACCCGACTGGAAGTTGTCCGAAACGGACGGGTGTTCACCCGTGCTCATGGCTTGGAATCCGTAGTCCCACCATGAAACGAAGGCCGGTTTGTCGGAATACTTCATGTCCGTATCCTGATTTGCAAGCCATTCGTAAGCAGCATTCCAACCGTTATCGTTGAAGGACGAGCCGAAACTGCCCAAGTACCAACGACCGTCGTACGTGCTGCTGTCAAGAATGGAGAAGCCGAGAGCATCAAATCGCAAAATATCCGGAACGATGTTGTAAATCCGTTCGTCAATTTCACTCTCTTGGTTGGATGTGCCCGGAATAGCGGAATCCAAACCGTAGGCCGCTTGCTGGCTGAAAATCATGAGCATCACGAGGAAAATTGCGGAAAACTGAGGGGTTCGCCACACTGCTTTACGAGCACCGGTGATGCGGTCTGCAGGCGTTCGAATGCCGAACTTCTTCCACGAACGCACAACGCCACTCCAGTTGGCCCACTGCCAAAGAGCGATGATACCCGCTGCACCGAGAATGGCCATGACGGGTGTGGCGTTAAACATGAAACGAGCGGCGTTCCATGCCATGAAGGTGGCTGCAAAGACCCAAACGCCGAACACGAGTTCGGTTCCTTTTCGGTGGCGCAAGCCCTTCCAAAGCAATCCACCGCCCACGATAAGGGCAAGAAGGAACGTGATGGGTCCGAAGGAAGCAAAGAGTTGGGCTCGATTTGGAGCGTTCGCTTCTGCAACCGTCCCGAAGATCTTTGTTTTGCTGAAGTACCCGCTGCCCGTGAACAAAACGTCCCAAGCGTTGGAGATTTCGAGGGTCTTGAGGACAAAGAGCACCATGAAAAACACCGAGGCTAATCCACCTATTGTGCCAAGGACGAGCAACCATGGCTTATCTCGGAACCCGGTGGTCACGATGGCAATGGCGAGGGTGAATCCAAAGATGAACAAGAACGGTTGAAGGCCGGTTGGGTTGAACACCAAGTCGAACTGAGGGTGCCCGTAGAAGGGCAGAGCCATCATGAAAATGGTCATCAGCATCGTCAGGAAGAGGGCGCTGAGCGCGGTCGAGTCGCGCCGTCGGAACATGTTCAAGGCCACTTGCAAGGCGTAGGCGAGGAACAGAATCGACGGACCAACGACGAAACCTTTCCACCCGAGGGAAACGATGCCGAAAGCCACACCCGCCAGCACCGCATTGGCCACGGCAGCCTGGCGGTTGGCAACGACGTCCAAGTAGGCACGAAGAAGGGATTTCGGATGAGCCGTTGTCACCTTGGTGATTCGTGCTGAACCAGCGTATTTCACCGCACGCAACCAATACATGAACCCAACAGAGATGAAGAGCATCACGAAGGAGTCGTGGTCGGCCAGCGCCCATGTCGAGTGCGTGACGTGAGCGGGCATGAAGGCAATGAGCCATGCTGCGATGACCCCTGCCCCCTTGCCGAAGTGGTCCTTGGCGATGACGGCGATGGGGAAGATGGTAAGCGCACCGTAAACGGCGGGCAAAGCAAGCATGCTCCACCAAACAGCGTCCTCTGGGTTGTTGAGGAAGGGCTCAACCATCATGGCTCCAATGGCCATCGACCAAGAAAAGAGAGGAGGCCGGGGGTTGATGCCACCCACCGGGTAGAACCGGTCGGCATCAAACACCAAGTGGGCGTTGTTGGCGAGAATGTAATCCACAACGCGCTTCATGTACCATGGGTCCGAGCCGCCCGTCATGTCCCAATTGCCCGTTCCAAAGGCGTTCATCGATGGCACAGCGTACCACTGAATTCGGATCGCAAGGCCCACCAAGAAGGCGAGAGCGATCATCAAACCTGCACCGTTCGCTCGGAGGAAGAGGCGAGCTTGTGAAGGCTCATGCTCACCGAGATTCGCCCAACCGCCGTACTTTTCGTGGTTGGCGATGGAGTAGACGCCCACGCCAAGGAAAAACGTGATGCCGAGCCAAATCAAGGCGCCCCACGTTCCATCCATGTCTTCGTTGTACCAAATGCCCGCCTCAAACCACGCTGCGACCTGATACAGGCCCCACATGGAACCGACGAGCATGGCACGGGTGTACCACCGCTCTGCGCACATGCCGGCGACGATGAGCGCCACCATGCCTGTCAAGAAGGCCGTCCAGTAGCCGATGTAGCCGTGGTAGCCCTCTTCGGTGGTGATGCCGAGTTGGTCAATCACATCAACGGCGTTGAAATGGAGCAAAGAGCCGACGAAGGCCAAGACCCAAACGGCGAGGGCGATGACGAGCGGAAGGTTGGCTCGGTCAAATCCGTCGTTTTGGCCGAGGAAGGCAAACCAACCCTCTTCGCCAGCAGGGTTGAGTGTTCCTCGTGCGAGAACACCAGCCAACAGACCGGCGACGGTGAACATCGTCCAATAGGCGAAGAAGACGTATGCCGTGGCTTGGCGCTCAAGGTTCATCGTCGAAACCAATTGGCCGCTTTCCATCGTGTAGGTGGATGGAAGCGCTGCCAAGGCGTCGCCCGCTGCGGCGAGGGCAAGCCAAAAGCCAACGGCAGAAAAGGCGAGCATCGTCACCCATTCATGGCGCCCACGACGGTCAAAGTTGGAACCCAAAACGACGAGGACGGCGAACATCAACGAAGCGAGTGCATCAACGCCAGCAAAGGAGTGGAGCACTTCAGCACCGAGGAAGGCAACCGCGAGAACGCCGAGGGAAAGGGTGGAAGAGGCGATGTCGGGTCGAGATTCCTGAACGATGCGTGGCACCAACGCCAGCATGCTTGCGATGGCGACGATAAGCATCGGCATCATGTTGTTCAATGTCAAGTCGTATTCAATGCCCACGACTCGGGTGGTGGCTAGGGCAAGCAGCACGGCCAAGGGTGCGAGCAGCAACCCCATGATGGCGCCAGGCTGATTTGCCGTCGTTTCCGTTTGTTCTTCCATTTGTATCCCTCAATTTCGGTTCAGCCTCAAGGCTGGCGTCGTTGGCCACTTCTGAACCCCTTTTGAAGATAGTGGAGCGGAGAGACCCCCACTGTGCCCCAGTCCTCGCTTTACGGCGCCTCCGAACAGGTCGCCATTCTTAAAGAAATCAAGGCAGTCCGCGGCGTCCAATATCGGTGCGGAAATGACCGCCTTGAAGGTCCAAACCGTGCATCATTTCGTAGGCTTTCGCCCGAGTTGAGGCGAAGTCATCACCCATGGCGGTGGTCGAGAGGACACGGCCTCCGGTGGCGATGAACGTGCCTGCTTCATCCACGCCGACCCCCGCAAAGTTCACCCAAGCATGTCCGTATTCGTTACGTTGGAGGCAAGCGTCAAGCCCGCCCAAGGGGCGCCCCTTGATCGGCGAAGCAGGGTAGCCTTCGGAGGCCAGGACCACCGTCACGGCGGTTCTGTCAAGGACATCGAGTTCCACGGCGTGCAGACCGTCGGTCGCGGCACCATGGAGCAGCGAAAACACATCGGTTTGAAGAAGCGGGAGCGTCACTTGGCATTCGGGGTCGCCAAATCGAACGTTGAACTCGACCACGTACGGGTCACCCGTTTCGTCGATCATCAACCCAATGAAAAGCACACCGCGGTACGGCACAGGTTGGGCCGCCAGATGACGATGCATCGGCTCCACGATACGGCTCACGATGCGGGCATGCACCTCGGCCGAGACCACGGGAGCAGGGCAATACGCTCCCATGCCTCCGGTGTTGGGACCTTCGTCCCCGTCGTAGGCTCGCTTGTGGTCTTGGCTTGGAGGAAGGGTTCGGTAGGCCGTCCCGTCCATCACGACCAACATGCTCGCTTCTTCGCCCGGCAGAAAAGCTTCGAGCAAGACG
>JAURDW010000068.1 GCA_030827745.1 Candidatus Poseidonia sp.
TTGAACCGGGCCACTCAACCGAACGTGGTGCATGATTTCTCCTGATTTCAACCAAAAAACATCACCACGTGCCGTGGCCACCAATTCATTTACCCCGTTTCTGTAGTGGTGTTCAACAGGACCCTCAACCCCAGAGAGGACAAATTCCTCCAAGAGCTGACCCGTTTCCAACGAACGACGTTGAACATGGCCACCTTTCGAGGTCATGAAAATCTCATCGTTGACGATGTGAAGGGCAACGGTCTCTTCGTTCCGAGGTCGTCGTTTGGAATACTGCCAAGTTGGACTGGCCATTCGCCACCGCTCCTCTGCGTTGGTGGAAATGCTGTACAATCCCCGGCGATAGAGTTCAAAGACCAAAATCTGGCCTTGGCCGGCCAAAGCCATCGGTTCGGCATCGAGGGAATGGGACCACAGGTTTCCAGCAGGGTGGTGGCTCGTGGTCGTGTTGATCGATGTTCGCAAATCCGCTCTACGAACACCATTTGTTTGGGAATCCAACGGCAGGCTCGCCATAAACGCCAGGAGCAATTCCCTGTCAAGCCACATGCCTTGGAAGGCTTTGTCGTTCACCGTCGCTTGATGGACGCGCATTGGAAACGGCACCGTAACATCACCCACGGGATGGAGTGAAAGGTCGAGCCAAAGCAGTTCACCCTCCATCCCCGTTACTACACATCCAGCGGGGTGATGAAGGACCTTATCGGGAAGAAAAGGGATGCGAGGAGGCAACCCTTCGTCCATGCACAACGCTGAGGTTAGAAGTATGTCAAGCCTCGTCTTCGGCAACTCAATGAACCCACTCTGCGTCCTCAAACCATGAACGGCAACCGCGTGGTGCTCATTGCGGTGAACCAACGGGACATTGCCAGCACCAACCAAGCCGATGTGTTGCTGCGCCTTGACCCGTGGGAGGCGACATCGCTCTTCGAGGGCCACCCAACGCATGCATTTCGCCATTTGAGAATGGTTCATTTGCCAGATGGTTTGCTCTTTGAAGACGATCTTGACCTCCGGTGGTTTGCACATTGCGGCGAGGTGGTTGAGGAGGTCATTTTCCCGTCTCGCCATGTTGCTGCGAGTGGGAAAGCATCGCTCACCCTCCACCCCATCGGGACGCCTCATCTTTCGGTCGGTGAAATCGGACCCTACGGCGGGCACGGGGGCCGGGCAGCCCCCCCCTCGTCACGTCTGGCAGGTTGGTGGAAGTTGTTGCAGCAGCGTGCTGCAGCATCAACGGCGGTTGAAGGCTTTGACCTGTCTCTTGAGGTCACCCATCACGGACCCCACCTCGAAGCACCTTGTTTGTTCATTGAGGTGGGATCAACGGAAGCGACTTGGGGCCATGAGGGTGCTGCTGACCTGCTGGCTCAAATCATTCGAGACACGCTGTTGGACGAGGACGACACCACACGTTGGTCACCTGAACGGAACGCAGGTGAAACGGTCGTGGTCACCCTCGGGGGAGGCCATTATGCCCCACGAGCCAATCTTGTTGGCAGCATGGACGGAGTATGGCTTGGGCACATGCTCGCAACCTATGCCCTCCCCTTTGAACTCGAAGATGGTCAAGTTGGCGGTGCTTGGAAGCAAGCCATCGATGCCGCCCTTCTTTCGACGAAGGCGAGTTTTCCCGAAGCCGACTTGGTTTGCTCCATGGACAAAAAAGCCTTCAGGGGTTGGCAGCGTCAGGCGATTCGGGACCATTTGGAGGCGGTTGGCGTCCCGTTGTTGACCAGCAGGGCCATCGCCGAACGCGTCAGCAACCGATAGCGAACCACACAAAGGGTCAAAGAGCGGCTTCGGGGAGTGTCTTTCATGGTGGGGTGGTTTTCCCGACTCGTCGTGGCCACCACTGTTCGAATGCCGAAATGGTTCGTTCGTTGGGTCAGCCGTCGCTATGTCGCAGGGGCATCGCTTGAGGATGCCGTTCGGGTCATGAAACGCTTGTCCTCGGAGGGAGCGTGCTTTACGGTTGATGTTCTCGGAGAGGAAATTTCTACCCTCGATGAAGCGACGTTCTTCCTTGAAGAGTACCTTCGCGTCATGGACGCCATCAACGAACACCAATTGGATGCGAACCTCAGCATCAAACCGACAGCCTTCGGTCTTCTCATCGACAGCAAAGCGGGCATGGCCAACATCAGGACGCTTGTTGAACGGGCAGCCAAACACGGGATGTTCGTTCGTTTGGACATGGAAGACCACCGCGTGACCACGGACACCATTGAGGCGGTGTTGGAACTTCACAGCGAAGGCATCACCAATGTAGGGACCGTCCTCCAAGGCCGGTTGCACCGAACGCTCGACGATATTCAGCACCTCGAAGCTCAACTTGCTGGGAACGCTGATTACCGTATTTGCAAGGGAATCTATCTTGAGCCTGAAACCATTTCTCATACCAGCCGCTCCGATATCATCAACGCCACCAACGACGCAATCACCTCCATGTTCAAAGCGGGCGCCTACGTTGGTGTTGCAACGCACGACCAGCCGGTCGTAGATCACACCCTGTCCGTTCTTCAAGAAATGAGGATGGGCCCTGGTCTTGAGGACCCACGTCCAAACGCAGGGAAGGCTCGACCCAACAAAGGCCCCGGATATGAATTCCAAATGTTGTTGGGTGTGCGTGGTCCGTTGAGGCGAAAACTTCTGGCCGAAGGCCACCGCACCCGTGTGTACGTCCCTTACGGAGAAAAATGGTACGAATACAGCATCCGCAGGCTCAAGGAAAACCCAACCATTGGCGTTCATGTTGCTAAGGCTTTCTTGATGCCTTGGACCAACCGCCCTTGAATCAACGGCGTTTTTTCATGTTCCGCTTCGGTTTTGCGTTGGGGCTGACACCCTTCTTGATGTGCTCTTTGGGCCGTTCAGGGTTGGGGTTGTGACCCAATTTCCCTTCTTTCCATGCCTGCCGTCGTTCTCGAGGTGTTCGCGGAACAAAATGCTCTCCTTTTGGAGGCTCGTGAAGGTACATGCGCTTGATGTCGGGTGCTCGGACAGTCCCTCGCAGGGTGCGGCCAGCCCCGGTATGAATTGCCCGAATTCTCCAAGTCTCCCCTTCGTATTCCATCAAATGAGATGCCGTAAAGGTGGCCTCTTGGGCGACGACCGTGACTGCTGATGTTGATTCTTCTCCCCGAGTGAGGGTCATTTTGACACGAACCATGTCCGTCCGAAGGGCAGTAACGCATGCGATGTCGGTGGCAAGAGCCGAGGTAGTATGCTGTCCGTTTTTCAATTCGATTTGGTGCACACCCCAGAGTTTTTCATCTTCTTCGAAGACATCGCCCGTCACAAATTCTTCGTCAGCATCCACCACCAAGACGACCCGCTCAGAACTTGGCCCTTCGGTGAGAATGAATGGAAGGTGGGTCGCAGGTGGGGGCCGAAATTGGATGGTGTGAACGTGGCGACATGCCTCGCACCGAGCCATGATGTCGGCCCCGTCTCCTACTTTTTTTTCTTTCAGGATTTCATGACCGGTGAGCTCGTCACAGATGGGGCAATGCGTAGCATTGTCCATGACCTCCTCGGTTTCATCCCAAGTCTCGTCTTCATCCATGATGACGCCCTCAGCGTGGACTCACCGCCCGTTTGGTTTCAAACCTCCGATTCCGATGGTGTGCAAGGCTTCTTGTTTGACCGTGATGCGCCGGAGGCATGGACGAGGAAGCTTCGCCCCCCGAGCGAGCAGAAATCCTAGCGCAACTGCTCTCAAAAGATGCGGACCAACCTCGCAACGAGCCAGAGATTGCCTCCAACATCAACGAGCAACTTCAACACATGGGACTTTCAACATGGTCAATTTCGTTATTGCGTCGCTTTCGAGACGCACTGGCACGGCAAAAACCGAGGCGTCTTCTCGAAATAGGGGCAGGTATTGGTCACCGTTCGGCATGGATACTCGATCTCGTCGAACGCGACCACCATTCCTTTGAGAAGTACACCCTTGTTGAACAGGGTGGCAAGTTTGGGGTCATCTTGCACCGCTTGCTCACTCGCTACGATGCCTTGAATTGGGCATCCATCGTCGTCGGCGAACCCGTGCAATTGGCGGCAGAACACCAAGCCTGGTCGCTCGCCTCCGCAACGGGTACTGAGCTTTCAAAAACTCCCTTTGAATCGGATTATGACGCCATCGTCGTTGATGGTCCCTCTGCGCAACGAGCTTCCTTGGTCAAAACCTACCTCCCCCTGCTCCATAACAACGGTGTTCTGTACACCGTCGAGCCTGACATGCCCACGGGCGAGGTGGCAGAGGACGACGTTGACGGCATGGCGCTGGTGGATGGCTTCAACGCATGGATTGGGTTGATCTCTGAATCTCAAGCCACCCACCATGTAGCGTTCATGCCACTTTTTGGCGGGACGCTTGTCGCTTGGCTTCCTCGTTAGGCTTGCGGAGCATCCAGCAAGGCTTGGATGTTCAGAAGACCGTACCCGTAGGCGTCATCGTGCCCAGCCTGACCCTCTTCGGGCGTGACGCTCTCCATCAGCCACCGTTTGACAGCGTCCACATTATCTGCACTTCCAGAGGTGTCGGAGGGAATCAAATCGGGTTTACTCTCAAGAAGGAGGCAAATCGCTCCCGTGACATACACCGTGGCGGCGCTGGTCCCGTCGGCCAATCCCCACGACCCGTCGTTGAGAAGAACAGGCACAGCCTGTGCAGGAGCCACGACTTCTGGTTTGCGGTCAGGGTCGCCTCTTGGGAGCAAAACAGGGAGCGGGAAAAGACGTCCGTTGTTGTCCCCTTGGGAGGACCCGGACCAATGCGTTCCTTGGAGGGTCACGCCTCCAACAGCGATCACACCTGCTTCGCTTGCAGGGTGGGCGACATCGCCATCGTCGTTTTCTCCACCGTCGTTCCCAGCCGCAGCAACAACATACACACCAGCATCAATGGCCTCGTTTGCAGCATCACCGGAACTTCGCCCGGTCCCGATGGAAAAGGGAAGCACATCGGGGGCGCCACCGAGCGAGAGGGAGATCACATGAGCTCCTGAGGTCACGCACCAGTCAATGGCTTCAGCAACGACGCCGTCGTTCCCGCTGCCATCTGCTCCCAAGGCTTTCGCCACCACGAGGTTCACTTCGTTTGCGATGCCTTTGAGCCATCCATTGGCCACCAAGATGCCGGCCATGGAGGTTCCATGGCCGTGGTCATCATAGGGTGTCGTGCGCCCGTTGACGAAGTCCTTCCATCCAGCGAGTTGCACGTCTTCGAGGTCGCTGTGAGTCAAATCGATGCCCGAATCGACGATGCACACCACGATGCCGTTCCCGGTGTAGCCATCACCTGGGTGGTTGACCAATCCATCGTACGCTTCATGGCGCTCGAGGGCCAATTCACTCGGACGAAGCAGGATGGCTCCGTCGCTGAGGACAACAGCAGCGAGGTAACCCGCTGAGAGCAAAAGCGTGAGACCGAGGGTGACCGAAACAACGATTTTGATGGCGCGAATATCTCCTGCCTCTTCTTGGCCGGGTTCGGCCGAGGTTTGCAGTCCTTCCCAGGGAGGAACTTCAGCGCTCTGCTTCTTGATGATGCCCCCCTCTTCATCCATAACCTCACCCCAGCGTGTGTGCAATTTCGCTCAACGTATCCACAAAGCGGCGAACATCTTCCTCCGTGTTGTACACATATGCCGACGCCCGGAGGGACCCTTCGGGTTGATTTCGGTCAGCGAACCAAGAATGGACACAATGTTGACCGCTGCGAACCATCACCCCAGCAACTTCGTCCAGCAATAAGGCGACTTCATGGACGGGGAGGTGCTCCAAGAGAATGGAACAAATGCCGCCCCGTTGAGCAGGGTCATCGGGTCCGATAATGTCCATGCCGGGCAAGTCCTTCACGCCCTTGGTCATGATTCGGTTCAGGCGGATTTCGTGGTCATGAACGTCGTCCATGTTCAACGATGCGAGGTAATCAACGGCAGCCCCGGTGGCGGCCATACCGGAAAAATTGCCGAGTCCACCCTCGAATTTTGAGGGCGGCGGCGCCCAGGTTGCCTCAGAATACGTTGAATGGGTCACGGTTTGTCCACCTGATTGGATGGTGCGAAGGCCGGTGAGCAGATCGTACCGTCCCCACAATCCCCCCATGCCAGAGGGCCCGCACATCTTGTGAATGGAAAAGGACAGGAAATCGATGTCGAGCGCTTGGACATCCACGTTCATGTGGGGGGTTGATTGGGCACCGTCAACGGCCACAAGAGCGCCATGGTCGTGGGCGATTTTCGTCACTTCTGCAATTGGAATTTCTACGCCATCCAAATTCCCAACATGACTCATGGCGACCATTTTGAGACGGGGACCAGCCGTTTCACATGCATGTTCAAAGGCTTCGAGGTCGAAGGTGTTGTCTTCATGGCTCTTGACCACGCGATGGTCGATGCCTTGCTCCTGTTCAAGTTGGAGCCAGGGCACCAGGTTTGAGTTGTGTTCACGGTCCGAAGTCAAAACGACATCACCTCGTTCCCAAGCGAGGCCATGGGCAATTTGGTTGATTGAGTGGGTCGCATTCCGGGTAAAAACAACCTCGTCGGTTGCTTCAGCGTTGATAAATGCGGCCAATTTGCTTCTTGAATCGTTGACGGCTTTTGACACGGCGGTTCCATAGCGGTGAACCGAACGACCCCCGCAGCCCGGCGTTTGGGTGTAGTAGTTGGTGATGGCGTCGATAACGGATTGGGGCTTGAGCGTTACACAGGCGTTGTCAAGATAGGCTGGGGCCGTATCATCCTGAAGGGTGGGAAAATCTTCGCGACATCGTTCAAACATCTCACCAAGCCTCCTGGTCGGGAAGGAAATTCATGGCCGGTGCATTCACCCCGCACGAGGGGCAATCCAAACGGCTCGGCATGTCCGTTTTGCAAGCGCTGCAAGCCGTTCCAACCGTCACTTGAGACGAACAGCCCGAGCCAAGACAGGGATGGGTGAGGGTTCCAGCAACGTCCCGCGTGAGTTTGGAAGCGGCCCCGCAATCCGGACAGGCTGCTTTGGCGTTCAGAGGGACGTGTTCCTCGTTCATTTCCAAGGCTGCGTCAAGGGCGGCTCGGGTGCGCACCTGGGTTTGGTTGCCCAACATTCGCTGAGGGTACCACAACACCACCATGAGCGCTGGCACAGCGGGCACACCCGTCAGGAGGTGCAGAAAGAGAAAGCCGTAGTTGGCTTCGCCGTATTCGGCAACGTGGTGTAGGCCCGCCCATGCGGAGACGGTGATAAGGCCCACCCATGTTCCAAAAAGGGCAGTCCAGCCCTTTAGCGAGTGTTCGGCAAGTTCCGCTTCCATGACCCTCACGTCTTCGTGGAGGTGATGGACTTCCACATGCAAGTCCCGAGTTTCAACGACGGCTTTCCAAAAGAAGAAGAGGAAAAAGAACACCACGAGGAGAATAAGCGTCCCTTCCATCATGTCCGATAAGTTGGCTCCCCCGGGGAATGCAGGGTTGTTCCGATGGAAGAAAATCTGCGCTCCAATCATGGCGTTCCACATGACCAAGAGCGACATGGCATGGACACGCATGACGGGAAAAAGCATCCAAGCCTGGTAGGCAAACCATGCCCAGCAGAGCACCGAAAGAAGAACTTGGAAAAATTGGAAGCCGTTGATAGCGAGAAGGCCGTCAACGCCGCTTGCGGTGGCGTCGCCCCCGTTCCACAGTTCAGTCGAAATCGAACCGAGGCAGAGGGCAAGGATCCCAAAGGCGAGGGTGGTGTAATGCTCCTTTTTCCATTCAGTGCGAAGCAACCGAAATTGGAACATCCATTCCCGCAGCAACCCGTTAACGGGTTCGGCCATAGGGATGTTGGCCGGGAGAGGCCGACTGAGTTTCATGTCAGCCAAGCGAAACGGGAGGTCTTTGTGGGACAGGGGGACATGTTGAGCCTCCGGTCCCCCCTCGCTCATGTTCATCGCTTGCGGTCGTCCCTTTGAG
>JAURDW010000069.1 GCA_030827745.1 Candidatus Poseidonia sp.
TCGAACCGGTCAACCCTGACCATCCGCTTCTTCAACACGAACATTTCCATGGAACGCCCCACATCGGGGCTTCCACTCTCGAAGCCCAAGCCCGTGTTGGTGCCGATATCGCCGCGAATGTCATGGCGGTTTTGGCTGGTGAACCCTGCGATTTCGTGGTCAACAAAGACCTCTTGTAGCACTTTCACTTTCAAATACCGGGTCTAACAAAACCAACTGGATTGCCCTGCAGCACCAAACGGTATGGGACGAAGTGTACCGCCGTGGCGAACCCGTGTTGAGGTGGAATTGGGACGGTGGCAGGCCTACCGAAGAGCGCTTTCAACCACCGAACAAGCGGCCCTTGACGCCCTCTTCGACGAAGTTCGTCAGCGCCGTGCCGCTGGTGGCATGTTGCCTTCGCTCGAGACTTGGCATCCCATGGTGCTGAGCATGGCCGTGGGTTTGATGGTCCGAATCGACCAATTGGACCGACGCCTCTCCGCGCTTGAAGAGAGGCGAGTGGATGATTGAGGGTTGGCTCCTTGATGTCCACGAAAACGCCCACTCCACCGGCATGGTGGTCTGGCTCGTTGATGAAGGGGGGCAGGCCCATGCGTGTGAAGTGCCTTGGACGGCCTCGCTTCACGTCCACGCATCCTCCAGCGAGATGGAGCGTCTTGAACACTGGCTGATGTTGCCGGAGATTTCCACGCGGTTCAACGTGCTTGGTGTGAGTCGAAGGTTGATGCGTCTTGATTTGGAAGGCGAGGACAGGACGCCGGTCTTGGAGGTGCGCATCGGGCCGTTTCATCATCTGAAGGCACTTGCCGAACATATTGAAGCCCGAGGCGATTTCCACCGCTACACGCTGTACTCGGTGGACGCTCATTTGGTGCAGCGTTTTCTCAACGAACACGGGTGCGAACCGTTCACGAAGGTGCGCTGGGATGCCGACGGACTGGTCCCCCTTCCGTCGATCACCAAAGACGGTGCAGAACACGGCCCACCGCTCTGCGTCCTTCAACTCCGCTTGACCTTCGCGTCAGCCACGATTCCCTCGGTTCACGATGCGATTCAACGCATTGAGTTGAAGGTCATGGACGAACCAGGACTTCGTCCTTCACCACGTGCCCTGACCGAGGCCACGCTCGTTCGAGCCATGTTTGATTCGCAAGAGGCTTTACTGCATGCCTTTGAGCAAACAATCAACGTCATGGACCCGGACATCATCTTGACCTACGGGGGCGACCAACGGCTGTTTCCCTGGCTGATTCATCAAAGCGAAACATCAGGTCGTGCGTTTCGGTTGGGTCGTTCACTCGCAGCTCTCCAACAGTCAACTCAAGCCCGAACCGTCCGTTCCTACGGCCACACCCGACATCGGCACGGGTCGTTTTTTTTGGAAGGGCGTCTGCATTTGGACCTCCGCAACAGTTTCATCGTTAAGGAAGGGGGCGTGGCGGGGCTGCTTGAGTTGGCGCAACACTCCAGCCAGTCGGCTCAAGTCATTTCTCGCCTTTCCCCTGGGTCGGTCATCAGCGCTATTCAAATGCGCGTGGCCATGGACGATGGTGTCTTGGTGCCGTGGAAGAAAAACCGTCCAGAAGACACGAAATCCGCTCTTGAACTCCTCCATGCCGACCGCGGTGGACTCTACCTTGACAGCCGTCCGGGTGTCCATGCTTCCGTGATCGAACTCGATTTTGCCAGCCTCTTCCCGAGCATCATCGCCACGCGTAACATCTCGCCGGAGACCCTCAACTGTCCGTGTTGCCAGCCGCCAGAACAGCGTTCCAGCAGCGCCTTTGTCCCGCTTGACCCCGGTGCTGCAAGGTCGGAATTTCAACGAAGGTACCGTCGCTCGGCGTTCGGTCACGGTTTGTTTCCCTTGGCCCATGAACACGCCATGCGGGTCCCGGGCTTGTCCAGTCATACCTGCGGACGCCGCCACGGATTTCTCGGACGGGTCGTGGCCCCCATTATCGAACGTCGTCGACAACTCAAACGTCAGCGAGCAGCCAAGGGGGACGCGTTTGACCTCCGGCAAAACGCTCTGAAGTGGTTGCTGGTCACGTGCTTTGGTTACACAGGATACCGCAACGCCCGTTTTGGACGTATTGAAGCCCACGAGGCCATTTGCGCTTGGTCCCGCGACATTTTGCTGACCACCATTGAAGAGGCGCAACGGGACGGTTGGGAGGTTCTGCATGCCATCGTTGATTGTGTCTGGCTTGCAGACCGGCGTCAACGGAGCCAAGAGCAGCAACGCGACGACGCCAAAGCCTTCGCTGCACACGTGACCGAACTGGTTGGTATCCCGCTTGAATTGGAACAACATTACGATTTCATCGCTTTCCTTCCCAGCCGCGTTCATGGCTCAGGTTCACTCACAAAGTACTGGGCTTACGGTGGAGGGGAATGCAAGGTTCGCGGTATTGAATTGCGGCAACATTCCACTCCGCCTTGGGTGCGTGAATTGCAAGAGGAGGGGTTGGCGTTGTTGACATTGGGTCCCATGGAGGCGGGTGTTCCCGGTCCGGAATCGCAGCGACGTGTGTTCCAGTTTTACCGGTCGGAACTTCAACGCCTTCGTTCCGGCCAAGTCCCCCTCAGCGCGCTGGTGATCACCCGTCGGGTGTCGTCGACTTTGGACGATTATCGCGTCAAAAATCTCACCTATGCTGCGCTTGTCCGTGCACATCAACAGGGCCTTCATGTGCCTCCTGGCGGTAAGATTCGTTACGCGGTCTTGAATTCAAGCGCCCGTGAACCCCTCGAACGGGTGCTGCTCGCTGAAGAACTTCCGTCCGAGAAATCCGTGGTGGGGTGTTACCAACATTACCAGCAACTCGCTGAGCGAGCCGTTTGGGCCCTCCTTGCTCCGTTTGGTTGGACCACTGAACGGTTGAGGATGGAGGGGCAGCAAGCGTCCCTGCTCGATTTCAATGTTCACCGTGACGAAGCGTCAATGCAACCGTAGTGGGGGGCATGTTTCGGCTTGTGAATTCGCGAGCCTGGAGGACAAACCGGGTCTGCGTGCGGTCGAGGTTTGGTTCCCAACACCCCTGAAGTCCAGTTCTCGGGTGGCGTAAAAAGAGCCGGCGGTGGCGTCGAGAACCCTGCCATTCTCCGAGCAGGTGATGGTCGCATTGACGATGCAAGTGGCGGAGGATACGGGTGAGGTGGGGCGTTCGCGCACGCTGTTCTGTGATGATCACGACCGCCACTTGATGACGTTGTGCTAACCGCTGGAGCACACGTGCATGACGCCTGAGCAGGGTGCGAGACTCCAGTCGTTTGATGGCATCGTCCTCGTGCATGGCCAGCAAACCGTCAACAACGACCAAGGGCGACCGCGTCAGTTGCACTTCGTGAGCCAAGCGTTCGACTTGCCGGTCGAGTTGGTGCAGCGTAAATCCTCGGCTCAAGTAAAGCCGAGCGAGGCACGCTTCCGTGTCGGCTTGCAAACGAGCAAGAGGGGCCAGAAGTCGTGAGGGGTCAATGCGGCATGCACCATCGACCCAGTGCACCATGTGGCCCGTAGAAAGCGCCTGAGCGACCCAATGTTCTGCGACGGGGCGCATGCCCCTTCCGGCATGCCCCGGGCCCGCCAAGTGGTAGAGCATGCCCGGTTGTGGGGAGATGTCGGCGAGGTTGAGTTCACGAACAGGCCGTCGCAGCAAGGGATGGGACAACTCTCGGGTTATGTTGGTCTGCATGGGAATCATTGACGGTCGTTTAACGAGGCTATCGTTCTTTTACCAGACCCCTTTGTTGAACTGATTCCCCATCAAGTTGAAACACCGCAGACACCGGTCAACCAATGGAGTGAGCGGTTGACATGAACAGCGAGAGCACCAGACGAATTCTGATTCATTGTGATTTGGATGCGTTTTTTGCTGCTGTTGAGACCCTCCACCACGGATTTGACGAAAGCATCCCGCTCGTCATCGGTTCGGACCCGAAGCAAGGGCGAGGCCGGGGCATCGTTTCAACATGCAATTATGCAGCCAGGGTCTACGGCATTCGCTCCGCAATGCCAATCTCCGAGGCATGGCGGCGATGCCCAGCAGCTCCGTTTGGCCCTGCCCGTTACATTCGTGGAACTCGGGGGCTCTACAGCCGAGCAAGTCGAAAAGTGATGGAGTTGCTTCGAGAACCATCAAGCGCTTTTGAGAAAGCCAGCATTGACGAAGCCTACCTGGACGTCACGGAAGCAGTAGCGGGCGATTGGGACGCTGCATTCGCGTTGGCCAAATCGTTGCAGTCTACAATTTACGAACGGTTGGGGCTGACAGCGTCGTTTGGGATTGCGTCAACCCGAGTCTTGGCGAAAATGTCGAGTGAAGTGAACAAGCCCAACGGAATTTACCGGGTGTTGCCCGATGAGGTTGAGGCCTTCTTTTCGGGAAGGTCAGTACGGGAAATTCCTGGCATTGGCCCGAAACGTGCGACCCAATTAGCGGAATGGGGCTACACGACGGCTGACGAATTGCAGGCATTGGGCGAACTCTCGTTAAGCCGTTTGACTGGGGAACGTTTTGCATCTTGGTTTCTCAAAGTGGTTGAAGGAGAAAGCAGCAATGTTGTCAGTCCAGTTCGAAGCCGGAAGTCAATCGGAAAGGAGCACACGTTTGAAGAGGACCAATACGACCATGAAAACGTTCTTGACCGCTTGGTTGAACTGGTGGAAATCGTCATTGAACGGGCGAACGGGTTGGGGGTGAGCGGGCGCTTGGCGGAGGTGAAGATACGGTACACGGGATTTGAAACCCATGCATCCGGTCGAAGCATCCCCGTAGCGATGGACGATTCGGCCGTGTTTACGCGGCTAGCAACGACGCTTTTTGCCAACTCGGTCGACTCGGAGAAGAGCATTCGCTTGGTGGGTTTCCGCCTCGGACATTTGGAGGTGCCACCGTCTCGGCAAACCACGTTGTTCGAAGAAGAGTGATCACTCAAGGTGGTGCATCCGGGTAAGGGTGGCTGAAAGTTCACTCAGTTCCTCGGGAATTTGAATGCCGCCAATGGGTTGATTCAATGAGAGGCCTGCATCTTTTTTGGCTCCCCATGTCCGCCCGTTGAATTCTTGAAGTGGGTTGGAAAGGTCGCAGAGGCGTTTTCCTTCGGCCGTGCCGGGGCCGATATCGGGTAGAGGGGCTTCGGGGAAGGCATCCACTTCAACCGCCGATGTGCCGTACACGGTCGACGAGATATGGTGGGTGAAGAAGGGACAAACGGGACTGAAAGCCGACATGAAATCTCGCACAATTCGGTGCAATGTCCAGGCTGCACCTTGGTCGTCGTCGTAAAGCCGTGATTTCACCATCTCGAGGTAATGGCTGGGCAAGAGACCTGTTCCAAATGTTTTGAGCGCTTGCGTTGCGGTGTAGATGTCGAGCTGCTCCCATCCTAACCGCACCTCGTTCATGGTGCGTTGAAATTCAGCGAGAATCCACCTGTCCTCCGGGGCCAATCCTTCGGGTGTTTCGTCCAAAGTTTTAGGCACCTCAAATTGCGAGGCAAACCTGGCCACGTTGAACAGTTTGGTGAGAACACCAAAGTATTTCTTTTCGATTTCTTCTGGGTTGATTTGGAAGTCATCACCCACTTGCGCATCGCACGCTTTCCACAATCGGAAGCACTCGCTCCCAATTTTGTTGGCCCGAAGGCTTACTGAACCGTCTGGGCCTTTGATTTTCCATGAACCGGTTCGCCCGCCAGCACCACATTCCAATACGGAGTCAGCATCAATGCCGTTGCCCAACGACTTGCTCATTTTACGGCCCCAAGGGTCCATGCCAAGGCCGTCAATCCACACATGTTGAAAGCCGGGCTTATCCAGAACAAGGGTTGACTTGAGCAGGGTGTAATACAGCCATGTACGAACGATTTCCTTCCCTTGAGGGCGCAGGGCGGTGGGAAATGCACGCTCAAAAACTTCTGGGTGGTTGAGGTACCCGCTGACGAAGAGGTTGGAATTTGAAGAGTCCATCCACGTGTCGAACACTTTTTCCTCACCAGAAACCTCTCCCAAGTCTTCTTTGAGCGCCTCAAAACTGCCCAAATCTTTGCGAGTGGCACGGTCAAGGACGCGGCTTCCCTCGGGGGGGGCCTCTTTCCAAGGTTGCACATACGTGCCTGAAGGCGGAACGATGACCTGAGTTTCGTCTTCGCTGTACCAAATGGGGATTTCCGTGTGGTACCAGCGACGGCGGCTGATCGGCCAATCGATGCTGATGTTGTCCATCCAGTCGAGAAGAAACTGACGGTTTCGAGGAGGGTGGAACGAGATGGAGTCAATCAACTCGCGAATGCGGTCTTGAATGTGGGTTTGACGAACGTACCATTCCTTGAGGAGGATGATCTCCACCGGATTCTTTCCTCGTTCGGAGACAGGAACCTCCTGTTCTCGCTCAACAACATTGACCAAATCGCCCTGTTGTTCAAGCAGGGCAATGGCCTCTTTTCTTGCTTCAATCACGCTCATCCCGCTGAGGGGTCCCGCAATGTCCGTCATGTTACCAGCAAGGTCGATGGCTTGGTGAGGGTTCAAGCCGAGTTCGCGAAACACCGCCACGTCGTTTTGGTCACCAAAGGAACAGACCATCAAAATGCCCGAGCCAAATTCAGATTTCACCGAGGGGTGTTCCAAAATTTTCACTTTGGTTGAACGACCTTCGGTTTGAAGTGGGAGGGTGACTGTTTTGCCAACAAGGTGGCGGTACCGTTCGTCTTCGGGATGCACCACCACGACGCCGCATGCACAAATCATCTCGGGCCGTGTGGTGGAGATGACCAATTCCTCCCCATCTTCGCATCGCCAGCGAACGTCGACGAGTTTTGTCTTTCGTGGAAGGCGTTCCACCTCCGCATCGGCAATGGTTGTTCCTTCAACGGGGTCGTAGATGTTGGGCCGCAAATCTTCAATGATGTCCCCCTTCTTGAAGAGTTCAACGAAGATGGATTGGGTGACGCTTCGGTAGTCGGGTGCATCGGTCAGGTACTCGCGGTCAAAATCACACGAGAGCCCGACCCTTCGTGCCGTGTTTCGCATGGCTTGGGTGAAGGCTTCAATCGTCGTTTCGCAAAGGTTGAGAAATTCATCCCGGTCATAGGTCTTCATTTTCCGCTTGGTGTTTTTTTCTACGGTGAATTCGATGTTGATGCCGTTTCGGTCAACGCCCCAGGGAAAGAACACTTCCTTGCCAAGCAAACGTTGGCTGCGTGCGATGACATCGATCATGGAGTACTGGGCGACGGCACCGATGTGCCAGGTCCCAGATGGATACGGTGGTGGGGTGTCAATGACGAAAAGTTCTTTTCCGCTACCTGGGCGAAAGGCGTAGCGACGATTGTACAATTCGCCGTTGGCGTAATGCGCTTCTTGGATGGTTTTCTCCAAATCAATGGACCAACGTTTTTCTGGAAGTTTAGGGGCTGGCATGGGCCTCACCTGGCCCCGCCTCCGTCAATGAGGTGGGTCCAGTCCGACGGTGGAGGGTCGGCACTTCAACCCGTCGGCAACCATTGACAACAGACACGAACCAGCATCAACCAAAAGGTAAGGCTTTGAAGGTGCCGTGTCTCCCACGGTTTGAGGTGGGTTCATGGAATCAAGTGATGGTCCAAAAAAGCCCACCAAGAAGAGCATGAACAGGGAGGGAAACCGTCGTTTGGAAGAATTAAGCGGCAAATCAAAAGCCGTTCGCGACCAACTCTCAGGTCAACTCAAAACGATGAACTCCAAAAAGACCCTTGACGCCGTCCTCGATGCCCCAAAACGGTTTAAGCGGGAATGGCAGAAATCCGGGGCGACCGGAGCCATCACCCGCTTTCCAATTCCAACCATCATGGTTTTCCTTTTGCTGACGGTCTATTTTGTCACGCAATCCGGTTTCCTTGACGACACTCGGTTTGACAACGACCCGAAC